>JAYVGJ010000447.1:0-13471 GCA_043772375.1 Raineyaceae bacterium | reverse complement strand
AATTTTGTAGCAAAATTTAGGCTTGTGAGCGCACCAAGCGCAATGAACAACGGAACGGTTATCTCGTGCCATCTTGGAGAAGACGACCAAAAAAACTGGTATGCCATTCCGTTGTAAGACAACTGAAACAAAGAAACCGCCACAATACTACTTACATAATGCAAATACGTGGCATCTCGTAAAGAAAGGAAAACAAAAAAGTTATAGAAAATCATAGCAATCATAATGCCTATATAGATGCCAAAACCCGTTTGTTCGTTGCTAGAACTCACCTGAAACTCTGGCTCTTCCCAAAGTGTGCCTCCAAAATGCAGAGAACTTTGCGAGTGTACACGCATATAATAGGTGCTAGTGTTTCGTGCAGGAATTTTGATACGAAAAGCGTGATTTTTATTACGGATTTCTCTGTCGTTGAAAGGCATCAAATCACCCACTTTTTTCTCTTGAATACTACCCAAAGAAGTAGGAGAAAATAGCGTAACATCATCTAATAGTGGTGCTTCTAGTTCCAAAATGTATTCTTTTTCAGATTGAAAAGGGTTTTCTATCTTGAAGCGCAACCAAAAAGCAGCACTAGAATAGCCTACACTTGGTTTGTCTTCCTTGCTAGAATAAAATAAATTATCATATTTATTGCTGCTCACTTGCGTATAGGTAAGTTTTGCAGAGGTATCTTTAAAAATTTGATAATGCCTTCCAAGCATGTATTCAGACTTATTTGCGCTCAAAATAACGGCTTGCATTGGTGCATCTTGCGCAAAAAGAAGTGTTTTATTAGAAAATAAAAAAAGTAAGGCAATTAGAAAAGTAGCAATTTTATTCATTTTTTTATGTTTTTTGTGCAAGAATCCGTAATGTTTTGTAAATGTTGTAATATAGCTAAGTTTGGGACAAGTTGGTTATTTCTTACGTATTTTTTTTTATTTAGATACAATGTTCTTGGTATTCCTAAATGCTATTTTTTGAGAAACAAAAAAACTCGCCTTAAAAAGACGAGTTTTTCTAATAACAATTAAACAACATAAACAAACAAAATGATACCTTTGTATGATATTTCATCTAGTGGTTTACCATACTAAATACCATTTCAAGTTTTGTGCCAAAGTCAATTTTTCAGTAAAATTCGTGTAAAAAATTTACAAAATATACTAAATTTTTTTATGTGGCGTTTTATGCTGATATTACAACGTAGATTTATCTTAAAAAAGTTTAAAAAAATCAAAAAAAATGCAAAAAAAATCAAATATTTTTCTAATAATTGCTCTGATTGCCTCCAATGCAACTTTATGGGCGCAAAAGAAAATCCAAATTGAAGACATTTGGCAAAATTATAGTTTTTATCCTGCTCAAACCGCTGAAATAAACTGGATGAAAGACGGACAATTTTACTCCGCTAACGAAGGTGCAAAAATTGCTAAATTTACTGTGAAAGATGGTAAAAAAGTAGGAGTTTTGGCTGACGTAGGGCAAGAATTTCAGTCTTACGAACTCAACGCAACAGAAGACAAAATTTTGCTTCAAAACAATATTCAAAGCATTTATAGACGTTCTTCTAAGGCTGATTATTCCATTTTTGACATCAAAACAAAAAAACTTTCTATACTTTCCGCTGGTGGAGCGCAATCTTACGCCACTATCTCTCCTGATGGGCAAAAAGTAGCTTTTGTGCGCAACAATGACCTTTTTGTTGTGAATTTGGCAGATATGTCTGAGAAACAAATCACCACAACAGGAAAGCAAAACAGCATCATCAATGGCAGCACAGACTGGGTTTATGAAGAAGAATTTGCTTTTGCGCAGGCGTTTGCGTGGTCTGGAGATAGCAAAAAAATTGCTTTTTATACTTTTGACGAAACCAACGTGAAAGAATATAATATGCAAATGTGGAACAACTCCTATCCTACTGATTACCGTTTCAAATATCCAAAAGTAGGAGAAGACAACTCAAAAATCACTATTTCTGTGGTGGATATGGCTAATTTCAAGATAACTAAAATGGATATTGGTACAGAAACCGACATTTATATTCCTCGTATCAACTGGACAAAAGATGCCAACACACTCTCTATCCGCAGAATGAACCGTTTGCAAAATAAATTAGAGATTTTGCACGCCAACGCAAGCACAGGCGCAAGCAAAACTATCCTCACAGAAGAAGAAAAAACGTATGTTGATGTAGAATTTACTGATGATTTGCGCTATTTGGAGAACGGAAAGCAGTTTTTGCATACAAGCGAAAGAGATGGATTTAAACATATTTATTTGTATGAAATTAACGGAAAACTAATTAGACAAATCACCAAAGGCAACTTTGAAATAAGCAAAATAGAAGGCGTAGATGAGAAAAATAGCCTTATTTACCTCACCTGCACCAAAGATTCTCCACTTGAAAGACAACTTTATGTGACTGATTTCTCTGGGAAAGATTTCAAGAAACTTTCCACTCAAAAAGGTACGCACAGCATCAATATGAGCCCTGATTGCAGTTATTATGTGGATAGTTTTAGCGACAAAGATACACCTTTTATCACAAGTTTGCATGAGGCAAAAACAGGAAAAAGCATCAAGGTTTTGGAAAATAATAAAGCTTTGAATGATAAAATGAAGGCTTTTAGCATCACTAAAAAAGAATTTTTCACTTTCAAAAACGCAAGTGGAACAGAGTTAAACGGTTGGATGATAAAACCTGCAAATAGTAGCGGAAACGCTAGTGCAAAAAGCCCTGTTTTGATGTTTGTTTATGGTGGTCCTGGCTCTCAAGAAGTTGATAATAAATGGGATTTCTTTGATTTCTTTTGGTATCAGCACCTTGTGAGCAAGGGTTATGTGGTGGCGTGTGTGGATAATAGAGGCACAGGAGGACGTGGAGCGGCTTTTCGTAAATCAACCTACGGACAACTAGGAAAACTAGAGGTTGAAGACCAAATTGATGCTGCTAAATATTTGGGTGGCTTGCCTTTTGTTGATAAAGACAGAATTGGTGTTTGGGGCTGGAGTTACGGAGGTTATATGTCGTCTTTGTGTATTTTGAAAGGAAATGACGTTTTTAAGGCTGCTATGGCAGTTGCACCTGTTACGACTTGGCGTTTTTATGATACTATTTATACAGAAAGATACCTAAAACGTCCTCAAGATAATGCTGCTGGCTATGACGAAAACTCGCCAATTACTCACGTAGATAAGCTAAAAGGGAAATATCTGCTTGTACACGGCACAGGAGATGATAACGTGCATTTTCAGAACGCCGTTATTATGCAAGATGCCCTGATAAAGGCTAATAAGCAATTTGAAAGTTTTTATTATCCCAACAAAAATCACGGAATTTCTGGCGGAAATACCCGTTTACATCTCTATAAAATGCTCACTAATTTTTTGGATAAAAATTTATAATAACTAAGGTATCTTGGTGAAAAGCCCCACAAATAGTAACAGCTATTTGTGGGGCTTTTTTTGTGATTTTTAAGAATATTTGTTTATTTTTTTGAAGGAAGCACAAATTGTACGCCTATTTTCGCCCAAGTACTATTAGCAGTATTTGTGCTTCTAGTATTACCATTTTCTACAGTGATGTTATTTAGAGAGAACTCTAAGCCTAATTGGGTGGTAAAATTAAGATTGGGCATAACATTATAATCTATACCATAACCCAAACTAAGGCTTGAAATATGCTTTTGACCATTGTAATAGCCTGAATATTCATAACTTGTTAGGTTAAAACCATAATTTTGTAGCCTACAAGCTATTAGATGTTTAGTTTTTCTATTTTGCCCCAAAATCAAATAGGGCTGCACATACCAATAAGCCCCGTTTGTATCTGTCAGGTAGGTATTGTTTTGATAAGAGCTTGTAAATTTACTCGTTTGTGTGGAAATGTTATAACCAAAACCAGAGGAAACATTAAAACTACCTTTTTCACCTATTGGGGTGTTAAAATTTGCACCCAAATCAAAACTATAACCTCTTTTGGTGTAATATTTTGGTGAGGAAAGAAACTCTGTTGCAGTATAAGACGTATAATTTGCTTGAAAAGCCGCAACTGCGCCCCAATGTTTAGAAACTTTAAGGGCAGCGTTTGCGCTTGCACCCACACCTGCAACCCACGCAACTTCTGCGTTTAGTTTTTCTTTTGCCAAATTAGGCGTATAATGTGAGCGTGTGGTTTGGTATTGCCCACTTCCAGCACAAGACGACAGCAAAAAAGCTATCCAAAGAAGTAAAAATGCGGTTTTTAAATTCATAGTTGTATGTGTTTTTGGTTTATCTTATGATTGTTCTGTAATAATAGCTTTTTTTAGTATTCCCACGAAGTATCAAATAAGAAAGGTAGTAACCCATTACAAAATTTTTCATAGAGTTCTGGTTATCTCCCTTTGTTTCAATATTTGCAAAACCTTTCTGAATATTAAATCCAAACAAAAAACGCTTCATATCCATTCCTAAGCCAATATTAAAACCTGCATCAAATCTTCTAGCAAAATCCGTAGTGGGGTTGTTGCCTATTCCTAATTTTCTTGTTTCTGTTACGTTGATTATTTTTGCTGGGTCTGGCACTTGGTTTATTTCAGTTGCGGGTACAAAATTAGAAGATAATTTTAGATTTCCTCCAACGGCAATGCCTGCATATAAACCAGTTTTGAAATAAAATTTTGTCCTTCTGCTTGCTTTAGAAAGGTTTAAACGTGCATTGACAGGAATATTCAAATAATGAATATTAACAACATCATTGGTGTATTTTGTTTTACTTTGTGCAAATCCGAGATTTTGAAAAACTAAACCAGTTTCTGCATTGAGCCATTTTTTGACAGGAACGCTTGCCACTACACCAATAGCATAGCTACGTTTAGGCTCTATTTCTCCATTATAAGAAAGACCTGCATCATTTATATTCATAGAACTGACTCCAAATTGTGTGGTTATCCCTACGTGTATTTGTGCGTGTGATTTGCTTACCAAAAATAGCAGAAAACAAATCAATATGGTATTTTTTATATTATTTTTTGACATAAAATTAAAAATTTAATTGAAATTTTAGTTAGAAAGAAATAGGTTGTACCAGCGTTTGATTTGGCGCAATGGCAGGAATATTATAAATTTTTGAGGAGAGTTTTACTACAGGAAAAACCCTAGTAACCGTTTTCGCCTCTATTGTGATGGGCGTGTCTGCGGGTACAATACGCTCTAGCTCATAGATATTGGGAGCATTATTAGGATAATACCAAAATTGCGCAAGTGAATAGTTAAGATTGTTATCAAAAAGCTGGTAGTAATAATCTGGCGTATAAACGACAGAATTAGCCAAAGAAAATTTTATTGTTGCAGCCTGTGGAACATTAAAATTAGCTATAAATGTTTGGTCACGCTCCAGACGAGTGCGCTCAAAAGCACTTCTTTCAGGTTCTTCCCCCTTACAAAAGAGGTAACCTTTCAAACACGCATCAGTAAGGCACAAAATAAATTCTCCATTTTTTGCTTCTTCTGGTCTTACAAGAAGATTGACGCTATAATTACCATTTCCATCAGTTTTCGTGTTGGTTTTTTCTCTGATAATATTATCATAAACCCAAAAAACAGTTATTTTTAAACCTGTGGCAGGTTTTGCGCCATTAGCCGTTGTTATTCTGCCTTTGATGATGGCATCTCCTGGCACTTTCATTGCTATTACGTCACTCTCACGCCTCTCGCAAGAGCCTGCAAGCGAGATAAAAGCTAAAAAAATAAGAATAAATTTTAAATTTTTCATTTAAATAGGGTTTTTAGGTTTTTTATTATGATTTTTTTGGTTTTATTATTGTGCTGTTTTGCGCCTTAACATACCAAAATTAAGAGCTATTTCTCCACCAAAATAAGACTGAAATTCATTGATATTGGCAATAGTGGCAAGTTCCATTCCAAATTTCCTACCAAATATTATTTCTGCTTTTGCACGTAGAGATAGCCCAATGCTTGGTTGATAGTTTTTAGTTACTTTGTGGCTACTTCCAAAAAAACTAGGAGATGTTATTATTCCAAACTGGCTTGTTTTGTATAGGATACCTGAAATTCCTGATTCCAATGCAAATCTAACGTTTGGTGATGATGTTGGTATTTCTTTTGACACACGAAAAGACAATGCTTGTAAATTATCTTTTGGAGTATTATCTCCAAAAAATTGCAAACCTGCTGAATAATCTTCTGGCAATGCGTTGGCACGTGTCGTATAACCTCTATAACTTACATTAAAGCCCCAATTATTGGATAAAACGTAGGAAAAAGATATACCACCTACATTCCCGCTTTTATTTTGCACGTCACCAGCACCACCAATGGCAAAACTAAAATAACGCCTTGTTATTTTTAATTTTTCTTTGGCAACTTCTGTAGTTGTGGTGGTTGTTACTGTCGTTACTGTTGTAGTTGTAACACTTTTTTTTGTGCTATCTGTTTGGGCTTTTATTTTGCCTGAAAAAAGACAAATTAACAATGCTATAAAAACAAATTTTAGGTTTTTCATTATGCTATTTTTTAGGGTTTTTTATGATTATTTTTTGGATAAAATAACTAACTTTTTAACTGATTTTTTGCTGAAAATATCAACCGTTTCTAAACAAATGTATAGCAAATATTTTTCTAAAAAAATATTTGCTAAAAAAATATTAAAAAAAGTTGCCAAATTCTCATTTTGTTGCATTTTTTAAATTTGCAAAAAATAATTATTTTCAGCCAAAAAAACACCCTCAAAAAACGTCAAAATGTTGGAATAGCACTTTTTGAAAAATCTTGCCAAATATTATTTGGTGAAACTTTTTTTAAAGCCAAAATTTTTGCATTTTTTAATAGAGATTTTTATTCATTTTATCCTAAAAAAACTTGCTTTTTGTTGCAAAAAAGTTTTTCATTTTAAAAGAAATTTAGAAAATCTATTAAAAAAAGCCGTAAATTTGAGCAAAATAAATTACTAATATTCAAAAAAATAATAAGGAAAAACAACCACAAAATGATACCATCTACCACTACTTTTGTACCTGCTTTCACCACCGCTTTTCAGAGTCCGTTTGAGAGCAAACCAACCCAATTAGGCGCACTTTCTGCCGCAGAAGTGATGCAAGAATTTAAAGCCATTGACTGGCTCAAAATAAGAGGGCAAATCCTTGCTACTGAAGAAGATGACATCAAAAAATATTTTTATTATTTTGAAGTGAAATATACAGACAACCAAAAAGCCCAGAACACGTTAAGCATTTTTGGAGAATATCCACAACAAGAATATTACGACCAAAAAACGCCTCTCGTCTTTGCTATAAGGCTTTTTCGTCCAAAAGTGCAGAATATCACCAGCATACAAAAAATGCTACGCACAACAGAAATGAACGGGTGTAACTTTGTTTTTATAGAAAAATGTCTGCTTGCTTTTATCAATAATGATACTGATTTCCTTGATAATGAAGTTGTTAATAACGTGAAGTTTGAAAAATAATTAGTCCCGTGATTTTATGAAAAAAAATCTTTTTTTACTTCTTTTTACTATTTTTATGGATAATGAAAACCCACTTTTTGGGCAAAATACTACAAAAGACAGTACGGTTGTGCATAGTTCGTTTAGTATTACCCACAAGCCCGCCAACAAGTACGAAGGCTTTTACAAAAGTGGAAAACCGCACAACGGTTATTTCTTAGGTGGAAATAGGGAATTTAAATGGGTTGATTATTATGAGAATGGGACAATAATGTTCCAATATTCTAATGATTATCTCAAAGATTTGGAAAAATACGAACACCCAATATATGATATAAAATCAACATATAAAAATGGTAAAATTATTGATGGCGAGGCTTATAAAGTTATCAATAAGGGATTTGTAACCAAAAAAATAGAAAAAGGGAAAATCAAAACTGTTTTTTTAGATTTGTTTGCTGTGCATTATTTCAACCGTATCACACTTGAAAAACAAAATGATGTTATCAAAATCAGTAATACGCAAGAGCCAAACGCAGAAACAAGGTTTTATTTGAAAAACAACCTACTCACAGTAGAGGTTTTAGCTAAAAATAAAACTGTAGTTTATACCGAATATATTACATTTGATTTGCAGAATTTGCCAAAAAACAGAACTGTTTATTGTGTCAAAAATGGTAAAAGAATAACCTGTTCCGCTAGTAAAAAAATTGAGCTAAAAGAAGAAGATAATGAGCTAATGGGAGATTTGGAAACCAATCTCAGAATGGCAGAAGGTATGATTATTCAGCTTTCTGATGATTTAGATAACATTTTTCAGCAAATGGTGAGTTTTCTCTCCCTAGAAGAAAGTATGTATTTTAGTGATGCGGAAGAGCCAATTTTTATGACTTATCTCACAACTGATGACAATGGCAAAATCATCAACGGAATTCATTTTACAGACACAAAAACACCATTTTACGAAATCTACAAAGATGGAAAAAGCATCAAAAAAGAACAAAAAACCCTAGAAGAATTCCAAAAAATAGGAATGAAATATTTGGAAAACAGATTTTAAATTCTTCAAGTCCAAGAAATGCGCATTTTTTGGACTCGTTATCACAACAAGTCCAAGAAACAGGCATTTGTTGGACTCGTTGTAATTCATTTTTTGTTGGTAAATAAATCAAAAAGTGGCTGATTAAGGTAAAAAGTTTCCTTTCCAACCTTATATTTTACTAAAAAATCATTCTCACTAAGTGCCTTTAAATAGGTAATAGCAGTGTTTTTACTGCATTTTAAATCATTTTGTAGGTATTCAATTTTAGTGTACGGATGTTTAAACAGATTTTCTAATAAATCTTTGCTATAGATTTTTGGTAATTTCTCTCGTATCTCTTGCTTGTATTTATCCATCAATTGACTGATTTTTTCAATCAAAATAATAGTTTCTTTTGAAGTCTGTTCTATGCCTTCTAACATATATAAAAGCCATTCTTCCCATTTATTTTCAGTTTTTACGGTCTGCAAAAGCCTATAATAATCAGTTTTATTTTGGATAATATAACGACTTAAATACAAGATAGGAAAATCCAATAATTTGTTTAAAACAAGGTACAAAATATTTATAATTCGTCCTGTGCGCCCATTTCCATCATAAAACGGGTGAATTGTTTCAAACTGATAATGAATAACTGCCATTTTGACGAGCACATCAGTTTCATCAGTTTCATTGTTAATAAATGCTTCTAAATTATTCATTAGGGCAAGAATACTGGCATAATCTTGCGGAGGTGTGTGTACCACCTCACCCGTTTGGTCGTTTTTGAGAACAGTTCCGGGCAGTTTCCGAAATCCAGCTTGATTTTCTTCTAATTTATTTTGTATTTTCAAAATAAAATTATTACTCAAAAACTGGTTATCTCGTACCAATTGAAAGCCTAAATGTAGCGCACTCGCATAATTAAGGACTTCTTTCGTTTCCTTACTGATTTTTTCTTTGGATATTTCAGCTCTAAAAAGTTCGTCATGTGTGGTAATAATATTTTCAATAGCAGAGCTTTCTTTTGCTTCCTGCAATACCAACGTATTTACCAAAATTTCTTCATTAGGAATTGTCCTGCAAACACCTTTTAGTTCTGCCAACGCAATATGTGCTTTTGTAGCTTTTTTAAGCACTTTCTTGGTTTCTAATTCAAAAGATAAGGGCAATAAGTTTAACTGATAATTCATTTTGATAATTTATTGTAATAATTTATTGTAATAATTTTCATGGAGTTTTAACTCCCAAATCTAATATTTTTTTTTATGTTTGTGAAATAAAAAGCTAATTTGCAGGTATTTAATTGCTTTTTAGCCTAATTTTGGTATAAAATTTGATAGAAAATGAAGAAAAACTACTAAAAAATTGTTACAAGATTATTACATAAATATTCCACAAAAAAATCAAAAAAATGCTCAAAAATCTTAAAAATATCTCTCAAAACATAGCCATTAGCTTATTTGCAGGCGTGGCGGGTGCTTATGGATTTTCGTATTTCTCTGAAAATTCATCAAAAAATTATAATCAAAATAATTTTAATAAACAACAAATACAGCAAAATACGCCCAATGTACGTAATACAGGTGGAAATGATGCACTTGCGGCAGCAGGAATGATTATCCCTAGTGAAGATTTTGTTACGGCATCTTCTGTGGCTACCCAAAGTGTTGTTTACATTAAGTCTATTGCCAATGGTCGTCAAAATATGGATATGTTTGAATATATGTTTGGTGGCGGTGGCAATCAAGGCGGAAGTCGTGTTACGGGTTCTGGTTCTGGGGTTATTTTTACGGCTGACGGCTACATTATCACCAATAATCACGTTATTGATGGAGCTGATAAGCTAGAAGTTATCCACGAAAAGCGTTCTTATGAAGCAAAAGTGATAGGTAGAGACCCTTCTTCCGACCTTGCAGTCCTTAAAATAGAAGCTAAAAACCTGCCAAATGCCAAATTTGGTCGTTCTCGTGACGTGAAGGTAGGCGAGTGGGTGCTTGCGGTAGGAAATCCTTTTAACCTTACTTCTACTGTTACGGCTGGTATTGTGAGTGCAAAAGGGCGTAATATCAAACTTCTAAACAGTCAATTTCCTATAGAATCTTTCATACAGACAGATGCAGCCATAAATCCTGGTAATTCTGGTGGTGCGCTTGTCAATATCAAAGGGGAGCTTATTGGCATCAATACTGCCATTTTGTCATATACTGGTTCTTATTCTGGTTATGGTTTTGCTGTTCCTGTGGATATTGTAGCAAAAATTGCGAGAGATTTAATTCAGTTTGGAGATGTGCAGAAGGCATTTTTGGGCGCAGAAGTGCAAGAAGTAAATAACGAAAGTGTCAAAGAATTTGCTTTGAAAGGTTATGATGGTGTGCTTGTTACGTCTGTGCAAGAGGGAACAGCAGCCTCAACAGCAGGGCTAAAACGTGGTGATGTGATTTTGAAATTGGACAACGACAAAATGAATTCTCGTAGTGATTATGACGAAAAATTGAGCTATGCCAAGCCAGGCGACAAAATAAATATTACTTTCAAACGAAATAATATTGTACAAGAAAAACTGGTAGAACTTATCAATAGAGAAGGAAATACAGAAGTTGTAAAAAAAGAAGTAGCCGCAGTAGATAAATTGGGTATTGAATTTGAAGCACTTTCTAAAATTGATAAAGATAGACTAAAAGTAAAAAATGGGGTCAGAATATCCAAAGTGAAGCGTGGAGGCATATTTTTTAGAGAAACCTACATACAAGAAGGTTTTACTATCATCAAAATAAATGACGAAGAAATGAGTACCGCAGAACAAACTGCCAAAAAGTTTGAAGATTTGATGAAAACAGGTGGACGTGTGCTTATGGAGGGTTTTACGGCTGACGGCTCAAAAGGATATTACCAATTTTATTTCTAAAAAAGTGTATTACCAAACTTACAAGGTTTTTAAGACTTTGAAGGTTTGAGTATCACAACTTACAATTCACAACTCCATTATGGGCTATAGGAATTATAAAAGTCTAAGACAAACATTAGAAAAACTAGATTTGGAGGAAAGTAGTATTAACTTATTTCCTGAAATAATGCTTATAGAGCCTTCTGATTGGTTAAAACGTAGTTTGGAAATAGCGGCACTTACGCCACTCACCAACGAAAAAAGCAAGTCTGAAAAACTTATTTCGCCGATTTTATTGGAAGTAGCACTTGCCTACCTAGATAATGTTACGCTTTATTCTGGTGAGGATTTATATGTTGATGATAAGCGGGATTTGTCGGGTGCGTGTGATTTTTTTATCTCCAAACATCCACTAAAAAGCGTAATGCAAGCTCCTATTATCACTTTGGTAGAGGCAAAAGATGAAAATATGGACTATGGGAAAGGGCAATGTTTAGCACAAATGTATGCTTCCAAAATTTTTAATGAGCAAAAAGGCAAGCCACAAAAATTTATCTATGGTTGTGCCGTCATTGGTGATGACTGGAAATTCCTAAAACTCGTTGATAATCAAGTTTATACGAATATGAAAACTTATTATATTTCTGATTTACCAAAAATATTAGGAATATTTCATCATATTATAAAATCCTTTTTGTAATATCAAACAAATAGACACCTATCCTAAATATTTAGTTTAAAAGCCTTGATTTCCAACTAATTAGTTGCTGTAATAATCCCTTTCTAAATAGTTTAGAAAGGGATTATTACGTTTACTTCTTCAAAAGCTCCAAAAACTGTGTTTCTAGGCTCTTTTTTCTGCTAGTTATTTGCGACAAATAAATGTTTTTTTCTGCAAAATATTTATTGATACTAGTGCTTTTATAGCCATCATTGAGCTTTAGAAAATAGCTATTTTCTTGATTATCATTATAGTTATCATTATGATTATCAACTTGATTATGATAACTTTTAATTAGATGGCAATTATCTAAAAGTGTTTTTATTTCATTTTCTGAAATATTATGAGCATTGTGGCTATCCATATAATGGTCAAATTTAATTTCTAACTCTTCTTCACTTTCCAAAAGTTCTTCCACCGTTCCAGAATACAGTTTTTCTCCTTTTTGCATCACGCAAACGTGGGTACAAACCTTTTCTACTTCGTCTAATAAGTGGCTTGCAAGTACAATAGTTTTGTTTTGTTTGGCTATTTCTACAATGATTTGGCGTATTTCTGCTATTCCTTGTGGGTCTAGTCCGTTGGTTGGCTCATCAAGAATGAGGACTTTGGGGTCAGAAAGTAGCGCAGATGCTATTGCAAGGCGTTGTTTCATACCCAAAGAGAAAGTTCTAAACGCATCATTTTTGCGTTCAAAAAGGTTTACCATTTTCAAAACTACTTCTATGCGCTTATAAGGCGTATTTTTTATTTGCGCCGTAATTTTTAGGTTTTGCTGTGCGGAAAGATAAGGATAAAAAATAGGTGTTTCCAAAATTGCACCTATTTTTTGTCTATTTTTATGACCACTTCCGCTAGTATTTTCCTCTCCAAACCAGCTAAAAGTTCCACTAGAAGGATTTATTACCTCCAAAATCATTCCCAAAGTGGTTGTTTTTCCACTCCCATTAGGACCTAAAAGCCCATAAACTGCACCCTGCGGAATTTCCAAATCAAGCGTTTTTACAGCTTTAAGACTACCATAGTTTTTTGATAACTGTTTGATTTCCAGTATATTGGTCATTTTATTTTTTATTTTTACAAATATTTTATGCAACATTGTTGCAATCTTGTTGCATTTTAGAAAAATGGTATTATCTTTGCACCACAATTTAACAGTGCCTTGTTGGACTTTATGAAATATGTAAAGTAAATAATTGGGTTTAGTTGTTATTTTTTTATTAAGCACGAGCAAAAGCTCACTAAAAAATCCTCCATTTTGGGGGCTTTTTTTTGTAAAAGATCTTCTTAATCTTTAAATAGAATTTTTACTATTTGATTATCAAGCATTTATAGGAAAATGTATTTAAATGTAGGGTGCGACCCTTGTGGTCGCCCAAACAAGCGAAAGCAACACGACGAGCAAATACG
>JAYVGJ010000446.1:0-3299 GCA_043772375.1 Raineyaceae bacterium | reverse complement strand
TACATCATACATCATACATCATACATCATACATCATACATCATACATCATACATCATACATCATACATCATACATCATACATCATACATCAAGAAAATGAGTTTAGAAATAAAAGGAAAAATAGTAAAAATTTTGGGCGTACAAGTAGGGAATAGTGCCAAAGGAGAATGGAAAAAACAAGATTTTGTTTTGGAAACTTCTGATGCGTATCCTAAAAAGATATGTATTTGTGTTTGGAATGACAAAATAGCTAATTTACAAAGCCATTCAGAAGGCGACGAAGTAAGTGTAATGTTTAATATTGCCTCACGTGAATACAACGAAAAATGGTACACAGAGGTTACAGCCCAGAGTATTGAGTCTTTGGGTGGAAAATCTTCTTCTAGCGGTGCGACTAATCCGTACAAAGCAACAGAAACCAAGCCAAAAGCAACAAAAACTGCAAGTATTGACGAAATAAACGACCAATTAGCCACTATTTCTGGTGGAAATGAAGATGATTTGCCGTTTTAAATAAAAAAAATAGTATAATCTAGTCGTAGTGTCCCACTACGACTGCAAAAAAGCACTAGAGCGTCCTGCTCCTTTTTAGAATAAGCAAGCGGGACGCTTGAATGCGCTAGATAGGTCGTAGTGGGACACTACGACCAAAAAACAAGATATTATTTTAAATAAAATTTCTATGAAAATATCACAAAAATTGCTTCTCGTTGCTGGTTTTGGAGTTATTATGACTTCTTGCGACACAAAAGATAAGCCAAAAGCAAATAATATTGACTCTTTAACTTTCAATAAAAATGCTAAAAAAGATACCACAGGGCTAAATGAAGGCATTAAAAGCGTTGCTGATGCTTTTCCTTCTCCTGTTGATTTTGTGTCGCACATCAACCAAGCTAAGATTGCGTATGACGAAAAATGGCTAAATCCTCCAGCAAATGTTTCTAATTACCTGACTGTTTCCCAAAAAACTGCCCTAAATTTGGGTGCTTATATGGCTGATTTGGGTTATGTGGCATTGTATTCTAAAAATCAGGCATCATTGGATTACCTGAAAGTTGTCAAAAAACTTTCTGACCAACTCAATATTTTGAGTGATGATATGAAAACGCTTGTAACACGTTTTGAACAAAATATCAATGTAAGAGATTCTCTTTTGAGCATTACACGTGAGGGCTACGGCACAGTTGATGAGTATTTGAGAGGGAAAAGCAATAGAAAAGATTTAGCCTCACTTATTTTGGCTGGAAGTTGGGTAGAAGGGCTTTATGCTACAAATACGGCACTTTTGTCTTCTCCTGACATAGAGAAAAATGAAGCTATGAAAACTATTCTTTGGAGAATTGGCGCACAAAAACGCTCACTTACCAATCTTATTGGAATTTTGGAAAAGCAAGAAGACAATGAAACAACTAAAAATCTTCTTGTAAAACTCAAAGAATTACAGAAAATCTACGAAAAAGTAAATGTTGTTGATGCAAAACCAGAAGAAACAACTATTTTAGATTTAGCTGAAATCCAAAGTATTGAAGAAATTACGAATAAAGTGATTTTGAGCCAAATCAGTAAAGTTGATATTACTTTTGATACCTTCAAAGAAATAGCTAAAAAAACGGCTGAAATACGTACTTTTATGGTTGAAAAGTAAGATAAAAAACATTCGTGTATTCGTGGCAAAAAGTGTTGCCACAAATGCACGAATAAAAAACCGAAATTTATGTCAAAAAATGTAAAAAATAGCAATGGCGTAGTATATTCTACCAATCCTGATTTTGTTTTTGAGGAGGAAGCACCAACTGAAACACTTTTGCCAGAAAAACAAAATCTAAAAGTTTTATTAGATAAAAAAGCTCGTGCAGGAAAGAAAGTTACACTTGTAGAAGGCTTTGTAGGTGATAATGAAGCTCTTACAGAGCTTTCAAAATTACTTAAAAATAAATGTGGCGTTGGTGGAAGTGCCAAAGATGGACAAATTATTATTCAAGGAGATTTTAGAGAAAAAATACTAGAAATCTTACATAAAGAAAAATACAAAGCAAAATAATTGTGAATTAGGAATTAGGAATTGTGAATGAATACAAAATGCTATATAAATTATTGATTATCAATACTTTGTATTCATTACTAATTCCTAATTAAAAATTACTAATTCCTTATCAATACTTTAAATGACAAAAAAAACAATTCTCATCACAGGTGGCGCAGGCTTTATTGGCTCACACGTTGTTAGGCTTTTCGTTACTAAATACCCTGATTATAAGATAGTTAATCTTGATAAACTCACCTATGCAGGGAATTTGCAAAACATCACTGACATAGAAAATGCACCTAATTATGTGTTTGAAAAAGGAGATATTGTTGATGCTAATTTTGTGAATGAATTATTTGAAAAGTACCATTTTGATAGTGTTATTCATTTGGCAGCAGAATCTCACGTAGATAGGTCTATCACCAATCCTATGGAGTTTGTAATGACCAATGTAGTAGGAACAGTAAATCTGCTAAATACTGCTAAAAATGCTTGGAAAGCGGATTTTTCAGAAAAATTATTTTATCACGTTTCCACTGACGAAGTGTATGGCTCACTTCATAATCCTGAAGAGTTTTTTTTAGAAACGACCGCTTACGACCCACAGTCGCCCTATTCTGCGGCAAAAGCGTCATCAGACCATTTTGTGCGTGCCTATCACAACACCTACAAAATGCCTATTGTCATTTCTAATTGTTCCAATAATTATGGAGAAAATCAGTTTCCAGAAAAACTTATTCCCCTGTTTATCAACAACATACAAACGAATAAAGCACTTCCTGTTTATGGAAAAGGAGAAAATGTTAGAGATTGGCTTTACGTGCAAGACCACGCAAGGGCTATAGATGACGTTTTTCATAAAGGAAAAAACGGAGAAACCTATAACATTGGTGGTTTTAATGAGTGGAAAAATCTTGATTTAGTCCTACTTTTATGCAAAATAATGGATAAAAAACTTGGCAGACCACAAGGCACGTCAGAAAAACTTATTAGCTACGTTACAGACCGTGCTGGTCACGACTTGCGCTACGCCATTGATGCAAAAAAAATAATGAATGAGTTGGGTTGGCAGCCTAGTCTGCAGTTTGAGGAAGGATTAGAAAAAACAATAGACTGGTATTTGTCTAACGAAAAATGGCTAAATGACGTAACCAGTGGCGAATACCAGAAATATTACGAAATGCAATACCTAGATAATTAAATAATTGTGAATTTCCCACCCTAAAGGTGGGAAATTATATTATTATCTCTCACCCTATAAACCCAAAAAATG
>JAYVGJ010000445.1:0-6825 GCA_043772375.1 Raineyaceae bacterium | reverse complement strand
GGACAAGCTAATATACTCAACGGACAAGCTAATATACTCAACGGACAAGCTAATATACTCAACGGACAAGCTAATATACTCAACGGACAAGCTAATATACTCAACGACCAGTAAAATATACTCAACGACCAGCAAAATATACTCAACGACCGGACTATTTTACTCAACGACCAGCAAAATATACTCAACGACCAGACTATTTTACTCAACGACCAGTAAAATATACTCAACAGACTTAAAAATAGTCTAATCATTAAAACTATTATCAAAAAAATACTAATAAAAAAAATCAAAATAACAACTAAAAAGATGAATAGAAAAATAATATATCTGAATTTGCTAACAGTTTTTGTGATGATGCTGATTTTTTCGTCTTGCATTCCTGTCATCACGACAAAAAAAGCAAATACAACGGTTTCCGCTACTTACAATAATTTGCCTAGTGATACCACAAATACGGGAATTATCAACTGGAAGGCATTTTTTACTGACCCAGATTTGAGTGCGCTGATTGATACGGCACTTGGCAACAATCAGGAGCTAAATATTATGAGACAGCAAGTAAATATCACTCAAAATGAAATAAGAGCAAGGAAAGGAGCATATTTGCCATTTGTTAGTCCTATGGTGGGTGTTGGTGTGGATAAGGTAGGTGAATATACCCTTCAAGGAGCTAGTCAGGCAAATAGTACCATTGAAGGGAGGAAAATATCTGACCCTGTAGGAAATTTTGTAGTGGGTGCTTTTGCTACGTGGGAAGTGGATATTTGGCGTAAGTTGCGCAATGCACGAAAATCTGCCATATATAGGTACTTGGCTACCATTGAAGGCAAAAACTTTATGATAACTAACTTAGTGGCTGAAATTGCTAATTCTTATTACGAGCTTATGGCACTAGATAATCAGTTAGAAGTTCTTAAGAAAAATATTGAGATTCAGACCAATGCTTTGGCTATCATAAAGTTACAAAAGCAGGCGGCACGAGTAACGGAACTTGCAGTACGTAGGTTTGAGGCGCAAGTATTCAATACCAAAAGTCGTCAGTACCGTATTCAGCAAAGTATTATAGAAACAGAAAACAGAATTAACTTTCTGTTGGGTAGGTATCCGCAGACCATCCAAAGAAATTCTACTACTTTTAATAGTTTCGTTCCTAAGACTATTTCCGCAGGTATTCCTTCACAACTTCTTATCAACCGTACTGATATTAGGAGAGCAGAGCAAGAGTTAGAAGCCGCTAAAATAGATGTAAAAGTCGCAAGAGCTAATTTTTATCCTTCTTTGGTGATTATGGGAGGTGTTGGTTTTGAGGCATTTAAACCACAATATTTGCTACAACTGCCCCAATCATTGCTTTATTCTATTGCAGGAAATTTGGTTGCGCCTCTCATCAATAGAAATGCACTCAAAGCAGAATATTACTCGTCTAGCGCAAGGCAAAAGCAAGCCGTTTTTAATTACGAACGTACTATTTTGAATGGCTACATAGAAGTTGTTAATCAAGTATCAAATATCAGTAACCTACAAAATAGTTATGATTTGAAGGCGCAGGAAGTTCAAGCCCTTACAAAATCTATTGAAACTGCCAATATACTTTTTAAATCAGCCAATGCTGATTATGTAGAAGTGTTACTTACGCAACGTGATGCAATAGAATCAAGCATAGACCTCATTGAAATCAAGAAAAAACAAATGAATGCTATGGTTAATGTATATAAGGCGTTGGGTGGTGGATGGAGATAGCAAAAAAATGCTTACACGTTTTTCTAAATTTTGAAGATTTGAAATATCTTTGTAATTTATAATGATTATAAATTACAAAGGTATTTCAAAGATTTTTAATAAATATTTCGCTTAACGAATTTTTCTATTAAATTTGCGTTATAGAGTTTACAGAGAATACTACAAAACAATAACAAAAGTAGTGCAAAGCCAATGAAACGCAGATTTTTGCAATATTGTTCTATCCTTATGATAATGATGTTTATCTCAAACATCACATTAGCAAATTTCTATACCCCTTCCACAAAAACATCTCAAAAAACATCTCAAGAAAGTTCTTACACACAAAAACAAGAAAGTGGTTTTTGGGCTAAGTTCGTAAGTTCATTAGCAAGTGAGATAGAAAAAATTGAAGAAAAAACGGAACAAGAAAATGAAAAAAATGCAAAATTATTTATTGATAATAATTATTTTTCTTTCGTTTATTCTTCTTTCCAATTCAAAAAAAATCTTTTTCATTCTCAAATAACTGAATGGCTAACCTGCCATTTCCCTAACCTCAAATCAAAAAACAGTAAAAGCATTACGCTTTCCCTACACCGTTTTAGATTGTAACTATTTATAAATTTATGTTTTCAAGCTCAAAATAATGTTTTAACACTATTTTTGAGTAGGATTTTTATTTATAAAATATATTACTCTAAAATCTACAGTTATGCTTTTCAAAAAAGTAATCTTGTTGATATTGGGTGTGGTATTGGGTATTGGCTTTGCTTTTGCTCAAAATATCAACTCAAATAATCTCCAAAAACAAACAGTTTCTGATACTATTCCTATAGTAATTGCGCCAAAAATAACAAAACCAGAAATTCTCAAATTTAATCTTAATGAGTCTGGAACACATTATTTTCAAGCGACTTTCCTTAACCAAGTTTGGCTACGCTACGACCAAAGTAACCCAAACACGCTCGTACAAGGCGCACAAGTACCAGAAACTTTTGATATTGGACTTAGAAGAACTCGTATTCAGATGTTTGGACAAATAACTGACCGTACCTTTTTGTACTTTCAGTTTGGGCAAAATAATTTTAATGCAATGTATAATACCACCACAAGTGCCAACAGAAAGCAAGCAGTTTTCTTTCACGATGCTATTGGTGAATACCGCATTAGCAAGGAAAATCAGCTTAAAATAGGCGCAGGAATGACTATTACTAACGGGCTTTCTCGTTTCTCGCAACCAGGAGTTGGTACAATTATGACAACAGATGTACCTGTTTTTGCACAAGCCACCGTTGACCAAACAGATGAATTTTCTCGCAAACTAAGCGTCTATGCCCGTGGGCAAGTAGGTAAATTTGACTATCGTGTCTCTATCTCTGACCCTTTTCCTATCAATACCAATGGTTTGCCTGTGCCAGCTCTTACTAAAAATGCCACTTTTGCCAATACAGGGCATACAAAGCAGTTTCAGACGTATTTAATGTATCAATTTTTTGACCACGAACAGCACAATATTGCCTATATGACTGGCACACATTTGGGACAAAAAAAGGTCTTTAATGTAGCAGCAGGCATTATTCACCAAAAAAATGCTATGTGGAAAAAAGAAACTGTCACAAGTGATAGCACCTTCCAAGATATGACGCTTTGGTGCATAGAAAGTTACTTGGATATGCCTTTAAACAAGGAAAAAGGAACTGCTATTTCTGCATACGCTGGCTATTTTAACTATAATTTTGGTACAAATTACTTGCGTTTTAATGGCATAATGAACCCTGCAAACGGCATCATAGGCACAAATAACATTACTGGTGCAGGTGCTGCCTACGGAAATGCTTATCCAATGATGGGAACAGGAAATGTTTTTTATACACAATTTGGGTATTTGTTGCCAAAAAAACTACTCGGAGAAAATGCAGGGCAACTTTTGCCTTATGCCTCCGTAATGAGTGCTACCTACGACAGGTTAGGCGTACCTATGCGTGTGTATAACGCAGGCGTAAACTGGCTGATTAGCAGGCATAAATCAAAACTTTCTTTGGATTATCAAAATAGACCTACTTATTTGGTCAATAGTAGCAATATTATTGAGCAAGGAGATAGACGTGGAACGGTAACCCTTCAATATCAGATATTTATCTAAATATTTCAAAACATCTTATAAAAAAAATATGAAACCTAAATTTTTTGTACTGATTTTGTTGCTGATTGCAATGAGCAGTAGTTTGACAAGCTGTCTTACCATTCGTCAAGGAGAAGTTGGCGTAAAACGTGTATATGGGAAATTGCGTGAAAACACACTAGGACCTGGTTTTTATGCCTACAATCCTTTCACAAGTGTCATTATAAAAATACCTACACGCACTATCAACTTACAGATTGGTTTAGAAAATTTACCCTCAAAAGAAGGGCTGATTATCACTGCTGAAATGGGCGTTTTATTTCACGTTGACCCCAAAATGGCAGGTGCATTACTTACAACAGTTGGGGAGGCATACGAACAAACGCTAGTAAGTAGTGTTTTTCGTTCTTCTGCGGCTGATGTTTGCGCTAGGTTTTTTGCAAAAGATATGTACACTGTTCAGCGTGAAGTAATTGAGCGTGACATCACCGCTGAAATGATGAAAATTCTTGGCTCACGTGGCATCATTATAGAACACGTGCTTATCAAGCAAATTGAACTTCCAAAAGGGCTTTCACAATCAATAGAACAGAAATTAGAAGCGGAACAACAAGCACAGCAAATGGAGTTTGTCTTGCAAAAAGAGAAAAAAGAAGCAGAACGCAAAGTGATTGAGGCTCGTGGTATTTCTGATGCACAAAAAATCCTTTCAGAAGGTCTTTCAAAACAAATCATTGAGCTAAAAAGCATTGAAGCATTCAAACTTCTTGCTAATTCCCCAAATGCAAAAATCATTATTACAGATGGCAAAACACCATTTTTAATCAATATAAGCAAAGAAAAAGAGTAAATAACAACTGAAAACGAAAAAATGAATAATTTAATTTTCCTTTTACTGCTTGGCGTGTGTTTAGTGCCATTTGTGGTACTTGTTCCCTCCAAAATAAAAACAAGTTTTTCATTGATAACTACAACCATAATGGCTATTTCAGGCATTATACTGGCTACAAACGTACTTGTAAGCAATCAAACGTGGATTTATGCGCTTGCCACAAGTACGCTTTTTGGGAAAATAATGTTAGAAATAGACAAACTTTCTGCCATTTTCTTGCTAATTTCTTGCGTAATGTCTGTTTTGGTGGCTTTTTATGCAGTTGGTTATTTAAGCAAAATGCAAGATAAATCTTCTCTAAATCTGCATTTAATTGTCTTTGGAACTACTTTATTTGGAATGATTGCCGCACTTATCCTGCCCAATATGATGACGTTTTTAGTAGCGTGGGAAATAATGTCTGTTTCTTCATTTTTACTTATTTTACTCGGTTATCATAATGATAACAATGAACAAAAAGCAGAAGTATTAAAGCAATCCATTAATTATTTCGTTCAGATGCACGTAGGAGCAGTTTTTTTGCTTGTGGGTGCGCTTATGGTACAGTCAAACACAGGTAGTTTTGATTTTGCAAGTATCAAAAATTACTCAGGCTCATCTCTGGTGCTATTTTTTGTATTTTTTGTAGGATTTGGAATGAAAGCAGGATTTTTACCAATGCAGTCGTGGTTGCCCAAAACGCATAGTGTTGCACCTTTTAATTGGAGCTTAATGTCCACTATTATGATAAATATGGGTATTTATGGGCTGTTTCGTATCTTACTTTATACGCCTTCCAAAAAACTAGAAATAGGTATTTTCTTGTTGATTATTAGCGTAATGACGGCTATTTATGGTATTGTCAATGCAGCTATGCAAAAAGATTTGAAGAAATTGTTGGCTTTCAGCAGCTCCGAAAATATGGGCATTGTAGGTATTGGAATGGGTTTGGGTACGCTTGGCGTGGCATTAGGCAACAATTCTATGGCGTTTTTGGGTTATATTGGCGCACTTTTGCACGTTTTTAACCATACTCTGTTCAAATCTTTGCTTTTTTATAGTGCTGGGGCGGTTTATTTCCAATTAGGAACGAAAAACATAGAACAACTAGGTGGAGTTCTCAAAAAAATGCCTTATTCTGGTTCATTTTTTCTATTGGCATCTATGGCAATAGCAGGCTTACCACCGTTCAATGGCTTTATTTCAGAGTTTTTGATGTATGAAGGCTTTTTAAAAGGTCTGAAAGATAGTTTTGTTTCTGTTGAAGTATTACTACTTATAGGAATGGTAGGGCTTACACTCACGGGCGGACTTTCTATTTATACATTTACCAAAGCCTTTGGACTTGGCTTTTTGGGTATTCCTCGCAGCGAAAAGGTCAAAGAAGCAAAAGAAGTGGATTTTTTGATGCTTATCCCACAAATATTAGTCACAATTCTTATTCTTTCTGTGGCTCTCGCACCTACTATTTATTTTCATATATATGCAGACCTTACGCATATCTTCGTTCCACCTACAGAAAGCATAGAAAAACTAGAAATCTACGCTTTGGAGCGTGATACTATCATTACTTTTGTATTTTTGGCACTTGTGGGCGTTATTTTTGCTATCAGAACCTTTAAAGTACAACAAAATAAGGAAAGTTATAACGCCACTTGGGGTTGTGGTTATCTGGGAAGTAGCCCAAAAATACAATATACGGCTACTTCTTACGCTAATTATTTTGTGAAACTTGCCGCACCAATCATTGGCTACAAAGCAAAAACACGTTCTATTGCGCCTACGGATATTTTTCCTACCAACCGTCACTTTGAAAGTGAGGTTTACGACAAAATAGAGGTAGGAATTATCAATAAAATCATCAATGCGCTCAAATGGCTACTAAGTAAGGTTGCTATTATTGAAACAGGAAAAACACAACATTACATTTTATATGCTTTTATGTTTATGCTTTTGCTGTTTTTATTGACGTTTTTCAATATATTGTAAATAGTTATGAGTTATAAATTCAATACTATGGACAGTTTTCAATCTTAAAAAGTATATATGTTTTTTATTTTATAATTTATTTTAATACACTGAATTGTCCCGCCTATTTTCCATAATA
>JAYVGJ010000444.1:0-2980 GCA_043772375.1 Raineyaceae bacterium | reverse complement strand
CGCACTTACAATCATTCTACGGCTATCAGGATTAGTTTTTAGTTGTTTGACAAGCTCCGAAATTTGGTCTATTGTGGTGCCGTTTGGCGTTTCCCAGCTGCGCCATTGTTTGCCATAAACGTCCCCCAAATTGCCGTTTTCATCAGACCAACTATCCCAAATACTTACGCCATTTTCTTTAAGATAAGAGATATTAGTATCACCTTTCAAAAACCATAAAAGTTCGTGTATAATTGATTTGAGATGTATTTTTTTGGTTGTAACAAGCGGAAAGCCCTCTTTAAGATTAAAACGCATTTGGTATCCAAAAACGCTTATTGTGCCTGTACCTGTACGGTCGTGTTTTTGCGTGCCATCATCTAAAATATGTTGTAATAAGTCGTGATATTGTTTCATTTAAAGGGGAATAGGAAGTTTTAGAATTTTGCGCAAAAGTACATATTTTTTTAATACTTTTTTGCAAATTTTAAAACTTGGCAAAGTAGTGTTAAACAATAATCTAAAAACAAGGTTTGATGCACAAATTATTTTGCTACTTGTTCCAGAGAATTATCATATTTTTTTGGTGCATAAAGAAAGCCAAAAGCCTCTGCACCGTCTTTTTTGAGGTATTTGTGGTGTACTTTGTGCGCTCTTATCATACGGCGCAGGTAGCGACTTCGTGCCACAAACTTAATTTTGATACGCCTATGCACCAAAATATCGTGGAAAAGCACATAAAAAATACCATACGCTAAAATACCAAAACCAACCCATTTGAGAAAAGAAACCTGCTCAAACTCAAATCCAGCCATAATTGTCAGGGCAGAAGGTACACTAAAAACAACGGCAAAGTAGTCGTTTTTTTCAAAAACATCATTATGTGGCTCGTGGTGCGACTTGTGCCAACTCCACAAAAAGCCGTGCATCACGTATTTATGCGTAAACCACGCCACTCCTTCCATAAAAAAGAACGTGCCAACGACCAAAAAAACATTCAATAAAATAATCATTTTAAATAATTATGAATTTTAAATTGTGAATAAATCCAAAATACCAAAGAATGAAAATTAAACAACTTGATTTTTATTTTTTTGTAATAGCTTAATAATCAAAGTTTTAAATTCGTACTTCCAACCTCTTACCTCGTACTTTTTCTTAAGCTACAAACTCTCCAAAACTGCTTTCACTTCTTCCATTAGCCACATTGGCGTAGAAGTTGCGCCACAAACGCCCACCGTTTCGTCACCAGAAAACCAATTTTTATCTATTTCAGAAGCATTAGAAATGAAAAAAGTGTTTTTGTTTGTTTCCTTACAGACATTATAAAGCACTTTTCCATTAGAAGATTTTGTGCCAGCTACAAAAATAATCTTATCAAATTTGGTAGCAAAAGTACGAAGTTCAATATCTCTATTTGACACCTGACGACAAATAGTATCATTGGCATTGACTTCAATTCCTGCATTTTCTAGCGTTTGCTTGATGTCGTAAAAATTTTTGGTACTTTTGGTAGTTTGGCTATAAAGTGTCAGTTTTTTAGGCAATTCATCAACAGGAATCAGCTCGTTAATGTCTTGAAAAACAGTAGCTTCATTGCTAGTTTGCGCTAAAAGACCTATTATTTCTGCGTGTCCGTGTTTACCATAAATGTAAATATTTTCTTTCTTATCATAAGAGTTTTTGATGCGGTTTTGGAGTTTCAAAACTACAGGACAAGAGGCATCAATAAGCTCAATATTGTTTTTCAGAGCAAGCTCGTAGGTAGAAGCAGGCTCTCCGTGCGCTCGTATAAGCACTTTTTCGTTATGAATATCTTTTAAATCCTCGTGGTTGATAATTTGGAGTCCTTTATCTTGTAGCCGCTTGACTTCCTCATCATTGTGAACAATATCACCCAAACAATACAGTTTTCCATCTTCATTTAAGATGTCTTCTGCCATTTCTATGGCATAAACGACCCCAAAACAAAAACCAGAATTATCATCAATAGTAACATTAAGGTTAAACATAATAAAGTTATGAATTTTCTGTGGTAAGTTGTGAGTTAAATACAAAGTTCACAACTATAAGTTTTTATTGCGAAATTTTACTAATCAAAAATTCCGTTTCTTTGCCGTTGCATTGCCCAGATTTGAGTACAAATGATGCAATTACTTCAACAAAACGAGTATCTAAGTTATTTTGTTCTAAATTTTTAATAATTATTTCTTTATCTTCTTGTATATTAGGGCTTTGCATTAAGAAAATAGGCAAATTACTTTGTATAGAAAATCTTAGAAAACGTATTTCTATATCATTTGGTGCAGCTTCTATTGCGGTGATAAAAAACTTTTTTGAATTGTCTAAATAGGCTAATTTGTTGAAAGGCATCCAAGCGTGTTTTGCTCGCAAAGCCTCCAAAGCACCTTTGTAAGCTGTAATAATGGCATTTTCAGCAATATTTTCTGTACTACTAGTAGTTTCAGCTAATAAAATTTTAGCAAATTCTTCTGTTTTTGTACTACTTTCTATTGCTCTGGAATACGCAAGGCGGACAGTGTCTAACATAATAATAGTGTAATGATTTTGTTTTTTTATCAAAGATAATGGGTTTTTATCTGAAATACAAAAAAATTTAGTAATCAAAGAAAAATAAGTAAAGAGAATTAAACAATATGTTGCTGTAAAAAGGAGAACTCCCAAAGATAACAAAGAAAGATGACGTTATTTAGATAACGACATTGTTAATTTGTAAATTTTTACGTAGGCGTTTGATTTATCAAAACGCTGTTTTGGCACAAAACAAATGGTAGAGAGCAAAATGCGTTGCAAAGTATTTTTTTGATAAATAGAGTTTTTATTATTTGATTATCAAGCATTTATAGGAAAATGTATTTAAATGTAGGGTGCGACCCTTGTGGTCGCCCAAACTTGCGAAAGCAACACGACGAGCAAATACGCAAAATAAAGTGCAAAGTCAGATTTTAAACCTATTCAAACAGGGCGACCACAAGGGTCG
>JAYVGJ010000443.1:0-8205 GCA_043772375.1 Raineyaceae bacterium | reverse complement strand
ACGGCTATTAATATTAAACCCTTTCAGGGTTTTAATACAATAAATAAAATATTAATCATTTTTTAAAATCAGAAATTAACATTACTGCCCCTAACCCCTCCTTAGGAAGTAGGGGGACTTTTCAAAGACATTTTTGAGTTATTCATAAACTCTAATAAAATTCTTCTTTATTGCAATAATATTTAATGCAATAATACCCTTAATTCTGTATTTATATTGAATTTTATGTTAAATTTGAGGCAAACATTGAGTAGTTTTTTGAACACTTATTACCATTTTAAAATAATTTTCATTTATGGATTTCTTTTCTCTTCTCTCAAAAATAACGTCTGGAGCAGTTGTAGGCTACGCTACCAATGACTTGGCAGTAAAAATGCTCTTTAAAGAGTATTTAGGACTTGGCGGAATTGTGCTTAAAACGCATACAGAATTTGTGGATAATATTGCTAAACTCGTTGAGCGTGATATAATTAACCACCATACCATAGAACAAGAACTGCGCAACGACCGTTTTGCAGAAGCACTGACCAAAACAGTAGAAGACTTTTTCCAAAAAGGGCTTTCAAATGCTATTCCAAAAGATTTTTTGTTGAAAGATACCCCAAAAATAGAACAATCTTTTGATAATATTAGGGTAGATTTTATCAAGCATCTGCAAAATCCTGCACAAAATATTATTAGTTTTTTGCTTCAAAAAATCAAATTCAAACAACTTTTTTCTGAAAAACAGTTGCAATTAGTCGCTAACAACCTTGCAGGCGTGCTTACAGAAGAACTTGGCAAAAA
Source organism: Raineyaceae bacterium (assembly GCA_043772375.1). GTDB lineage: Bacteria > Bacteroidota > Bacteroidia > Cytophagales > Thermonemataceae > JANYGM01. The sequence goes on along the minus strand of JAYVGJ010000443.1, from coordinate 7,419 downwards.
TCAAATCAGTGATTTTATAGAACTTCTTTTTGCAGAAATGCAAGCAAAAAACCTTAATGAATTTGTGCCTGACAGCATTTTTGAAAAAGTGGCAGGCAAATTCTCTCGTGCTACCCACAATTTGCATCAACACATTATCTACAACCAAAAAAATGCCCTAGATGCACTTTTAGAAGAGATTTTAGGAGAAATCAATACAAAGCAAATCACTAAAAATCTTGCCCAAAACTTCACAGAAAAGACTTTTGCGCATCTTATTGCACCTACACAATGGCTTGCACTTGCCAACGCCCTAAAAACAGAACTTATCACGCTTTTGGGTACAAATGAAGGCAAAAACCTCATTCAAAGTTTGTCTAGTGCTATTACAAGCGTTTTGGAAAATGAAAAAACTACTATTTTTGAGTTACTTTCTAAGGATTTGAACGCTAATTTAGAGGATTTTCTAAAAGAAAAACTCCCTGCAATGCTTGAAAAAGTCATAGAATTTGTGCGTCAGCAGAAGAGTAGGATAGATTTTTTGATTGACGAAACTTTTAGAGATAAGATAAAATACAAGCTACAAGAGTGGCTAGTGGATATTTTCGTGGGTAGCGTGAGTGAGGAAGCAGGTATTGTGCAGCGTGTGGTGGATTATTTGGAAAAATATAACTCCAACGAGCTTGCCACAAAATTCACGGAAGAGATAATCAATTATCTCAAAATCAATACAATAGGTGAAATTGTAAGGCAAATTGGGCAAGAAAAAATTACAGAAAATTTGAATACGCTTTTAGCTGATAATCTCAAAAATTGGTTAGAAAAAATGCCTTTGGATAATTTAGAGGTACTTTTAGACAACAAAATCAGCACTATTGTAAGTGCGGAACGTGTAGAAAGTTTCTTAAATCTACAATTTGATAAAGCCGTTCAAAACCTGAAAACCCAGCACATTTATAGTGAAGAAACAGCTCAAAAACTCTCTGATGAAGTCAAAAATAGCATTTTGAAACTTCAAAAACTGCCTTTAAATGCCCTAATTCCGCCTGCAAAAATTGCTCAATATGCGGACACCATAGAAGCAGGCATTTTGCGCATCTTGAAAGACCAAAAAGATAATCTCAATGGTTTTATTGCATTGGGACTTGCACAAGAGCTTGATGATAAAGCACTTAACGAACTTATTTCGGAAGAAAAAGCATTGCAATTTTTGCCAATGTTACTAGAAAAAACAGATAAATTTGTAGCGGAACAGTTCCAAAACTTCAAAGAAACACCTTTGCATAGCTTTTTGGAGAAACTGAACACTGCAGAAAATTTTTATCCACGTTTGTCTGAATACCTCAAAAATGCCACGCTGGACAATTTGCCGCTACTTATTGAAGGAAAAATTGAGGATATTGTGCGCCAAAACCTAAAACCTCTTCCGCCTGAACAAATCAGGGATATGGTGGAGAGTTTTATGGGCAAAGAACTTGCACCAATCAATATGTTGGGCGCAATTTTGGGTGGTATTACGGGCGGGGCGTTGGCGGTTTTGCCTACGTTTCAAAATCCTGCTATTACGTGGACTGTCAATGGTTTAGCTTACGGAATTACGGGTTATGGGACAAATTGGCTGGCTCTCAAAATGATTTTCAGACCTTATAAAGCCACTAAAATTGGAAAATTAACTGTGCCATTTACGCCAGGAATTATTACCAAAAACAAGGCACGTTTTGCGGAGAATATGGGTAGATTTATTGATAAAAGTTTGCTCAATAAAGATACTTTGATTGGTGGCTTTCAGGCGCAACACACCCAAATAGAGTTGGCTTTGGTTAATTTTCTTTCAAAGGATAATTATGAGATACTAAACCGCCTAAATATTGCTAATAAAGACAAAACAGCCACTTTTACGGCTGAAAATGCGTACCAGTATTTTGAGGCAAATCTTGGCTTTTTTGAGCAGGAAGTTGCTAATATGATAGAAAATTCTAAGGATTTTACGCTGGCGCAATTTGATACAAGCTACCTCAAATATAGAATAAACCACTATTTTACGCAAGTGGCATTCCAAGAACGTGTTTTGGAGAAAGTGAAGATTTTTTTAGATACAAGAATAGCAGAAAATATGCCTTTGAAAGCACTTTTGCCTATTTCTGTTGTCAAAAATTTGTATAAACTACTAGAAAGTAAGCTAAAAAATCAGCTAGAAAATGCCTTTGATTTGGTTGTTTCTGAAGAAAAATTGCCAGAAACCATAAAACAAATTGCTACTAATTTCTCTGAAAATTATGAAGAAATCAAAGAGAAAAAAATCCCTGAACTACTTAAAAATGAGCAAGTTATTGGAATAAAAACGCTTTTTTCTGATTTTTTATTGAAAAAATTAGCAGAAGAAAAAACACAAAGTATCATTTTTGAGGCGGTTTTTGGCAAAATATCCAAAGAAATCAGCCCAGAACGTCAGATTAAGGATTTGGTTGGTGGGCAACTCATGAATTTTGGGCGCAAGTCTGCCAAAGATGTACTTCAAAATCTCCTTGAAAAAGGCATTAAATGGCTGGAAACCAACAAAGAAACTCTTGCACACGACGTATATGAGCGTGCTTATGATGCCAATATGGCAAGTTATATGTACAAAGGCACTATCAAAGAAACGGTGATGGAACTTGCAGAATCTGGTATTCCGTATTTTTTCAAAAAACGCCTTCCAGAGCTTGAGCAGATAGTTTTAACGGAGATTGATGCACTTGGAGAAACAAAACTCTCACGCCTAAATGTGCGTGTGGCGCAAGATGACCTGCGCACAAGGCTAAAAAATCTTTCTCAAAACGCTAATTTGCAGGATTTTATCAGAAAAGCTGCTCCAAACATATTAGAACACAGTATTTTAGACCAAAAAATAGGTAAGTTTTTAGAAATATTAGAATTAAACGACATCAAAGCAGTTTTTGGGCGTTTAAATGATGAAATTAAGTTTGTGCAAACTTCTCTCAAAGAAAAATTATCAGAAGAAAACAAAACCAAAATCACAGGAAAATTAAGCAAGTTTTTGTTTGAGAATGCTTGGCAATTTTTCTCAAAAATGCCTTTACAGACCTTTCTAAATGGTATTTCTAACACGGAAATCAATGATTTGGCAGTAGGAATTGTTGTGCCATTGCTCAATTCTCGTGCTTTTCAGGAGCAAAAAACGGCACTTGTTGAGGCGTTTTTTGTGCGAGTGAAAAACAAACCTCTTTCTGAAAATATGGACATTGTGACGCTCAAACACAATATTTTGGAAACTTTCCAAAACCTTGTTGGAGAAACGGAAGTAAAAGATTTTTTAATGGAGCAAGTGAGGCAAACCGCCCACAATACGCTTGATTTGCTGAACAGCAATTTGGATAATGAAACCAAAGATTTTGCGCTCAAACTTACTGCAGAGGCTGCTTTTCAGTCGTTGGCGGACAATATTGGTGCTATTTTGGCAACCATTGATTTGCAAAAAATTGTGGTTGATGAAATCAACGCAATGCACCCAAAAGAAGTAGAAAAGTTGTTTGAAAGCTTTGCAGGTAAGTATTTTAGTCAGCTTATCAATTATGGTTTTGGTTTTGGCGTGCTTTTTGGCTTGGCTATTGACCTTGTTTTGGGAGAAATTGGAAAAAGAATTTAAACAAAAATAAAGTTTAGTTGCCACAAATGCACGAATAAATACAATTATTCGTGTATTCGTGGCAACCAAATCAGACCTATTAGATTTTATTTATCAAATCTGCAACTTCTTGTAGATTTTCTTGTGTTATTTGCGTTCCGCAAGGTAAACTAAGTGTTTTTTGATAAATTTCATTAGAAAAATCAGAAAAATTTTTGTCTTCAACGCCTTGACTATCAATAGTTTTTAGATAAATATTGTTTCTAAACATTGGTTGCTGGTTCATTGGTTGCCAAAATGGGCGCACTTGTATTTTTTTGTCTGTTAAGGTTTTGATAATGTCTTCTTTTTCTTTAAATATAGCCGTAAACAGCCAATTATTAGCTTTTGTATTTTCTCTAACTACTTGAAAATCAATATTTTTATTCTCTTTAAATTTTTCTCTATAAAAATCATCAATTTCTTTTTTTCTTGCTAAAAAAGTGTCTAATTGCTCCATTTGCGCAAGTCCAACGGCTGCCAAAATATTTAGAAGTGGATAATTATAGCCTATTTCGTCGTGAGAATACTCAAAAATATCATTTTTTGCTTGTCTAGAGAGATGCCTTGCTTTTTGTGCAAATGCTTCATTATCAGTAAGTAACATTCCACCACCGCCTGTTGTAATCATTTTATTTCCATTAAAACTAAGCACGCCAACTTGTCCGAAAGTACCAGCGTGGCGTGCTGTTTGTGTATTTTCCTCTATTTGTGTTGCGCCTAGTGCTTCTGCGGCATCTTCCACGACCATCAAATTATATTTTTTAGAAATAGCCATTATTGCTTGCATTTGGCACATATTCCCAAGCGTATGCACAGGCATAATGGCACTTACACGCCTTTTGGTACGCTTATGTATGCAAATGCCATCTTTTACAATACAATTTTCCTCCAAAAAACTGATGATAATTTGCTCATTCATTTGCCACGTTTCTGGGCAAATATCTACTAAAATAGGTTCTGCACCCAAATAAGTAATGGCATTGCAAGAAGCAACAAAAGTAACATTAGGCACAAAAACATAATCTCCAGCCTGTACACCCACTATTTGGAGTGCAAGATGCAAAGCGGCTGTTCCACTTGCCACAGAAACGGCATATTTTGCGCCTGTAAAATCTTTTACACTGTCCTCAAAACGCTCAATATAACTCCCCACAGAAGTTATCCAGTTGCTTCTGATGCAATCTACGACATATTTTTCTTCATTTCCTTGCAAATTTGGCGTGCAAAGTGGCACACGAAATTGATGATTTCTTTGGTTTGACACTTTTATAGTGCTAAGTATTTGATTATTAAGTTATTGTTCACTTATTTTAAGTTCAAATTCTGTGTAAGTGAGGATTTGCGTGTCTTCAAATTGTTTAATTATTAGCAAATGTTCATCACCAGTAATCAAAAAATTAGCTTTGCTATCTTTAGAAAGAGAAAGTAAAAAATTATCTTTTTTATCTACACAAATATCTACCATAGAAACTACTTCAGTAAATTCTCCAAAAGTATCAAAAAGGCTTAATAAATTCTCTATATCCGTAACAGAGAAGTATTTTTTAAATTTTGGTCTTCTTGCGACTTCTGTAAATTCATCTAAAAGTTCTTGGCTAAAAATAAGAGTAATGTTATCTTGTTTGAATAAAATATCTATCTTTTTTAATCTTTTAGAAATCAAAAAGCTAATCCAAAGATTTGTATCAAGGATTATTCTATGTTTTATCATAACGTTTTTGTCTTACGAGTTCTACTTCTTTAGTAATTTCTTCTAGTGTTGGAAGAGTCGTTTTTTTGTTTCGTATTTTGGCTAAAAGTTCCTTAAATTCATTTTTAGGTGAGGTTACGGTACTTACTTTAATTAATTTTAAATTTACAAGTTCTTGTAAAAGTTTTTTTGCTTTTGGCTCAAGCAACTCTATTTGGTACGTTTCCATTATTTTTTCAATTAAATGTTACTTACAAATATACTAAAATCTAAACGCTTTAACAAATACAAAACAGTAACTTTTTTAATAGATTTTTTTTTTACAATAAAATGCTTTATTTTTGGGTCAATATTACATTAAAAACTGTACTAAAAAAACCCTGAAAGGGTTTAACAACCATAACCCCACGTGAAACGTGGGGAACGTCAATAAACTTTTCAAATATCCCTAAAACTCGCCCTTATGCAATATGATGTAACTGTTATTGGTTCTGGTCCTGGTGGCTATGTAGCCGCAATTAGATGCGCTCAACTTGGTATGAAAACCGCTATTATAGAAAAATACAACTCTATGGGTGGCACTTGCCTAAATGTTGGTTGTATTCCTTCAAAAGCACTTTTGGACTCATCAGAGCATTTTTATAATGCAGCGCACACTTTCCAAGCACACGGAATTAGTATCAAAGACTTGGCTGTGGATATGCCACAAATGAAAAAACGCAAAGATGAAGTCGTTAAACAGACTTCTGATGGTATTGTTTTTTTGATGAATAAAAATAAAATCACTACCTACACAGGCGTAGGTGCATTTGCAGACAAAAATACTATCAATATTACATCAGCAGATGGGAAAGTAGAACAAATCACTACCAAAAATACTATTATTGCGACAGGCTCAAAACCTACCAGTTTCCCTTCAATGCAAATAGACAAAAAACGCATTGTAAGCTCTACTGAAGTACTTAATTTTGAAAGTGTACCAAAATCTTTGATTGTTATTGGTGCAGGCGTGATTGGCGCAGAACTTGGGTCTGTTCACGCTAGACTAGGCGCAAAAGTTACAATGATAGAGTATGCTGATTCTATGATTGCAAGTATGGATAAAACGCTTGGAAAAGAACTTTTTAGGTCTTTAAAGAAGATTGGCATAGATTTTCATTTTAGCCACAAAGTAATAAGTGTAGAGAATTTGGGCGAGGAAGTGCTTGTAAAAGCTGAAAATCCAAAAGGTGAAATAGTAGAATTTAGAGCAGAATATTGTTTGGTTTCTGTGGGGCGTTCTGCCTATACACAAGGCTTGGGACTTGAGAACATTGGCTTAAAACCTGATAATAGAGGTAGAGTTGAAGTTGATAATCACCTTGAAACGTCTGTAAAAGGCATTTATGCCATTGGAGATGTCGTGAAAGGCGCAATGCTTGCACACAAAGCAGAAGAAGAAGGTACATTTGTTGCTGAAATAATTGCAGGGCAGAAACCACATATCAATTATTTGCTTATTCCAAATGTGGTTTATACGTGGCCAGAAGTAGCAGCAGTTGGTTATACAGAAGAAGAACTAAAAGCAAAAGGAACAGTTTATAAAGTGGGACAGTTTCCATTTCGTGCTTTGGGGCGTGCCAGAGCAAGTATGGACATTGACGGACTTGTAAAAGTGCTTGCAGACAAAACAACAGACGAAATTCTGGGTGTGCATATCATTGGCGCACGTGCCGCAGATATGATAGCAGCAGCAGTTGTGGCTATGGAATATAGGGCATCAGCGGAAGACGTTTCTCGTATGTCGCACGCTCACCCAACGTATATGGAAGCGGTGAAAGAAGCCTGCCTTGCCGCAACAGAAAACAGACCAATACATATTTAAAAGCCCCTAAATCCCCAAAGGGGACTTCATAAAAAAAGCCTTTCCAAAGTTTGGAAAGGCTTTTGTGTGGATTACTTAACTACTTACTTTTCCAACAGCATTTTTACATAAAAATCTTGCTGTTCCTTCTGAAAATAGACATTTTGAGTGTTGAAATCTTGTATATTTTCTTGTCCTTTCCAATGCGTAATTTCTTTATAGGGCGTATTTGAGATGATA
>JAYVGJ010000442.1:0-15576 GCA_043772375.1 Raineyaceae bacterium | reverse complement strand
GCTATTAATATTAAACCCTTTCAGGGTTTTAATACAATAAATAAAATATTAATCATTTTTTAAAATCAGAAATTAACATTACTGGGGTTAGGGGTGGTTTTGAAGTATTTACAACATAACTTATTCATTATCAGGATATAAAAACTCTAATGATATAAATACAATGATATAAATTTTATTTTTATTATTTTGATAATCAACGCTTTGTATTCATTCACAATTCACAATTTAAAAATTCACAATTAAATTCACTTACTGATTTTTAGAGATTTGGGGCTTTTTGTGCTTGTGTGTTGTTCTATGGGCGAAATCATTAGACAAAATACTAATATTTCCGTCCACCTCAAAAACTGCCAAATTAACTTTATCAATGCTAGGCACACCATGTTCTCTCACTGCTTGCTCAAGTTCAGCCATAGACATCATTGTAGCCTTCATTCCTGCCTCAATAACTACTCCCTGATGAATAAGCATCACTTTTTCACCTTGAATAATGGCTGAAAATTTGGTAGAACTACGCATAAAAAACTTCAATATATAATTACAAATAAACAAACCACTAGCCGCAGCCACGCCTCCCAAAAGTGTTGTATCTGTGCCTAACATAGCATTCTGAACGCTATTGCTAATCAGCAAAATAAACGCCAAGTCAATAATTGAAAGTTGCGCTAGTTCTTTTTTGCCAAAAACACGTATGGCTAGAATAATAAAGGCATAAATAGCAATAGATTTGCCAATAATAATAAGATAGGGCAAAAGTTGTTCCATTATTTTTTAGGTTTTTTGACTGCTTTTTCAGGCTTTTTTTCAGCTACTTTTTTAACTGTTTTTGCAGGTGTTTTTGCAGTCGTTTTTGTAGGTATTTTCTTTGTTTTAACGCCTTCTGTTGGTTGTTCTCCCTCTCCTTCTGGCAAAATAGCATTATCTTTCAGCAAAAGTTCACGGTATTTGACAACACCATCATAAACATCTTGAAGGGTGTTTCTTCTCTTTTGATATTCAAGGGTTCTTGCTGAATAAACATCTTTATCCTTAGTGGCAGCAACTATTTCCCTGTCTATTTCTGCGTTATGGTCGTTGATTATTTTATCTGTATCTTTCAGAATTTGCTCAATATTTACCCAATCATAAATATTTACCCATTCATTACCCACCATTATTTCCAACAAAGGATTTAGAATATATAGCCCCAATGCTACTCTGACCCATAATTTCTTGTTGTACTGATTTTCAGAACGCACTTCATTTTTAGACAAAATAGAAGAAATATAAGTACGTTTTTGACGAAATTCTGGCAAAGTTTGATGTGGCAAACCTTCAAAAAGTGTTAGAAAAACACTTGATTGAAAGAATGGAGGCTGTAAAAGTGGTTCAAAGTTAAATCTAGACCTGATTTTCATTGCTGCTGTTATTTCTTTTTCTCTCGTGCTACGCAAAATATCTTCAAATGCTCCAATCATATAACTAAGCATAAAATACTCTGCTTGGTGGTTGTCTAGCTTGATAAATTTATTTTTGATTTTGATGCGTAAACTCTCCGTTTTTATTGCAGGATAAAAACTATTGAGCGTTGTTTGGTTGTTGTTTTTGTACGCATTTTGGAAAAAAAGATGCGTTGCATTTCTGCCTTCATTGTTGGTCAGTTGTGTTTTTGCGCCTACTTTGAGCAAATGTGTAATAATTTTAACTGAATTATTATTGACAGCAAGCATCAAAGGCGTAAGGTTCATTTCGTTACGGAAATCCAAGCCATATTTTTGAAGATTTGGCTCAATCATTTTCAAATCATCTTTCACATAAGGCGTAAAAGTGCGCAAAACAACGCCTTTGCGCTCATTTTGCCACTTTCCGTTATCTGCTGGGCGGTATTTCAAATCTGATAATTTAGACATTATAGCCTCATCTCCCTTCACAAGGGCATATTGATAAATAACATCTTTTGCTTTTTTGTTAAAAAATTCAGCATCAAAGGCTTTAGCTTTTGCTTCGTTTAGTTTTTCAAGTGTCAGCACTTCCCAAGGCACAGGTTTTATCTGCAAAACTTGCTCACGAATAGCGTCTGCTTGTTCTGTTTTTCCTTGTTTTTCCAGCTTATTTGCCTCTTTTTGCCAATCTTCCAAAGACGAATTTTGTTCTTTTACATTGACTTGCGCACTAAAATTAGTCAAACTCAGAAGTTCCAATAAAGCGTGTTTTTTGTTGGTTTCCACGACATAAAGGTTCTTTACGGCACGCGTCATAGCCACGTACAACGAATTTACATAAAATTTGTATTCGTCCAGAGATTTGTCTGTTTTGTCTTTTGCACGTGAGTAAGTCAGGCTATCTGCCAGCAAATCTGCCTTATCTACGCCTATTGTGAGTTCTCTAAATTCTTTTTCATAACTAGAAATGATATTAAACAAAATGATATTTTCATATTCTAAGCCTTTTACCTCGTGAATAGAGAATAAAAGTGGCGTTTGAAAGTGTTTGCGTGCTTCGTCTTTGTCCTCATTGCGCATCACAATAACGGCAAATTTGGCTGATTTCTTTGTTTTTAGGTTAAGTTCTTGTTTTATTTTGGGGATATTTTCCAAAAACTGCACTTCTCCTTTGTGTTCAGAGTTGGAGGTTACCAAATAGTTACTTTCTTTGTCTATTGAGCCAAAACGGGCATTTTTGACAAGCAAAAGTTGGTTAGCAATGCCTGTAACTTCTTTTGTATTGCGGTAATTGGTTGATAAAACCCTGATAATGTTGCCTTTAAGTTCTTGCTTATAAAAAAGCGTTTTGATATTTGCCCACGAGAAAAAATTTGGGTGAACAATTTGGTTAGAATCACCGCACAGAATGAAATTAGTAGGTATTTTCAGAGATTTGATGATGCTATAAAGTTGCACATTTGTAATGTCTTGCACCTCATCAACGACCACAAAATCATAGGTTTTAGGAGCTTTTTTGAGGTATTCGTAGGCAATAAAATTGCTATCATAAAATTTCCCTTCTGCCAAAAACTCCACATATTTCTTAAAAATATCATAGACAAGTTCACGTTCATCAGCCAAAAAAATGGACTGTTTCACGCCTAAGCCAATATATTCTTCTTTTGAGAGATAAGGTTTGTCCACAATAGAGCCAGATATTACGCCCTTAAATTCCTCATAAATCTTGTAAGTATCTTTGATTTTGTGGCTTTGTTTGTATCTCCAAATCCATTGTTCAAAGCTCCTAAAATCAATTTCTTTGCCCTGTGGCACTTCTATTGATGATAAATATTCTTGAAAAGACATAAAATCAACTTCTTGTTTTTCATTTTCGTAGTCATAAGAATAATAGACATTCTTAGAATTTTCTACAAGATAGCTAGAAAGCGTTGTATAAAGGATTTTCCCTGAAAGCGTTTTGATTTTTTCTAAGGTAAGGGCAGTTTTGCCACTTCCTGCAGAGCCAATGATGATTACGGGGCTTGGAAGCCTAAAAATCTCTTCTTGAATTTCGTCAAAAGACAGAATTTTATCCAAAATATGAAATTTCCTTTCTTTTTGATTAACAAAAGTGATAGGCGTGCTTTCTTCCTCTAAAAAATCTGCTTCAGTTTTGACAGAAGGCAGTTTTGTTTCATCAATAATAGCACCATTCAAAAAACGAGATTTGTCGTAATTATGGTTAAAAATGATTTCTAACAACAATAAATAGGTTTTCCCGTTGATTTTGGTGTATTTGAAAAGCAGGCGGTTAGTGTCGTCCAGCTTGGCACGATAAAAGCCCGTATTGACCATTTTCTTCACGTCAGCCGACTTGAAATCTTTGTTTTTAAGGTATTCAACGGTTTTATCAAATTGCTTTTTGAGTTTGCCGTAGTCTATTTCATTATAAGTGAGGACTTCCATATATGAATTTAATTCATTTTTACGTTATATTTGTATTATTTTTCTGTAAAAGTAAGAAAAAAATTGTTTTTTGAGTTGAAAGATTAAAAAAAATGTAAATTTGTGCGAAATTGAAATGCTAAATATGTTGTTTGTCGTTAAATAAGGCGTTTAGAAATACATCACACTAGCAACTGCTAGTATCACACATCATACATCAAAAAATGCCTTCAGAACATTTACCAAAGATAAAAAACGTCCTCAATGAACTTTCTAAAGCTATTGTGGGGCAAGAATATATGATAAACCGCTTGCTTATAGGGCTTTTTACAGGTGGGCATATTTTGCTAGAAAGCGTACCAGGACTTGCTAAAACACTTACAATCAATTCTTTAGCAAAAACCCTTGCCCTAGATTTTCAGCGTGTGCAGTTCACGCCAGACCTTCTTCCTGCTGATTTGATAGGAACAATGATTTACAATCAAAAAGAGGCGGATTTTGAGGTAAAAAAAGGTCCTATTTTTGCCAATTTGATACTTGCTGATGAGGTAAACCGTTCTCCTGCAAAAGTACAATCTGCGCTTTTGGAGGTGATGCAGGAACGTCAGATAACTATTGGCGACCAAACTTTTATCTTAGATGCGCCTTTTTTGGTGCTTGCTACGCAAAATCCTGTGGAACAAGAAGGCACTTATCCGCTTCCAGAGGCACAATTAGATAGATTTATGATGAAAATTTATATTGATTATCTTTCAAAAGAACAGGAATTGGAGGTAATGCGCCGTATGTCAAATATGAATTACACACCAAAAATATCCCCTATTTTGTCTAAAACGGATATTTTTGCCATAAAAGACGAAATAAACCAAGTTACCATTTCTACCTCATTAGAAAAATATATCATTGAATTGGTGTTTGCCACACGCCGCCCACAAGATTATGGGCTGAAAAGTGAGGCAAATTATATCAATTTTGGGGCATCTCCACGAGCAAGTATTCACCTGAATTTGGCAGCAAAAGCACACGCTTACCTTGATGGGCGAGATTTTGTTTTGCCAGAAGACATCAAAGAAATTGCGCAAGACGTGTTTAATCATAGAATTATCCTTAATTATGAGGCAGAAGCAGAAGGCATTGACACACGACAAGTGATTGCTAATATTCTTAAAAATGTTCCTATTAATAGCTAGTTTTGCATTCAGTTCCAGCGGAACGGCATATTTATAAAACAAAAAATTCCTAAATATTAATAAAATAATGAAAAAAATAATTTATACAAATCTTGCTCCAGAGCCAATAGGACCATATAGTCAGGCTATTTTGGTGAGCAACGCTACAGAAAATACTTTGTATGTTTCTGGGCAAATTGGGCTAAAAAATGGTGTACATATCAACGAAAATATACAAGCAGAAACGCATCAGGTAATGCAAAATATGAAAGCTATTTTGGAAGAAGCAGGTATGAGTTTTGCTGATGTGGTGAAATGTGGCATTTTTGTTAAAGATATGAATAATTTTGTGGCTATCAATGCGGTTTATGGAGAATATTTCCCTGAAAATCCGCCTGCTCGTGAAACGGTAGAAGTTAGTCGTTTGCCCAAAGATGTCAATGTGGAAATTTCTTGTATTGCCATAAAATAATCTTAAAACTCTTTTAAACCACCCCCAGCCCCTCCTTTGAAGGAGGGGAGTTTAAATAAAATGTCAAAAACTCAAAATCCAATAGGTATTTTTGATAGCGGAACGGGCGGCTTGACTGTCGCAAAAGCCGTTAGAAAACTGCTTCCAAATGAAAATTTGATTTATTTTGGAGATACTGCCCATTTGCCCTACGGCGACAAATCTACGGAAGCAATACAGTCTTATTCCATCAAAATTGCTAATTTTTTGATAGCGCAAAACTGTAAAGTCATTTTGATAGCCTGCAATTCTGCCTCTGCTGCCTCATATAGGCTACTTAAAGAGTATGTGGGGAGCAAAGCTCGTGTAATGAACGTGATTGACCCAATGGTCGCATACATAAGCGAACGCTATGCAGGTAAAAATATTGGTTTGATAGGTACAAAACAGACTATCAATTCCAACGTTTACAAGAAAAAAATTGATGATTTAAATCAAAACATTACATTGAAATCTTTGGCAACACCTTTGCTTGCGCCTATGATAGAAGAAGGCTTTGCACAAAACAAAATTTTAGCAAATGTAGTGGAGCAATATCTTTCAAATGATGTTTTAGAGAATATAGAAGCACTTATTTTGGGTTGCACGCATTATCCAATGATTAAAAATGAAATAGCTGATTTTTATAAAAGTCAAAAAATGACAAATAATTCAGACAGTGATATTAAAAATGTTGCTTTATTAGATTCTTCCGAGATTGTGGCTAAATCTTTGCGTGGAATGTTAGAAATGGAAGATTTATTGAATAGAAACAACGAAAAAGGAGAAAGTAAGTTTTATATTTCTGATTATACGAAATCTTTTGAGGCAACTGCGCAGCTGTTTTTTGAAGAAACCTTACATCTGGCGCATTATCCTTTGTGGGAGTAAGAAAAACTGAACAACTTTTGGAAAGTTTCAAACTTTCCAAAAGTTAAAATACAATCAAATGCTTGATTTAGAACAAAATATACAACAAAAAATCAGGGGATTTGTAGCCCAGAATTGGCAAAAAGACACGCAAAATCTTATTTTGCAGCTTCCTGCGCACTTGCGTATGTATGCGCAAAGCATAGGAGAGCAGGTGCAGGGAAAGAAAAAAGCCCAATATAAGCTCCCAAAGTGGTTTTCTGATGAAAATATTGTTTATCCACCCACGCTGAATATGGAACAATGCTCGTCAGAAAAAACAGCAAAATTTAAGGCTGAAATGGTGTTTGAAGAGGTTTTTGGACAATATATAACCACCCCTAACCCCTCCTTAGGAAGGAGGGGAACTTTAGCAGATTTGACTGGTGGTTTTGGTGTTGATGTTGCTTTTTTTGCAGAAAAATTTGAGAAAGTGCTTTATTTTGAGCAAAATAAAGCACTTTTTGATATTGCTAACCACAACTTTAAAACATTCAATATCAATAACATACAAAGTATTTCTGAAAACTCTGTTGATTTTTTTACCAACAATCAACCAGAAAATCAGCAAAATAATCAACAAAACAACAACTTAAATATTGATTTTTTTGATTGCATTTATCTAGACCCAGCACGCAGAAATGAGAAAGCACAAAAAATAGCACAACTATCTGATTGTGAGCCAAATATATTAGCCATAAAAAATGAATTATTTGAAAAAACAAATTTTATTTTGCTCAAAACTTCTCCAATGTTGGATATTAGTAAAGCAGTTTTAGAACTAAAAAATGTTGTTAAAATCTGGGTGGTGGCAGTAGAAAATGAATGCAAAGAAGTGCTTTATTTGCTCAAAAAGGAAGAAAATAATATACAATGGGGCATGCCCCATTGTCAGAAGCTCCCAGTAATTGCGGTTAATTTTCTGAAAAATGATGAAATACAACTTTTTGAAAGTGATTTTTTTGCTGAAAAACAAGTTGAAAAGCAAACTAAAAATTCTTCTCTAACATATTCAAAACCGCTTAAATACCTCTACGAACCCAATGCACCAATTATGAAAATAGGTTGCTTTGAGCAAATTGCTAGACATTTTTCAATAGAAAAAATTGCCCCAAATTCTCATTTATATACATCAGAAATACTCAAAATAGACTTTTTAGGCAGAATATTTGAAATAACTAATGTTTGCAAATTAGATAAAAAAGAAATATCAAAACTTATCCCTTCCAAAAAAGCTAATATTTCTGTAAGAAACTCGCCACTTTCAGTAGAGAAAATTAAAGAAAAACTAGGTTTTAAAGATGGTGGAGATGTTTTTATGTTCGTTACGACACAAGAAAATATGGAAATAGTGGTGATTATTTGTAAGAAAATAATATCATAATTATTACTCTGATAATCAATATTTTGTTTGGAAAAATGCACTTTTTAGTGTATTTTTGTATTCTTTAATACAAAAATAACTACCCAAAATTATGCTAGGCAATTTAGATAATGAAGTGATTTTTAAAAAGGCTTTTACTAATAAAATAGTCTTTACGGCATTTGTGCGTGATATTTTGGGTATTGAAATTGAAGTAGATAAAATTGAAACTGAAAAGAAATTTGACCCAAAAATTGGTTATGTGGATTTTGAGCTAGATATTTTTGCAGAAAGTAAAGATAAAAGAATAGCCATTGAAATACAAAGAGTACAATATGATTATCATTTTGATAGGTTTTTGCACTATTTTTTGATGCTTATTGCAGAACAACAAAAAACAGCAAAAGAATATCATATTGACCAAACTGTTTACGTAATTGTGGTGATGACTGCGCCATACACTATTTCTGACAAAAATGGGCAACCTATTTTAGATGAAGTTTTGCTAATGAAAATCAACCCGCAAAACCTAAAAGGAGAAGTGAGAAATTTGTACGGACATCAGTTTGTTTGCCTGAACCCTAATCACGTGGAAGATAGCACGCCACCGCAAATCAGGGATTGGTTAGATTTGATTTATCAGTCTATTCACAGTCCGCAAAGGTCTGTGTTAAATACTGATAATGAGGGAATTAAGAAAGCCATAGAACTTATTAGTTTTGAGAATCTTACACCAGAAGAGCGTACAAAAGCTAAAAATAAAGAAGCAGAGAAAATTGTTCTTATGATAACGGACAATACCGCCAAAGTGAATATTGCTAAGAAAATGCTTTTAAATGACGAAAACATTGAAAAAATAGCTACATATACAGAATTAACGCTTGCAGAAATAGATAAAATTCGTAAAGATTTGGGAATGATTAAGTAGTTTTCTGAAACCAATAATTAACTAATAAATTAAGTGAAAAATTTAATCTCTTTTTTATTTTTTTTGGTGATTACACAAGGCTCGTATGGGCAAGCCTGTGGCATTTACCGCATCAAATATGTTGGTGTAATTCAGTCTGATAAAGTGAAAATAATAAATATCCATCTCCCAACAGCAAGGCATTTAGAGGGTTTTGAAACTGATAATGTAAAATCTCATTATCCCTGCTTTATATCAACTAACGGAAATTTTAATCTTGAAATCAAATCAAGTTTAACAACGCCATTCAACGACAAAAACAAGCTTCTCTCTTATTACAAAACAAAAGCTAGAAGTCTGAAAATTAAAGTGTTTTTTACTGAAAATGATATTTTGAAAGATAAAGAAATTGACGTTTATTGGAATGATATTATCATCAATATTATCAAAGACAACCAATTTGGAACACTTTTTGAGCTTAATTTAGGAAAAATTAAAATATAAAATAAATCTTTCAAAACATTGAATAACAGTTTTTTTGATACCAAACTAGAATTCTTAAAAGGCGTTGGAACGGCTCGTGCTGCACTTTTAGGGAAAGAATTAGGCATTTTTACGTATGCCGACATCATACAACATTATCCCTTTCGCCACGAAGATAGAACGGAATTTCATAAAATTTCTGATATTTCGGAGGAAATGCCCTACGTCCAATTTAGAGGTAAAATAAAATTTATAGAAACCATTGGAGAAGGCGCAAAAGCACGTTTGGTGGCGTATTTTAGAGATGGAACGGGTGAGGTAGAGCTGATTTGGTTTAGAGGAATTGAATGGGTCAAAAAGAGCCTGCAAATCAATACAGACTATATTATTTTTGGAAAACCAACAGAATTTAACGGCAAATACAGCATCACGCACCCAGAAATAGAACCTCTCACCAACTTGGAGGCACAATCTGGCTTTTTGCAACCCGTTTATCACCTTACAGAAATTATGCGCAAGCGTAGTTTTGATAGCAAAGGCATTAGTAAGGTCATAAAGCAGGTTTTGGCGGCATCAGCAGGGCAATTTAAGGAAACTTTACCAGAAGATTTGGTAAGAAACCTCCACCTTATGCCCAAAAAAGATGCTATGCAACATATCCATTTCCCTAAAAACGTGGAAATGCTTAAACAAGCTACTTATAGGCTCAAATTTGAAGAACTTTTTTATACACAAATAAAAGTTATTCAGCAAAATCTTTTCAGGAAAATTACTTACGCAGGACAAATTCTTAATAACACTTCCCTTGTAACAGAATTTTATAATAATTATCTTGGTTTTGACCTCACAGGCGCACAAAAACGAGTAATCAAGGAAATTTATAAGGATATGGGAAGTGGAAAACAAATGAACAGACTTTTGCAGGGTGATGTAGGAAGTGGAAAAACTATTGTGGCATTTATTGCTATGCTTTTTGCCATTGGAAGCGGAAAACAAGCGTGTATGATGGCTCCAACAGAGATTTTGGCAGAACAGCATTACAACGGTTTGCGCCCTCTTGCCGACAAATTAGGCATTACTTTGGAAAAATTAACAGGTTCTACTAAAACTTCTGAAAGAAAATACATTGATGATTATCTGCGCACAGGTGACCTCAAAATCCTTGTAGGAACACACGCACTCATAGAAGATAGGGTACAATTTAAGAATTTGGGAATGTGTATCATTGATGAACAGCACCGTTTTGGCGTGGAACAACGCTCCAAATTATGGCAAAAAAACAAAGATATTTTCCCTCACGTACTCGTGATGACTGCTACGCCTATCCCTCGTACGCTTGCAATGACACTTTACGGAGATTTGGATGTGTCTGTTATTGATGAGTTGCCACCAGGACGTAAGCCTATAAAAACCGTTCACCGCTTTGATAATCACCGTTTGCGTGTTTTTGGCTTTATGAACGAGGAAATAGAAAAAGGCAGACAGGTTTATATTGTGTATCCGCTTATTGAAGAATCAGAAAAATTAGACCTAAAAGACCTTACAGATGGTTTTGAGAGTGTTTCTAGGGCTTTTCCCAAGTGTCAGATTAGTATTGTTCACGGGAGAATGAAGCCCAAAGACAAAGATTTTGAGATGCAGCGTTTTATCAAAAATGAAACGCAAATAATGGTGGCTACCACCGTTATTGAGGTGGGCGTAAACGTCCCAAATGCCTCTATTATGATTATTGAGAACTCCGAAAGGTTTGGACTTTCTGCCCTGCATCAGTTGCGTGGGCGTGTTGGACGGGGTGCAGACCAATCTTTTTGTATTCTGATGACGGGCTACAAACTCTCCAAAGAGGCTCGTGAGCGTATAAAAGTAATGGTGGAAACCAATGACGGTTTTGAAATTGCTAATACGGATTTGCGTTTGCGTGGCGCAGGCGACCTTTCTGGCACACAACAAAGCGGCGTAATGGATTTGATTATTGCTGATTTAGCAAAAGATGGTGATATTTTGGAACTTGCACGAAATGAAGCAAAAAAAATGCTAGAAGATGACCCAAAATTAGAACAATACAAGAATATTTTTGTCAAAAAACAACTAGAAAGCATACCAAAACATACTACCAACTGGGCTAGAATAAGCTAGGTACGAGGTACGAACTACGAGGTACGAACTACGAGGTACGAGGTACGAGAAAATACATTATTTTTACAATTATGGCAAAGAAAAAAGAGTGGAGTGAAGGTGAAATAGTGCTTGCTTTCAAACTGACGCAAATAATAGAGCCAATCACGACCACTATGCAAGAATGGTTAGCCGTTAAAAACCCTGTTTTTACGGTTGTGGAACAGGCTAATTTTGATGATGCCTATGAAGATGGGCGACTACATATCAAAAATTGGAGCGAGGAAGACCTCAAAATGAAGTTTATTAGCCATATTCTAAAACTTGGAAGACTTGTAAATGATAAAAATTTCGTTTCTTTTTTTGATAAAAAATTAGCTGCAGAAGTGCAAAATTATCAACTTTCTGTAAAGGCGGATTTTGTTATTGCAAAGGGAATGATGGATTTTATGGAAAAACCGTATTTTCATTTTCAAGAGTATAAGCCTAACAAAAAACCTACTGGCGACTCTATGGCGCAACTTTTGGAAGCGTTTTTGATAGCTCAAAAAATAAATAATGATAATAAACCCTTGTATGGTTGCGAGGTAAATGGTGCAAATTGGGTTTTTATCACAATGGAAAATAACACTTATTGCCTTTCTAAAATATTTGACAGCACCGACAAAGAAGATTTATTGAAAATAATTGCCATTCTACGCAAATTTAGGCATATTTTGGAAACTGTTTTGCTGGTTTAAAAAAATTGAATTAGCAATAATTTCTATTTTTGGAATGATTTTTGCTGATTTTATTGAAAAATTTACTTATAAAAATGTATAAATATTCTTTCGTTTTCTCCTTTCTAATTTCTATAAATTGTGTTTTTGCGCAATTTAAGCAGTTTCCTATAGGTTTTGTGCCTAAAAATATACCCACCAATATTCCTACTAATTCTCAAACACAAAGAGGAATTGCAGGTGTTTTGCCATTTTTTGAAGATTTTTCTGACAATAAAGTTCTGCCAAATACCGACTTTTGGACGAATGGAGGAACTATTATTAACAATACTCGTGCTGATAATGCACCTAGTGTAGGAGTAGCCACATTAGATGCTTTCAATATCAAAGGAACGCCTTATAACATTGCCTCTCCGCTTAGTCAAGGATATTCTGATACTTTGACTGCCAAAAACATTGATTTAAGTGCTATTTTGCCGACTGCAACTGATGTTTTTTTGAGTTTCTGGTGGCAAGCAGGCGGAAAAGTGGAAGCTCCTGATGCAAGTGATTTTTTGCTTTTGCAAGGAAAAGATAACGCCAATAATTGGGTAGAAATATGGCGTAAATATGGTGATGGCACTTTTACGACTTTCAAACAGGAAAATATTCAACTTACAAGCAACTTTTTTCATAGTGGTTTTCAGTTCCGTTTTTTGAGATTTGGGCGGGTTTCTGGTGATTTTGATGCGTGGCATTTGGATTATATTTATCTCAATAAAAATAGAACACTCACAGACGTAACACGCCAAGATGTGGCGTTTAGTCGTCAGCCACAATCTTACCTAAAAAACTATACGGCAATGCCTGTAAAGCAATATTTTGCCAACCAAACTGCAGAAATAAATACAGAAATTATCACCAATATCAAAAATTTGGATAATATTTTTCGTATTATTAGTTATGATTGTGAGCTGAAAAACACGAAAAATAATACTATTTTAGCAACTTTGCCTATTACTACAACGACATCTATTATTCAGCCAAGTGATGCTAATTTCCTCGTAACAGCCACGCCACAAACACTTACAAATACACCGCTAAATGCGCCCATTTCGTTGGAATATGCTTTTAGACTTACTTCTACAGATGCGACTGCGCCAGTTGATTTTAAGGTAAATGACACTATCAAAGGGAAAACAGAACTTGATAATTATTTTGCGTATGATGATGGAACAGCAGAATATGTGGCAGGAATTGCACAAACGCAGGGCAAAATAGCCGTTCAGTACAAGCTCAATGCGCCTGCGGTTATTACTGATATTGATATTTCTTTTGTGCCTTTTAAGCAAAATTTGTCCCAAGAAACCTTTATTCTGTCTATTTGGAAGAAAGTAAAAGGTAGAGAAGACGAGATTTTATTTCAGAAATCTTTGCAAGTAAAGTACCCAACTTCTCCTAATGGCTTTGTACGTTTTGCGGTGGATAGCACAAAAATAATCAATATTGTTGATACGTTTTATGTTGGTATTCAGCAAACTAGCAATGATTTGTTGGCTATTGGTTTTGATAAAGATAACAATGCACAAACCAAAACTTTTTTTAATATTCAAGGAAATTGGGAGCAAGACCCACTTATCAAAGGTGCGTTAATGATACGCCCAGTTTTTGATAATGATGTGTTTGTGCCTGATGTAGCAACTGCTTTAAATGATAATCAAGGCAATAAAAATAACATTTCTCTGTTTCCAAATCCTAGTAAAGTAGGAGAAAACAATGTTATTAGTATAAAATCTTCTGCACGCATTGCAAGCGTACACGTATATAACACGCAAGGGCAGGCGCAAGAAGTTATTTTTGACAAAGAAAATCAAACCATTACCACCAAAAACCTATCCAAAGGCTTGTATATGGCACTTTTGAAAGATGTTAATGGTAAAATTTTTAGTAAGAAAATTGTTTTGGAATAAAAAAAACTGCAAGAAACAAGAATTGAATAATTTGGACTTTTTATTGTAGCAATAGTGTATTATAAATAAAAATGTGTCTGATTTAGTTGCCACGAATACACGAATAAATACAATTATTCGTGTATTCGTGGCAACTAAACTTTATTTTTATATTGTAACATTTGCAAACCCTACAATATAGTTTTTATACAATAATAGCTTAATAATCAAAGTTTTACATTCGTACTTCGTACTTCTTAACTCGTACCTTTTACTAAATTACCATTAAATTGCAGCCACGAACGTCTGTATTATCCAAACGCCCAAGTATTTCATAAGTATTTGGGCTGATTTTTTTGGCTAAATCTTTGGTTTCCAAGAAGGCGCAAGACGAAATATTAGCTAAATCAATGATATTTAGTGCGCCACTAGTGCGTGAGAAACTACCAGAAAATGGGTCTGTTGTATCTCTAAGCAAGAATTTCATAGAAAATGGCAATTCAAAAATACCATTTTTTTGTGAGTACGCTTGTGAGAGAAGTTCTGTCATTCCGTATTCTGAATGTATTTGCTTGACATTGAAGGCATTACACAAAATTTCGTGAGCATCTTGTCTAATAAGTTCTTTTCTACGTCCTTTCATTCCGCCTGTTTCCATAATAATCACGTCAGAAAGGTCTTGTGGGTGATTTTCTGCAAAATCTAACAAGGCAAAAGTAACGCCAATTAGTAATATTTTTTCATTTTTTTGTCTTAATAATTGAATTTTTTGAGAAAGTTCTGCTACATTATCAAGGTAAAAACCTGCATATTTTGAGCCACTTTTTTGTATAAAATCTTCTACCATAAAAACCAAAGAGGAGTTTCCACGTTCCAAATAAGAAGGTAAAAGTGCCAAAATATGCCATTCTTCAAGGTTTTCGTAAATATTTTCAAAAATATTTTCACTGACTTTTTTATAAAAATCAGTATCTTTTACATAATGTTTGCTTGTGATTTGCCCTGTCGTGCCACTACTTTCAAAAACCACCCCTAACCCCTCCTTAGGAAGGAGGGGGAGAAGTTCCCCTCCTTTGAAGGAGGGGTTAGGGGTGGTTTTTGCTGAAATTTCTTCAGAAACAACCTTAAAATCCTTAAAAAAATCAATAGGCAAAAACGGAATATCCTCCAAAACCTTAATATTTTGAGGATTTACCTTAATTTTCTCCAAAAAATCAGCATAAATAATGTTATTTTTAGCTTGAAAATTAAATAATGCTAAGGCTTTTTGCTCAAAATTATTGTCATTTATTTCAAAAAAAGTGCTTTTAAATTCTTCTATAAACATTTTTTAGTTGTGAGTTGTGAGTTATGAATTGTGAGTTAAATACAAAATAGTTCAGACTAGCAAAATCTTTTTTACAAAGATAACAGAAAATTGTTTTTGTTGTTTTTATAAAATTTTTTGTGAAGATTTTTCGTACATTTGCAAAAATAAGTAAGTGATTATGACAAACCTTGTTTTGCACTCACTCACAACTCACAACTTACAACTCACAACTCAAATGGGCTTTTTTGATAAATTATTCTCAAAAGAAAAAAAAGAATCCTTAGACAAAGGTTTGGAAAAAACCAAAACAAATATCTTCTCAAAAATCAGTAG
>JAYVGJ010000441.1:0-3996 GCA_043772375.1 Raineyaceae bacterium | reverse complement strand
AAAACTGTATTAAAAACCCTGAAAGGGTTTAACAATCATAACCCCACGTGGAACGTGGGGAACGACAAACAAAAGCAATGTATAGTAGTATGATGATAACCTTAAAATAGCACTTAATAAATTGATTATCAGTATCTTGTATTCATTCATAATTCACAATTTAAAATTCATAATTACTTATGTATCCAGAAGAAATGGTAAAACCAATGAGAGAAGATTTAACTTCTATTGGTTTCAGAGAACTAAAAAATGCAGAGGAAGTAATAAGCACTTTTGATAATAATAAAGTAGGTACAACGCTTGTAGTCATCAATTCTGTATGTGGTTGTGCGGCAGGAACGGCTCGTCCTGGCATCAAATTAGCCCTTTCAATAAGTGAAAAAAAACCTACAAATCTTACAACAGTTTTTGCAGGAATGGAAAAAGATGCCGTTAGCAAAGTGCGTGAATATATGATGCCTTACCCAGCGTCTTCTCCCTCAATTGCACTTTTCAAAGATGGTGAACTTGTACATTTTGTAGAAAGACACCATATAGAAGGACGCACTGCACAAATGATTGCAACGCATTTGGAGCAAGTTTTTACAGAATTTTGCTAGTTTAAACCTTAATTAAACTTTAAAGAAGACTTCGCTTTGAGCGAAGTCTTCTTTTGCTAAATGTCTTTTGTTTTTTTGTTTTGTAGTTTTAAAGTGTTATTTTTGCTTTGATATACCACGCAATTAAACAATATCAATTATTTTAATTTATAATATCTATGAAAAAGATTCTCGTTGTCGGAATTTTATTTTTTAGTTTTTTTGCCACATTTGCGCAAGAAAAAGTAGAAAGAAAACTTGCCAAAGCAAACACCTCTTATGACCGTTTGCAGTATGCTGATGCCCTAAAAGAGTATCAGACCGCTCTCAAAAAAGATACCAACTCTGTTTTTATTCAAGAGAAAATAGCTAATTGTTATCAAAAAATGAACGAACCAAAAGAAGCAGAAATTTGGTATGCAAAAGTGGTTTCTGCACCCACAAGTGACGTAAAAAGCAAGTTACATTACGCTGAAGCACTTGCAAGCAATGGCAAACATAGCCAAGCCAAAATTTGGTATGATGTTTATGCGAGAGAAGCAAAAGAAGATGGTCGTCCAAAAGGCTTTTCAGAGGCTTATAGCAATATGCCAAGTTTTTACAAGGATTCTACACAATACCAAGTGAAAATTGCCCCCTTCAACTCTGACCAAGATGATTTTAGCCCAACCTATAACATAACTGACAAAGACCAAAATAAACTTATTTTTGTTTCTAACAGACATAAAGCAGGTAGCAACAAATTTGAATGGAATAATACTTCATACCTTGATTTGTATTCTGTTGCTGATGCCAAAACTACCCCAAAAGACTTACAAAAATACTCTAAAAAGCTCAATAGCAAGTACCACGAAGGTCCTATTGCATTTTTTCCTTCTGGTGATTCTATGATTTTCACGAGAAATAATTACACCAATAGCAAGTACAAAACAAGTACAGAAGGCGTTAATAAATTGAAGTTATACATTGCCACAAAAAATAAAGATGGCATTTTGTCTAATGAAAAAGAATTTCCGTATAACAGTAGTGAGTATTCTGTGGGTGCGCCTGCACTTGCGCCAGATGGCAAAACTTTGTACTTTATCTCTGACCCAGCAGATAAATCAATAGGTGGAAAAGATATTTTTGTGTCTGTTTGTGAGAATGGAAAATGGTCTGCACCCAAAAATATGGGCAAAGAAATCAACACACTTGGTAATGAAATGTTCCCTTATGTAGATGCCCGTGGCAATTTGTTCTTTTCTTCCACTGGTCATGGTGGCTTAGGCGGAATGGATTTGTTTATGTGTGAAAACGTAGATGGAAAGTTTATGAAACCCGTTAATTTGGGTTATCCAATGAATACACCAAAAGATGATTTTGGTATGATTGTAGCAAAGGACGGACTTTCGGGCTATCTTTCTTCTAATAGAGAAGGCGGCGTAGGACGAGATGATATTTATGAATTTATTTCTAAAAAACCTTTTACAAGCTATATAACGCTTGCTGCAATTACTATTCACGCAGAAACGAAAAAATTTGTACCAAGTGCAAGTGTGCTTATTAAAGTAACTGAAGAAGCTGATACACCCACGGCGTCCAATGAAAATGGAATGGTGGCACACAAATTTAATAGAAATTTCAAATACACAATGATTGTCAAAAAAGTTGGTTTTGAAAACAAAATTTTTGAGATTACGCCAGAAGAATTAGCTAAACACAAAGAAAATGATTTGATAGAAATTCCGCTTACGCCTATTAAAGTCGTGCAAGATGTGCCTGTAGTGATTATTTTAGATGAAGAAACAAGAGAACCTGTTGTTTCTAATTTAATTATTACTGATAAAACTAAAAAAGATGTTGTTGATGAGAAAGATATCAATAAGAAATTTTTGGAGAATTTCAATAATGGAAAATTTGACCTAAAAGTAAGTGCAAAAGGGTATTTTTTCAAAAATGATACAATGAATATTCTTAATAGTAAGAAAAAACTAGAAAAAATTGTTTTGTTGAGAAGACTGAAAAAAAATGCTGTTTTGGTTGTCAATTCTATTACATTTGAGTTTAATTCTGACAAACTTACGCCAGCTTCTAAATTAGAAGTTGATTATGTAAACAGATTGATGCAAGAAAATCCTACCCTAAAAGTAGGCGTTTGGGCGCATACAGATGCAGTTGGGACAGATGCCCGCAACCTTGACCTTTCGCAACGCAGAGCAAAATCTGTTTATACATTTCTTGGCTCACAAGGTATAGAAATGAGCCGTATGGAACACAAAGGATTTGGAGAAGGAAAACCTATTGCAACAAATAATACCAAAGAAGGCAGAGCGCAAAACAGACGTGTAGAATTCCAAATTTTAGATTATATTTCTGATGTAACAATTGAAACCAAAGATAAATTTGACAAAGATAAGAAGTTTGAAGATACTAAATTTGATGAGAAAAAAGCGTTAAAAGAGGAAAAAGAGAGGATTGAAAAGGAAAAGAAAGAAAAACTTAACAAAAAACCATAGTTTTTCAATTACGAATTTTCAATTACGAATTACGTATTTTGATGACAAAAAAGCCTTTCCAAATATTTGGAAAGGCTTTTTTCTTGAAGTCAGGTGGAAACACCTGACTTCACAAGAAGTTTAAGGAAGACTTCGCTTGAAGCGAAGTCTTCCTTTCCAAAAATAAAAAAGTGTTCTAAAATCAAATTTAGAACACTTTTTTATTTTGAAAACATTTGGGGAGGATGATGGGTCTCGAACCCACGACCTCCGGCACCACAAACCAGCGCTCTAACCGACTGAGCTACAACCTCCATTCTGTTATTTCAGTCTGCAAATGTAACGCTATTTTTTGAATAAAAAAACTTTTTTACAGTTTTTTTAGAGATTTTTCTACAAATTCCTGCGTTTTTTGCGCAAAAACTTGATTTTGAATAGCTTTATTTGATAGCAGCAAGCATTTCATCACCAATAGGATCAACGCCAGATTTGAAAAATTTAACTAATTCTCCTTTTTCATTGACAAGATATTTACAAAAATTCCAGTTGGGAGCGTCTTCATTCCAGCCATTTTCTGCTTTTGTGGAAAGCCACTTATAAAGTGGGTGCGCATCTGCGCCTTTTACAGAAATTTTTTCAAACATTTGAAATGTTACGCCAAATTTTGTTTTGCAAAAAGTAGCTACTTCTGCATTTGTGCCAGGTTCTTGTCCGCCAAAATTATTAGCAGGGAAACCTAAAACCGTTACTTTTTCACCGTATTTTGCGTGCAATGCTTGCAGTTGCTCATATTGAGCAGTGTAGCCACATTCAGAGGCTACATTTACGAGTAAAACTTTTTTACCTTTGTATTGGCTAAAATCAATTTCTTTGCCATCAATTCCTTTCATTTTGAAGGAATAAAATGTTGTTTTGTTTGAATTTTCTTCTGTTGTCATATTGGT
>JAYVGJ010000440.1:0-18648 GCA_043772375.1 Raineyaceae bacterium | reverse complement strand
ACGCCATATTTGTAGATAAATGGCACACATTCTGCCCAGTCTTCCAAAAACAAAGCTTCTGTTGGATACTCTAACGCACCACGTTTGTAGTAGTCCATTGCTCTGTTTTCGTCATTTTCAGACATTGCAATATGCCCCAAAGCTACCATACCACTATCAGAAGTATTGATATTAAGGCTTTTTTCTATCAAAATCTTTGCTTTTGGCGTGTTTCCAGTCAAGAAATAGCACCAACCTAGCTTGCGCAACGTCCACGCATCATTAGGGCGCATAGTTTCTCCTTGCTCCATAAAGCGGATAGCGTTCTCGTAGTCGCCTATTTGTGCGTAGCATTGCCCCAAATGGCTTATGTTCCACGCATCAGTAGGGTCATAAAGCATTACTTTTTCGTGATATTCCAAACCTTTTGTAAAATTTCGGACAGTTGGATGAGAATAACACCAGCCAATATTACCCAAATTCCACGCATCAGAAGGGTTAAGTTGTTCTGCTACAAGAAGATAGGGCAAAGCATCATTAGGAGAATCTTGTTTTGTATAACACCAACCAAGATTACTAATATTCCAAGAATCTTGATTATTAAGTGCGTAGGCTTTTTTGTGATAATCAATAGCATCAGCAAAATTTTCTAGTGAAGAGTAGCACCAGCCCACATTTGCGGTATTCCAGTCGTCTGATGGGTCAAGTTTTTCAGCTCTCAAATGATACTCTAATGCCTTTTGGAAGTTTTTTTGCTTGCCATAGCAATAGCCAATTTTGCCCAAATTCCAAGAGTTATCTCTGTCGTAGTCTTCAGCACGCAGGTGATATTTTAGGGCAGAATCATAGTTTTCTAGCTTGACGTAGCACCAACCAAGATTGCGCAAGTTCCAAGCATCATAAGGCTCAATTTTATCCACTCTCAAATGGTAATCCACAGCATCTCTATAATTATTAAGAGAAGAAAGACACCAGCCCAAGTTTTTCATCAGCCAAACATCATTAGGCGTGATGATTTCCATTTTTTTGTAATAAACGAGCGCATTATCCAAATCTCTAAGTTCTCTAAAACAAAAAGCTATTTGCTCCATTGCCGTTTCATTACCTGCATTAAGGCTTTCTGCACGCTGATAATATTGGAGTGCATTTTGGAAATCACTCTGCGCTACGTATGCAGCACCCAAATCTAACAAGACATTCAGATTATTAGGATTTTGCGCATAACGCTCAAGCAAATCATCTAATTTCATATAAGTAATTGTGAATTTTAAGTAAATTTAATACTTCAAAAATAGAAAAAAACAATCAAAAAGAAAATTTATTTTAGCATTTTTTCAAAATCAAAAATATTCTAATCTCATTTCTAAGAATTTGATAAGTATTACTGCTAAAAATCTAAAAAAAAGACGTACCTTTGCAAAAATTTTTATACAGTAATACAAATGGCAAATATAGTTGCAATAGTAGGAAGACCTAACGTGGGCAAATCTACACTTTTTAATAGGCTAATAGAGTTCCGTAAGGCAATTATGGACAACGAAAGTGGCGTAACACGTGACCGCCATTATGGGCAGGCAGAATGGACAGATAAGTTTTTTACCATAATTGATACAGGTGGCTACGTGGTTGGCTCTGATGATATTTTTGAGGAACAAATCCGCAGGCAAGTACAAATAGCCATACAAGAAGCAAGTGTTTTGCTTTTTATGGTTGATGCAGCCACAGGACTTCACCCACTTGATGAAGAATTTGCTAACGTACTTAGAAAATCTAAAAAACCAGTTTATTTAATTGCAAACAAAGCAGAAACGCTAGAAAGACATAATCAAGCAGCAGAATTTTATCAACTTGGTTTTTCTGAAATATTCCCTATTTCTTCTCAAACAGGAACAGGAACAGGTGAGCTTTTAGATGCGGTGGTAGCTAATTTTCAGGAAAAAGGAGACGAAGACCCAAACGCTGGTATTCCTCGTATTGCTATCTTAGGTCGTCCTAATGTGGGTAAATCTTCATTTTTGAATGTTTTGTTAGGTGAAGAACGCACTATTGTAACGGATATTGCAGGTACAACTCGTGATGCTATTGACACACATTATACATCTTATGGTAAAAATCTTATACTTACGGATACGGCAGGAATACGCAAAAAATCAAAAGTGAGAGAAGATATTGAATTTTATTCAGTAATGCGTTCTTTGCAAGCTCTGGAAGAGTCTGATGTATGTATTTTGATGATAGATGCCACGCAAGGCATAGAATCACAAGATTTGAACATTTTGCACCTTGCTTTGAAAGCCAAAAAAGGCGCAATTATTATGGTGAATAAGTGGGATTTGGTAGAAAAAGACACAATGACGGCAAAGCGTTTCCAAGACGAAATGATAGAAAAACTAATGCCTATTGATTATTTGCCTATTGTTTTTACGTCTGTGATTACCAAACAGCGTATTTTGCAGTCTTTGGATAAGGTTGTGGAAGTGTATGAAAACCGCTCTAAACGTATTCCTACTTCAAAACTCAATGACAAAATGCTTGCTGCTATAGCACAATATCCGCCTCCTGCAAGCAAAGGAAAGACTATTACTATCAAATACGTAACACAACTTCCTGCAAAAACGCCCACTTTTGCGTTTTTCTGCAATTTGCCACAATATTTGAGAGAAGATTATCAGCGTTATTTGGAAAACAAATTGCGTGAGCATTTTGGTTTTGATGGCGTGCCAATACAGTTATTTTTTAAGAAAAAATAGGTTTATATTTGTTTTTAGTTTTTCCAAATTTTGGAAATTTGGAAAAACTAAAAAAATCAGAAATATCTTTAAATTCTTTTTACTATGGCATTTTCAGCATATAAAACACTTGAATTGGTACAAGAAAAGTACCCGCAAATTGAGGTAAACAACCAAAAATTTATACCTAATGATTTGGAGGAGTTTATTGTAAAACCGTCATTGGTAGAAGAAATTGATTTAAGTTTGCTTACTTACCGCAGCAATGAGTTTTATGCTACAGAAAATTTGGTTTCTCCTATACTCAAAGCAGCGTGGCGAAAGTATATGAAAGAAATGAATATGTGGACGCATCAAGCCATCAAATATGATGAGGATTTGAGTGGAGTACCTGATTTTATGTTTACTAATTTGGAAAAAGAACAGTATCAAAAAATGTCTTATCCTATTATTACGACTGTGGAGGCAAAAGCAGAAAATTTTGTGGAAGGTTGGGCGCAATGCATTACACAAATGCTTGCTTGTCAGAAACTTAACACGAAGCCAAATGTAATTATTTTTGGGATTGTCACGACAGGGAAATTTTGGGAATTTGGAAAAATGGAAAACGACAAAGTAGTTATTCATACAAATTCTTATTCCGTAGAAAACTTGCCAAAACTACTCGCTATATTGGATTATCTGTTGGGAGAAGCAAAAAAGCAATTATAAAATAATTGTAAAACACTTACAAAGCATATTCATTTTTGTATTGTTTTATTCTTAATACGTCATCTTCAAGGCGTGAAAGGCGTTTTGTGAAATAATAATTAAAGCTTTCTGATGCTAAAGATTGTGCTTTTGGGTCACTAATATTGTCAATATAATTGTTCATTTCTGTCAAAATAGGCAATATTTCTACTTCTCCATTGGCATTATCCAATTGATAGAAAAAAGAAGACATCTTTTTTTCGTGTGCAGTTTTAGTAATCATTATTATTGAGTTCGTTAAGTTCGTTTATTTCTTGCTGAATTTTTAGTATTCTATCCAAATAAAAATCTATTCGTTCTTGTGTTAAATTTTTGAATTGGATTTGTGAAACAACTTTTACATTTTTCAAATCAACTTCTTTAAGCATTATCAATAGTTCTATTTCTCTATTTGTCATTGAATTTTTGTAAAAGTTTCTAATTACTTTTCAAAAATAACTTTTTTTTAAGAAAACACCAAATTAGTACCAAATTTTATTCTCAAAATTTCCTTTAAAAATGGCTGAAATCAGACCTTTGCGTGCTTGGAGATACGCCCCAAACCTTACAGACAACCTTTCTGAACTTGTATCACCGCTTTTTGATGTAGTTTCTGCCAAACAGCGTGCCTTGTTATACGGAAATCCAAATAATAGTATTCATATTTCCGTGCCTCAAAATGTGCCAAATGAGGCTGGTAGCTACGAAAACGTAGGCAAAACCCTAGAAAATTGGAAAGCAAACGGCATTATCAAACAAGATAATCTGCCTGCCATTTACGTTTATTATCAATATTTTACCCTTTCTGGAAGCCATAAAGAATATATTAGAAAAGGTTTTGTTTGTAATATTCGTGCTTATGATTTTGATGAAAATGTTATTTTGCGCCACGAAAACACTATTCCTCACGCCGTAAACGACCGTACCCAAATACTTGCGGCTACACTTATGAACGCTGCGCCTACACACGGACTTTATACAGATGAAACCCACGAATTAGAGGTTTTTATGGATGATGCAATGACAATGCCTATTTATGAAACAGAAGATTATCAAGGAGTTAAAGATGTTTTGGCAGTCATTCACGACAAAAACATTATAGATAAATTTATCAATAATATTGCGCAAAAGAAAATTATTTTGGCAGATGGGCATCACCGCTATACGAGTTCGTTGGAATATAGAAAAGCACAAACTAAACTAAATCCAAATCATACTGGAAAAGAATTATATAATTTTCATTTGATGTATCTCACCAATACTGAATCTGATGATTTGCGCATTTTGCCTACACACAGGCTTATTTTGGGGCTTTCTGATTTTGACGAGGACAAATTTATCCAAAAATTGGAGCAGTTTTTTATCTTAAAAGAAACAGAAGACGCTTACGAAATAAATCATCAAATTTCTGGGAAAAAATGGACTTTCGGGTTGGTACTTAAAGAAAAATCTTTTAAAATTAGGCTAAAACCTGAAGTTTTTGATTCTATTTCTTGGAATTTCCCTTTGATAATGAAAGAGTTAGATTTGACCGTTTTGCATTATTTCGTTTTGGAGCGTTGTTTGGGCATTTTGGGCAAAGACCAACGTGCCTCTGAAAATATTTCTTTTTCTCGTAGCTTTTCTGAATGTATGGAAAAGGTACACTTAGGACAAGCGCAAATGGCACTTATCACGCAAGATGTACCAATGGAAACTATCAAAAAAGTTTGTGAAAGTGGCTATACTTTGCCTCAAAAATCAACTTATTTTTATCCAAAAGTGATTTGTGGCTTTCTTTTTGGCAGCATTGACGACAAAGAAATGACCAAATTAGTGGATAAATTGTTCTAAAAAAATAGCCCCTAAATCCCTAGCATAGCGCAGGGGACTTTAAAGGCAATTTTTATCTAAACAAATGCCTATACAATTGGCATCAACACCTTATCAATAATGTGTATGATACCATTGCAAGCTGCAATATCAACTGTCATAATGGTGGCATCATTGATACGTACTCGTTGCCTGTCAAAACTAACTTTGAGTGTATGTCCCTCTACACTCACTAGCTCTTGCTGGTCTTTCAAATCACCTACCATAAAAGTCCCACTAAGAACGTGATAAGAAAGGATTTTAACTAATTTTTCTTTGTTTTCTGGTAGCAGAAGGTTATCCAAATCTTTCTGAATAGCAACAAAAGCGGTATCAGAAGGCACAAAAACCGTAAACGAACCTGCGCCTTTCAAACTTTCTTCAAGTCCTGCCACTTTAACCAATTCTGCAAAAGTTTTGGTACTTTCTAAAGCTACTTTTGTGCTTTCTTGTGTGGTTTCTATTATATCTTTTGTAGCAGTCATTTTAGTTATTATTGAAATTTGAATGATATTACTGATGTTTGAGTTGTATTTAAGTGTTTCTGTATTTAAATGTTTCAAAATTAGCTAATTTGCCTGATAATTATTTTATATAATTTCAAATAGAATTTATATAATTCATAGGTTTTGTGTTTTGTTGCACACCCTACGTTAAACAAGTTTTTAGCAAGAAAATGCAAAAAGTGAGAATAATGTAATTTTTACTTGAAATTGTATAAAATGAAATCCAACCAAAACCACGACCTTTGAGCCAATAATTAACAATAATCTTATCATTTAAACGAAACTACTATGACTAATATCTCTGATGAGCAAACCGTAGAAATTTTGAATACACTTGTACAAGTGCATAATGATAGAATAGAAGGTTATGAAACTGCTACAAACGAAATTGAGGATGCAGATTTGAAAACCTTGTTTTGTAGGTTTATAGAAACCAGTATGAGTTGCAAGGCTGACCTTGTTACACACTTGCGCCAACTAGGCGGAACACCTGTGGAAGGTACAAAGCTGGCTTTTAAGTTTTTCAAAGTGTGGATGGAAGTCAAAGCTGCTTTTAGTGGAAATGACCGTAAAATGATTCTGGATTCTTGTGAATACGGGGAAGATATGGCAGTAGGCACATACAAACAAGTTATCACGGATAATCTTCAAAACTTTACAGAAGACCAAAAAATAATGCTTAAAACGCAACATCTTCTCATAAAATCAGACCACGACACAATAAAAGGTTTGAGAGATGCGCTTTTGGAAGCAAATTTATAAATATTAAAAAGGATTTTTTTAATATTTCTAGAGAAAACAGACGAGATTTAACACCTCACTTTTTACAATAATTTTAATACAATAATCATAAACACTGTATCAAAACAAAATAAACATCAATAAAATGGACAACGAAAAAACTCTTGACGTACTAAATACGCTCATTGAAATCAATAACGACAGAATTGAAGGCTACGAAACCGCTTCAAAAGAAACGAAAGAAACAGAACTTCAAAACTTGTTTTACAAACTTGGTCAGACAAGTCAAAAAAACAAAGCGGAACTCGTGCAAGAAGTCATCAAATTAGGCGGAACACCCATTGAAGGCACACGCATTACAGGAAAATTTTTTAGAGTTTGGATGGACGTAAAAGCCGCCCTCACAGGAAATGACCGTAAAATGATTTTGGATTCTTGCGAGTATGGGGAAGATGTGGCTATAGATATTTATAAAGACCAGCTCAAAAATAATTTTGAGGCACTTTCTTCTTTGCAACAAATAATGTTGCAAGCACAAGTTTTATTTCTCAAAGCAGACCACGATGTAGTTAAAAGTATGCGTGATGCTGCCGCTGCAGCATCTGACGCAAAAAAATAACAAAAGAGAGAGAAAGATAGTTTGATTTGATTAGATTTTAGATAGAGATAATAGTTACTAATTTAGGAAAACTCCACCGCTTTGCAGTGGAGTTTTTTTTTATATATTATTACCAAGTTCCGTAAGCACAGCTTATGGCTATGAATATTAAATCCTTTCAGGATTTTAATACAAATAAACGAATTTACAAGTACAATTCATCAATGTCATTATCTAGCTTAATTTCTGCTGTTTTTTTCTGTCGGAGAAGTAAATTTCACTTTCTCACTTTCCCATATTTTAGTGTTTTTTGAGAAATCTGTTAAGGAAAATTTTACTTCATATTCACTTTCACCATCAAAAGCAAAAGCACCTTCACACATACCGTGACCAATACTTATCTGATTATTATAAGTCTGCAAATAATAAGTGCTTTCTTTGCCTGTTTTTAAATTTTTTACAGTAGTTTTTACTAAAATTTCAGTTATTTCTATTGCTGCATTTGATGCGTTTTTATTAGTTAAATCAAATGTAACGTGCATAGCAGGACCACAACCAAACATAGTAAAATCTTTGCTTACCTCTTTTGGGTTTGATGCAAAAAGTTTTTTTGTATCTTTATTCATATCTTTTCCTGCGCCAGCCACAAATTTTGTTACCTGATTAGCGGGCATTTTTTCGTCAAAACGGTTGAGTTTTTGTTCTTCTGAAAGATTATCAATAAGCACTACATATTCTTGCCCAATGACAAGTTTTTCTTCAGGCATAAGAATAGCCTGTGTAAGCATAAATTGCCCTATATTGATTTCTTTTACAATAAGTTTGATTTTCTTTTTACCATTTTTCAGATAAATAGGATATTTTTTGTTGAGTTCAAAAATAACTGGTTGGCTACCTGCATATCCCTGAAAAACAATAATAGGCATTTGTTTGGAGTCATTTTGTACCACAAAAGACATAAAACCATCATCAAAACAGTCAGCCTTCATTTGATGCACAAAAGATGTTAAAAAAAGCATTAAAAACAGGGATTTAAGCAATGTTTTTGGGCGAAATTGAACAGTGTTTTTCATTTGTTAAGATAAAAAGTAAGTGATTGAAATTGTTGTTTTTGATTTATTTAATTCAAAGATAAACAATAATTAAGCCAGAAGAATAAATTTGAAAACAATTTTAGAACAAAAAAGTGTGAATGATATAACTCCCACTTTTAATTATGCAAAAGAAGTAGCATTAAAAATCTGTAATATTGTGTATTGATATTTGTAAAAGATATTTTTAACGACAATTTACACCATTAAACATAAATAAAATGATAGATAATGAAGAATTGCAAAAAAGCGTTTTGGAGGCTATCAAATGGGAGCCTTTGCTCAATGCAGCAGAAATTGGCGTGACTGCAAAAGATGGTATTGTAACACTTACAGGCACTGTGGACAGTTATAGAAAGAAATTACAGGCGGAAGATGCCACCAAGAAGGTCGTGGGTGTGAGGGCTATTGTTGAGAAAATTGAAATTAACTTTGGCGACAGCAACAAAAAAGATGATGCAGAAATTGCTACTGAAATTTTGGGTGCGTTCAAATGGAATTGGGATATTCCTAACGACAGAGTAAAAGTAAAAGTAGAAAATGGTTGGATTACTTTGGAAGGAGAACTGGAATGGAATTATCAGAAAGAAGGCGCAAGAAAAGCCGTTAATAATGTTGTGGGCGTGAAAGGCGTTATCAACAACATCAATATAAAATCTCAAACACACAACGAAATCCAAAAAGAAGACATCAAAAATGCCCTTATGCGTAATTGGTCTGTGAATGACCAAGACATTGAGGTGGTTGTGTCCGACAATAGGGTTATTTTGAAAGGAACGGTTAGTTCGTGGTATCAGCGAGACGAAGCAGGCAGAATTGCGTGGAATGCACCAGGCGTTTGGGCAGTAGATAATGAACTTTTGATTGAATTTGATAAGTAAAACAACTCCCTTATAACAGCAAAAAAGCGTTTATGATATTCATAAACGCTTTTTGCTATTTACTTTTAGGAATTTCTAGTTCTTTGATATGAACAGCACAAGGCGGATACTCATAAATATATGCAAGCATCAAATTAACATCTTTCTCATAATCTGCCTGCAAGTCTTCGTGGATTTTAGCAAGTTTTTGCAGCACAAAAACTGCTTTTTTAGCTACATATTCCGCAAAAGTACCAGCCCGTTTTTGACTTTGATGTAGCATTGCTTTATTTTTTCCAAAAGCGGTGTTTACGAGTGCAATGGTAAGTTCAATTTCGCCTATTTTGTCTTTGGTAACCTTCACGTGGTATCCAATAGTAGCATTATAACTACGCATAGTCATCATCAGCTCACCTGGCGTAAGGCGGTATTTATAATTATCCAAAGCAACTTTTATTTTGCCTAAAATCTCTTCACGTTGTTCTAACATATTATTGTTATCTTCTAATAGCTGATGATGCAATTTTTTCACGAGCATATCATCTTTGCTGATAAGCCTTAGCAAAAGTTTGTCTTTTTCCTCATTGGGCATTGTTACGATAGCCCATTTGAGCTGGTCTGTGAGTTTAATCATTGATTTTTTGGTTTAGATTGTCATAAAATACTAATACGGGTCAAGAAAATCTAGAATATCACCAGGCAACCAGTAATCTTGCAACCAAAACTGACTTATATTGATATTTGCATCAATTTCATTACTATAAATGATTTTTTCTTTTGGATTTTTCTTAGATTTTGTTCTTTCTGAATATTTGTATTCTACTCTAATTTTCGTCTTAAAACTACCATCATAATCAGGAATAGTGAATTTTAAATGTGAATGAGCAGGCAATTTAACATCAGATTTTCCATCAGGACTTGTATAATACCTGTTTGCGAATTTAATACTTTTCCATTCTTCTTTGGCATTTTTTGCCTGCACGCTTACATATGGACGAAAAATTGATGATATTAACGAAATTGTATCTTTTGTTGGGTTGATGATATAGGTCTTGAAACCAAAATATTTGTTTTCTATTGTATCTCTTCTATTTATATCAATATACAAAAATATTTTTTCATTATTTATTGTATGTAGGTTTTCTTTCTTGTTATTGCCCAAAGAGGTAACAGGAAAATGAGAATTATCCACACTTTCTCTATTAACTTTCTTTAATACCTGATTGGTATCTGTTTTTTGTTGCCAGACTATATCTCCCAATTTATTGATGTAGGTTACTCTGTTGTTGATGCTTGTCCTCAAAAGCCCATTGTAAAAACCTATTCTATCAAATTTTTGGATAATAGGCTGAACTATCACATTATCTTTCAAATCTCTAATGCCATATAAATCATCTTTACCAGAATCTGCTTCTTTGTATAAAAACATATTATCCATTATTTCTACTTGCGCAATATCATAAATAGGTTTTATGACAAAATTCCCGTTTATGTCAATAATTCCCCAATTATCTTGCTCCACAATGGCGTATCCTTTAATAAATTTTTGTTTAAAAACATCTTGGAAAGTATCTTTACTGATTATTTTACATTTATCATTTATCAAAAACCAACCTGCTTCTCTATCTTTAATAAATACTCTTTCATTAGAAAAATCTCCTACTTCTCGTATGAGCGTATCATTAAGCACTATTTCGCCTTTGAGATTGATAAAACCTTGATATTCTGTTTTGGATTTTTGTAAATTTATCCTAGCAAGTCCGTCATAAAAATCACCATCTATGTAGTTTTGTTCGTCTTTTTCTCTCTGAAATAGCAATTTACCTTTTGTATTTATTACACCTTGCAAAAGTTGTTTTTTATTTACTTTGCTAAGTAGTTCTACTTTTGCGTAGCCATTTACAAAATTATCAATCTTTTCATACACGCCAAAATCCACAATATACTTGCCCAAAGTATCAATAACGGCATACGCCTTTTTATAAATATTTTTTTCTAGTTTTCCGCTTGATTTTGTCATAACAGCAAGACCATCTCTGAAATAGTTGATTTCATAGCGTTGGACTGTATCTATAAGGAATTTTTTTGTTGTTAAATCCATTAAACCTTGTTTTCTGGATTTGGTTGCCATTATAGCTTTTTGTGATGCTGATGTTACAAGTGTTAAGTAGGAGTAAACTCTCTCAAAATCAAAGTCAAAAATAGTTTCTTCTTTTTTATTTATGGCTTTTATTGTTCCATTATTTTGATGGATAGCAAGCATTCTATCAGAAAATATAGAGGCATAATCATATTTTGGTTGAATGATAAATTTGCCAGTTTCGTCAATAAAACCATACAATCCGTTATGCCTAACGGCTGCAATTCCATTCCAAAAATCTTGTGCATTACTGAATTGAGGCTTAATTTTGACTTCTCCTTTCTGGTTGATGTAGCCATATTTCCCATTTTCAATAATCCTTATAAGTTGCCCAGTTTGCCCAAAAGTGATTTTAGAGAATAATAGCAAGTATAAAAATAATGTAAGGAATAATGTATTTAATATTTTTTTCATAAGTTTTTTATTGTTTAGAGATTTTTTATTACTTTGGAGATAATTTATCACAAGTATTTTTAAAAATATTACGCAAACACACAATGAAAATAATTCTCACCATCTTTTTTATCTTAATCAATTCTATTTTATTAGGGCAAAACACCATTAAATTGCTCAAAACAGTAAAAACACTTGCACAAGCCAATAATTTTATAACGCAAAACGCAACATTAAACCCTCAAATATACACTATTTCATCAGAAGAAAATACTTTGGAAATAGATAAAAAACTTTTCAACAAAAAGAAAGGAGATGTTTTGATTGTGGATAACTTAATTTATAAAATTATTGAAGAAAAAACAGAAGTTTTTTGCAAGGTAAAATATATTTTCTTAGATGGAAAAACACTCTCAAGGAGTGAAATAACCACAAAAAGAAAACAAATAATGGAAGAATACAAGCAAAATATTCCATTTGCAGAACTCATTGCAAAATATAATATGGATGGCAACAAAACAGGTGAATTAGATTGGTTTCCAGAGGGAGTAATGCTAAAAGATTTTTATGATGCTGTAAAAAAACGCAAAAAAGAGGAGATTTTTACTATTGATTTGCCTGCACAAAACTGGTATTATGTTGTGCTTAAGACTTTTGATAACAAAGAAGTTAAAACTTTAACTATTTTGGAAACAAAAGAATAAAGCCAAATCTACACAAAAAAACGCAAAGAAATTTCTTTGCGTTTTTCATTAAAAATATTTCAGAAAATACCTCAAAAACTAAACTTCACACATCAAGACGCTCCTAGTAATGAAAGCCGTTAGGTTTGCGCCAGAAAGTTTGTTTTGAGAAAGCAATCCCAAATCAT
Organism: Raineyaceae bacterium; assembly: GCA_043772375.1. Lineage (GTDB taxonomy): Bacteria > Bacteroidota > Bacteroidia > Cytophagales > Thermonemataceae > JANYGM01. The sequence continues at coordinate 6,160 of JAYVGJ010000440.1, read as the reverse complement.
AAATTTGACGTATCAAAGCGTCATTTTGTACTGTTTCAGTAGTTTTTAGGATTTTATGTATCAATTTATGGTTACCATTGATAATAACATTAAACTGCGGACTTCCGCCAAACATAGCCATATCCATACCTTGCGCCTCACTCATTTCCTGCATACGGCGCATAAATTCGGGCATTACAAGCAAAACTGGCATCTCGTCAGTAGGCAAAGCCTCAACGGTTACATTCAGTTTGTCGTTGCCCAAAACACGTTTAAAAGCATCTCTAAGTGTATTTTGTTCGTCTTCACTCAAAGAAATTTCTACTTTAATGTCTTTGTCAATCAGTCTATCAATAGAATCAGCATCAACACGTTTCACATCAGTATTTTCCAGTTTGCGCTCCAAAACCTGCACAAAATGTTGGTCAATCACGCCATCAAGTTTAAGCACATCATAACTGCGTTTGCGTGCAGAACTGATGTAAGTATCTTGCGTTTCTGGGCTATTTGTGAACAAAACAATAGACTTTCCACTTTTGTCTTTTTGGTTTGTTTCAATGAAATTTTTGTACTCTTCTATTGTAAATTGCTTGTTTTCTACGTTAGTAAGAAGGCAAAAATTAGTAGCACGTTCAGAAAACTTTTCGTCAGTAATCATTCCATACTTCACAAAAACGCCAATACTATCCCATTTTGCTTCAAAATTTGGGCGGTCATCTTTGAAAAGTTCCGCTAATTTATCAGACACTTTTTTGGTGATATAGCTATTTATTTTCTTCACGTTGGCATCTGCCTGAAGATAGCTACGAGATACGTTCAAAGGAATATCAGGAGAATCAATAACGCCGTGCAAAAGCATCAAAAACTCTGGTACAACATCTTTTACCTCGTCTGTAATGAATACTTGACGAGAATAAAGCTGAATTTTGTTGCGGTTTTGCTCAAATTTGTTGCTTATTTTTGGGAAATAAAGCACGCCTGTAAGATTAAACGGAAAATCAACATTTAGATGTATCCAAAACAATGGCTCGTCCATTGAATATGGGTACAATTCTTTGTAAAAATCAAGATAATCTTCTTTGGTAAGGTCTGCGGGAGCTTTTGACCAGAGCGGGGTAGGATTATTGATGATTTTCTCCTCAAATTCAATAGGAATAGGCAAAAATTTACAATATTTATCCAAAACGCCTTTCACTCTTGCATTATTCAAAAATTCTGCTGAATCTTCAGAAATATGCAAAATAATGTCTGTGCCACGTGTCGTTTTGTCAGCTTCTACAATTTCAAATTCTGTATTGCCAGTACAAGACCATTTAGCAGCTTTCGTGTCCGCTTGGAAAGATTTTGTAATAATTTCTACAAAGTCAGAAACCATAAAAGCAGAGTAAAAACCTAGCCCAAAATGCCCAATTATCTGTTTTTCGTCGCCTTTGTCTTTGTATTTTTCTACAAATTCAGTAGCTCCAGAAAATGCAATTTGGTTGATATATTTTTTGATTTCCTCAGCGGTCATACCCAGTCCGTTGTCGCTGATAGTAATTGTTTTAGCAGCTTCATCAACAGAAACGCTTACTTTCAACTCGCCCAAAGGGTCTGCAGACTCTCCTAACGCAGTAATACGCTTGATTTTTTGGCAAGCATCAACGGCATTAGACACGAGTTCACGCAAGAAAATCTCGTGGTCGGAGTATAAAAATTTCTTAATAATAGGAAAAATATTCTCCGTATTGATAGAAATATTGCCTTTTTCTTTCTCTGTTTCTTGTGACATAATTCTTTTGATTTTAAGTTTTAGAGTTTTTTTGAGAATTTATTTGATAAAACTATGTTCTCAAAATTCATTCCATAAGAGAAAACAAAGAAAAAAGCGACAAAATGGCAGTTATTGAATTACGAATTACGAATTATCAATTACGAATGGCTTTGTATTCATTCATAATTCATAATTCATAATTTAAAATTCCTAATTATTTAGTCAATTTCAATTACCTCCAAAATCTCGGCTAAATCATCAAAATCTTTATAGCCAGCACGTATTTCTGTGCCACCTTTCAACGAAATACCCGCAATTTTGTAGTTATCAATTAAATCATTTACATTATTTTTATTGACACAAAAACCCAATATTATTGGAAATTTTGCGGTAAGTTTTAATAATTCTTCTTGTTCTTTTGGAGAAAGAGTATCATTTATTTTATTTTTGTTTTCTAATAAAAAATAGGCAACAGTTTTTTTATATTTCTCAAATAAAGGGCTTAATTCATCAAAATTAAGGCTATCATTAAGATTTCTATCATTTTGATTAAGATTTATTTTGAAAATAATAGGAATAAAATCTTCCAAATTTTCTTTTTCTTTTTTGTACTGAATTTCTGCAATAACGTCCTCATTAGCTATTTGAAGCGCATTTATAGGATAATTTTCTAATATTCTATTGATTTGCTCAAGGTTTGATGTTTCAAATTCTCCTACAAACTGCACTCCAGAAAGCCAACCAATGATTTCTGCGTATTTTTCAGGCGCAATAAAATTAGGATTATCTGCTTCTAAGGCAAATCCAAGCATATCAACGCCCATTCCTGCGCAATAACGAGCATCACTAAGGTTATTTACTGCACTTATTTTGACAAAAGTCTTTAAAGCCATTTTTGGAGATTTTGTTTAATTTTTTTGATTAAAAAGTGTTATATTTGTACTCTGATTTTAACAACTCACAACTCAAAATTATTTATGCTTATTAGAATTGTCAGAATGACGTTTCAAGAAGACAAAATTACGGATTTTTTGGCTATTTTTAATCATTCCAAAGAAAAAATATTGTCTATGAATGGTTGCACGCACGTAGAAGTGCTACAAGATGCGGATAATCCGCTTATTTTCTGCACTTATAGCCATTGGGATAGCCTAGAAGATTTGAATAATTATAGAAATTCTGATTTTTTTATTGGCGTTTGGAGCAGAACAAAGGCACTTTTTGCAGAAAAACCTTTGGCATTTTCTTTGAAAAAAGTGTAAAAAGTAATTTTAATACATCAAAACACTATAATTATGGCATTTACAGATTATAAAAATTTAACTATTTTGAAGGCTAAACATCCTCAAATTATAGTTAATTCTGAAAGATTTATACCAAATTTGCCAGAATTAACTATAAAAACGTCTTTACAAGAAGATATAGATGTGAATCTGGAAACATACCGTAGTAATGAATTTTTGGCTTGTGAAACGCTTGTATCACCTGTTCTACGTTATGTTTGGCATAATATGTATCTGCGGGATATGAATATGTGGAGTCATCAAGGCATCAAATATGATGATGATTTGTGTGGTGTGCCTGATTTTATGTTTACACATCTTGACCAAAAGCAATATCAAATTTTATCATACCCAATTATTACAACAGTAGAAGCAAAAGCAGATAATTTTGTGGAAGGTTGGGCGCAATGTATAGCACAAATGCTTGCTTGTCAAAAACTTAACGCAAAACCTAATATCATTATTTTAGGAATTGTTACGACCGGGAAACTTTGGGAATTTGCCAAGTTAGAAGGAAATATTGTTGCTATACATAATATTTCGTATTCTATTGGGGATTTACCAAAGCTGGTTACTATCTTAGATTATCTGCTGGGAGAGGCAAAAAAACAACTTTAAAACCCTCCGCCTACTTACTCATTTTGAATTTCTCAAAAAAACGTTCTAAAAGGCTTTTATCTTGCGTGATTATCTCCGCAGTGGCAGAAAGGTTGTTTTTGAAAGGAATTGTTTTTTTAGAATTGGTTGTTAGTCCTTCTGGAAGGGTGATTTTGGCAAGAAATAAACTGTCTTTTATAGGCGTTTCCGTGATAAAGACCACTTTCCCACGCACCAAACCAAATTCTTGGAAAGGATAACTATTAAATTTTATTAGCACTTTTTGCCACACTTGGATTTTTCCCAAACTCCGTTGCGAAAGTTGCACTTCTCCAAAATAATTGGAATTATTTTTTGGAGTATCTTTTTCATTTTGTTGATTATTTTTCTCTTCTCCAATAAAAAAAACTTCTTGATTGGCACGCAAAAGCTGTTTTTCTTGCAAAAAATTAGGTAAAAATACTTTTCCTTGTGCAGGCGCAACAAGCAAGAACTTGCGTTTCCAGTCAATAATAGCGGACTGCAAAGCATACAAACTCTGCAGAAAACCTTGTTTTTGTTCAGAAATACGTTTATCAAGTTCCAAAATCTCTTTTTGTTTGGTATTTTGAGAAGAAGAATTATTGATAATACTGCTTTCTGGTTGTTTTAAAGGCATTTTTTTTGCTAAAAACTTGCTTTCTTCTTTCTGGTAATCAGAAATAGGAATAACTTTCTCTTCATAGAGTTTTTGCTGGATAACAAACTCTTTTTCAGCAAGTTGTAACTCTTGTTTTTGGATAATTGTTTGTTCTTGTAAATTGGTTTGAAGTCTAATAAGTGCATTTAAATCATTTTGGAGAAATGTTTTTTGGCTTACATAAAAACCATTTTGCAAAAATGCCTGAAATTCTGTATAAGTTTTGTAAAACGTCTGAAAACTCGTTTGTAGCTCACCCAAATTGTTGTAATTAGTCAGTTTTATTTGCGGCAAACGCTCCAAAGTGTTATTTTCTATCAAATTAGTAACTGTTTGTATCTCGTCAGCTACTTTCAAAATCTCATTATGATTGGCGTTACTTTCCAAAAAAGCTAAAATTTGGTCTTTTTCTACTAAATCATTTTCTTTCACAAAAACCTTGATAATCCTTGTTTCTGACCTCACCACCACAGATTTTGGTACATTATCAGAAGTCAGCCTAAACGGAACGCTCACCAAATCAGGATAATGTACCAGCCAACTCACAAACAAAATCAGCAATAAAACCATAAAAAACAAACTAATTCCCCAGCGCACAAGCCAATTAGGAATAGCAGACACAATTTCTTGCACCTGCTCACTACGAAATTCAATAACTGGTTTTGTTTGGGTGTTAGGCATATTTTTATTTTACCACTAAGAACATTAAGAAAGACACAAGTAGGCACTAAGAAATACAAAAATAATATACAAAAAAATACTTTTACTCTGCCAATTCTAATTGATTTTTGACTAATTCAAAATAATTTCCTTGCAAAGCAATAAGTTGTTGGTGTGTACCTTTTTCTATAATTTCGCCACGTTCTAACACGACAATTTGATGCGCATTCATTACCGTACTAAGCCTATGCGCCACTACTACAACGGTTTTTCCTTTGAAAAACTTATCCATATTTTGCATAATTTGCTTTTCATTATTGGCATCTAGAGCGTTAGTTGCTTCATCAAAAAACAAAAATTCTGGGTTTTTATAAACAGCACGAGCTATCAAAATACGCTGTTTTTGCCCTTGACTAATTCCATTTCCTTCTGCACCTATTTTGGTATTGTATGAAAGAGGCAAACCTTCTACAAAATCCTGAATATTAGCCACCTTGACGGCATTGATGAGCTTATGAATGTCTGGTGTTTCATCAGCAACAGCAATATTATTAGCAATGGTATCAGAGAAAATAAAACCATCTTGCATCACCGTTCCGCAAACTTCACGCCATTTGTGATGACTAAAATTCTTTAAATTCATCTCTCCAAGCCTAATTTCGCCACTATTTGGTGGGTAAGATTTTAGCAAAAGTTTAAGTAGTGTTGTTTTTCCGCTGCCACTTGTACCTACAATAGCAGTTATTTTTCCTTGTGGAATTTCTAGGTTAATATTTTTCAAAACTGGTTCATTTCCTGCGCCTACGTACTGGAAAGAAAGATTATTGATACTAATATTTCTATTTTCTGGTAAAATACTAATTTTAGGATTTTCTGCTGGTTCTTCATCTTCTAGCGTATGGATTTCGTTGAGACGTTCCAAACTTAATTCTGCATCTTGCCACGCCTGCAAAAATTGTATCAGTTGCTCCACAGGGCTATTTAGTTGCCCCAAAATATACTGGATGGCAAGCATTCCGCCTAGTGTCATCTGACCAGAAATAACGGCTTTTGCGGCCAAAAACGTAATAAAAATATTTTTCCCTTCATTCAAAACAAACGCTCCAACTTGTTTAGACTTTGGACATAATCTTACAATGCCCTTTACTTTTTGTATGGGGCATTCTTATTTTAGATTTTATTTTTTATTTTTATCACTCTTTTTTTACC
>JAYVGJ010000439.1:0-33207 GCA_043772375.1 Raineyaceae bacterium | reverse complement strand
ATAAAACAAATAATTTATACTTTTAAAGATAAATTTAAAAATTTTATTTTAGAATAAATCTTAAAATTCTGATTTTTCAAAAATGTCACCCATATTGATTCTTATTATTTATTTCTATTCCTTTCTTTGTTAATTCAAAAATAAAAATTTCCTTTTTATTATTATGAATATCAACTAAAAATTGTACCAACATATATGGAAATCCAAAGGCTACAAAGGCAAAGACTGGGAGAACAATTAGTGCCGCAATAAAATCAGAAGTTTTTGTAGGCGGTGATTGCGTTACAATATAAATAGGAAGAGAGGAAAATATTACTGTAAGTGCTACCTCACGAGGAATTCTAGATACAAAACCTTTTCTCTCTCCTTTTGTCAATGGTTCAAATTTCTTAAATATCATTTTACTTTCATTTATCTCACAAAAAAACTTCTTTTCAACATTCAAATTTACACAAAATAACGCACAACTCACAACTGAAAACGCACAACTATTTCAAATTTTGACTACTCAATATTTTAACGTACCTTTGTGGCTCAAAATAAACCAAAAAAATGCAATTTCAAGACCTAAATATCATTGAACCTATTTTAGAAGCACTAAAAGAAGAAGGTTATACAAATCCCACACCTATACAAGCACAGTCTATTCCAATAGTCTTGGAAGGAACTGATTTGTTGGGTTGTGCGCAAACTGGCACAGGAAAAACGGCTGCTTTTGCCATTCCAATACTACAATTATTGAGTGAAAATAAGCCAAAAGATAAAAAAAAGAAAATTAGAAGCCTTATTGTAACGCCCACGCGTGAACTGGCTATCCAAATTGGAGAGAGTTTTGAGGCGTATGGCAGGCACACAGGACTGAATTGTACCGTTATTTTTGGTGGCGTGGGGCAAAATCCGCAAGTAAATATTTTGCGTAATGGCGTTGATATTCTGATTGCTACGCCTGGTCGTTTACTAGATTTGATGAATCAAGGGCATTTGAGCCTGCGTGAGGTAGAAATATTTGTTTTAGATGAAGCTGACCGTATGTTGGATATGGGTTTTATTCACGATGTTAAAAAACTTTTAAATGTGTTGCCTAAAAAACGCCAATCTTTGTTTTTCTCTGCGACAATGCCCCCAGAAATTATCAAACTTGCAGGAACAATCCTTAATAATCCTTCAAAAGTATCCGTTACGCCTGTTTCTTCAACGGTGGATATTATCAAACAAGCAGTTTATTTTGTGGATAAAGGCAACAAAAACAAACTTTTATTAGAGATTTTGAAGGACAAAGAAATCAAAACAGCCCTTGTTTTCACTCGTACCAAACACGGTGCGGATAAAGTGGTGAAGGTTTTGATAGAAAACGGCATAAAAGCAGAGGCAATTCACGGAAATAAGGCACAAAATGCTCGTCAGCGTGCTTTGACGAACTTTAAGGCACAAACAACTCGTGTACTTGTGGCTACAGATATTGCGGCTCGTGGTATTGATGTTGATGAGCTAGAATACGTGATTAACTTTGAATTATCTAATATTCCTGAAACTTACGTTCACCGTATTGGCAGAACGGGGCGTGCAGGCGCAAAAGGAAGTGCTTTTTCGTTTTGTGATGCAGAAGAAAAACCGTTTTTGAAAGATATTGAAAAACTTATTGCTAAGAAAATTCCTGTTATTGAAAATCACGCTTTTCCGCTCATTGACCATAATCCCGTAAAAGCTCCCAAACAACAAGGACGCAGAAATTTGCCCAGAACAGAGCAAAAATCACAAGGAAATAAGACCCAAACGCAAAACAAAACACACGAAAATAGAAGCCAAAAAAGAGATAATAGAAAGTAATTGTGAATTGTGAATTTTTCCATTTGTATTAAAATCCTGAAAGGATTTAATAATAATAGCCGTAAGTCGTACTTACGGAACGTGGTAACAATGTATTGAAAACGCTTTTCTATGAAGATTTTAGTTATTCAGACGGCTTTTATTGGTGATGTGATACTTGCAACAGGTGTTTTGGAGAAATTGCATCAAAAATTTCCGCAAAGTCAGCTAGATTTTATGATACGAAAAGGCAATGAAAGTCTGTTAGAAGGGCATATTTTTATTGATAATTTATTGATTTGGGACAAACAAAGCCACAAATACGCTAATTTGTGGCAACTTCTCAAAAAAATACGTACCACAAAGTATGATTTGGTCATAAATCTGCAAAGATTTGCGTCTATGGGCTTTCTAACGGCTTTTTCTGGCGCAAAACAAACTATTGGCTTTGATAAAAATCCGTTTTCTTTTTTGTTTTCTAAGAAAATTAAACACCTTATTAGTGAAACAAATTCAGGTAAAACCACCCCTAACCCCTCCTTTGAAGGAGGGGGACAAACTCCCCTACTTCAAAAGGCTAGCACCTTGCTAGGGCTGGGGGGGGTTAAAAATATTCACGAAATAGAACGCAATCACGCACTTATTGCAGACATCACGGATAATGTGGCGCACAAACCACGCCTGTATCCACAAGAAAAAGATTACTTGTTTGTAAAACCTTATCAAACAACCAATTATGTATGTTTTGCGCCTACTTCTGTTTGGTTTACAAAACAGTTTCCTTTGGAGCGTTGGGCGGAAGTTGCGCAAAAAATTAATGAAATTTATAGCAAACAAAAGCTTCAAAATGTGGTTATTTACTTATTGGGCGCAAAATCTGACCAAAAAGATTGTGAAGAAATAGCACGAAAAATCAATGAAAATCTACCTGTTTTTACTACACAAAATGCTATAGAAAAGGTAGTTAATTTGGCAGGAAAGCTCACTTTGTTGCAATCTGCGGCACTTATGCAATTTGCAAAAATGAATTTCGTAAACGACTCTGCACCAATGCACCTAGCATCTGCCCTTAATGCACCTACGAGGGCTTTTTATTGCTCAACCTTGCCTGCTTTTGGGTTTTATCCGTTGTCTGATGATGCCAAGGTAATAGAATTAGAACAAAAATTAGCTTGTCGCCCTTGTGGACTTCACGGACACGCAAAATGCCCTGAAAAACATTTTAAATGTGCTTTTGAAATAGTTTTAGACGGAAAATTAGCATAAAAATTCGTCTAAGAGTTGTTTGTGATGACACCAACAGCATTTTTTTAGTTTTGTATTCATTCATAATTCACAATTTACAATTATTAAAAATGAATTATTATGAAATTTTGGGGGTAGCAAAAAATGCCACAAAAGACGACATAAAGCGTGCTTTTAAGAAACTTGTGGTCAAATATCACCCAGATAAAAACGCTGATAATCCGCAAGCAAACGAATTTTTTATGCTAATTAGTGAAGCTAATCAAACACTTTCAGATGATAACAAACGAGCTAACTACGACTCACGTTTTATACAAAATGCTTATCAAAGGCAATATGAAGCTGTTTTGGAAGAGCAAGAAAAACAAAGAAAAGCAGCCGTTTACCAAGCATTTTATGCCTATTATCAAGAGTACAAAGCACCCATAAATCACAAAAAATATAGGTATTTGTATGGTGTTTTTGCTGCTTGTTTCTTTGCTATATGCTTGTTAGGCTACTTTTTGAAGAAAAATATGGATAGTTATTCTTCTGAAAAATACTATCTTTTGGCACAAGAATATCTCCACAAAAAAAACACTTATTTATTTCATAAAAACATAGCTATTGCCAGAAAACTTGGCAAAGCAGAACGTATTGATATTTTGTATGTCAGAGGAATAGTTACGCAAGAATTTGCAGTACAAAATGATAACGAATTATTAAAAGAAATAAAAACTTTTGAAAATGATTTTACAGGGAAAAACAAAGATGAATATACATTTTTGCTTGGTGTAGTTGAATATCACAAAGGAAATAAAAAAGCAGCTTTCAGTTATTTTCAGAATGCCAAAAAAGGTTATAATCAGGCTGATTGGTATTATTATGTAGGGATTTTGCACGCAGAATTGCACGCAGATGATAACTTATCTTGTGAATACCTACAAACAGCATCAAAAATGGGAGAAGCTAGAGCGCAAACTGCCTTAGCTTCTTATTGTTGGCAGTAATTAAACCACCAAACGTAATTTTGATACAATTTTTTGTATCAATTTACAACTAAAAAACTCGTTAAGGAATGAAAATTAAATAAATTAATCTTTTTACTTTTATAATAACTTAATAATCAAAGTTAGATAAGGACATTGGTAAATTGTATTTATTATTTGTATTAAAACCCTGAAAGGGTTTAACAATGATAGCCGTAAGTCGTACTTACGGAACTTCGTAACAATGTATTAAAACAAATTAGTAATGTCCTTATCAAAGTTTTACATTCGTGTTTCGTGCTTCTTAATTCGCACCTCTTCCTAAGATTGCAGTTGTACGATATTGACGGGTACTTTTACAATTTGTTTGAGGTCTTCACCCGTTTGGAGCATATCCTCGTCATCTTGGTCGTAAAACCAATTAACAGACACTTGTTTGCCTGCCAAAAATATTTTTTCTATCTTCTTCAAAATACCCAAAATATACATAGAGGAACTCGTATTAAAATAATCTAATCTAAAAGTAAGTGCCGTAGATGCGGCAGGTTGCGCATCATATTTGTCTAGCCACTCCAAAAGAGGCTCATAAAACTGATACGAATTTTCAGGTATGGAACGCCCCGTAATCTCTAATGTTCCGTTTGCAACGTGAAAAGATACTTTGGGAGTTTTTGGGGTAGATTCTATAAAAATATTATCCATTATTATGTTTTAGTTTAGTTTAGTTTAGTTACTTATGCTAAATTGCAGCTAAATATGATTTTTTAATATATTATTATATATTTTTATTATGTACTTTTTTGGGTACTTTCTATAGTTGCCTCCAAAACGAAAAGAATTTTATCTTGATTTTCTGGCTCAAAATGATATTTTATATTGCCATTTGCTCTGCGTGTCATATCTATAAAACCCAAACCAGCACCACCACCAGTATAAATTTTTGGCATTTCTAAGATAGTGATATACACAGAACGCAAGTCATCAGCAGACATTTGCGCCACGTTATCCACTCTTTTTTTGAGGGCTTGCGCTCTTATTTTGGTAACATAATTCCCAATAAACAACTGATAATCCTTGTTATCATTAGCAATTATTAAAAAACATTCTTTCAAAGCGTTTGTGTCTGCTATGCCTTCTTGGAAATAATGGCAAACATTTTGCAGACCTTCTATCAAAACATTGACAAGTGTTTTGGTAGTTTTTACAGATTCTTTAGCTAAAAACATTTTTCTTTCCACAAGTCGTACCAAATCACCTATTGTTTCACCATCAAATTCACCTTTGTAAGATAAAATTGTGTTTTCTGTATCAATGGAGTAAATATTTGTACGCATAAAGATATAAATTATGTTTTTTCTGATTAAAGTTGCAATATAAGAAAAATAATACGAAGTTTTGAATAAGTAGGAAAAAAGTGCACAAAATAAATATTTTAAAAACCAGATAAATCTAATTTGCTACCACACACTATTTTATTTTTGGTAAAATTTTCGTGGTTTGTATCCCCAAAACAAATAGAACTAACAATATTACCAACCGCTTGCCAAAATATCCGCAATATGAATAACTTTGATAGGTTTTTTATTTTTGTTGATAAATGCCTCCAAATGCAACAAACAAGAGTAATCTGTAGAAACAATATACTCTGCATCTGTATCCAGCGCATTTTGTACCTTTTGCTCTGCCATTCCCGTAGAAATTCCCTGAAATTTTACGGCAAAAGTGCCACCAAAGCCACAACAAGTTGTATTATCTTTCATTTCTACAAGTTGCAGACCTTGTACATTTTGTAGCAATTGACGGGGCGCAGCAGAAATGCCACACTCACGCAAGGCACTGCAAGCGTCGTGATAAACTACTTTATGCGGAAATTTTGCCCCTTTTATGCTATTTATTTCCAGAATATCTGTTAGAAATTCTGAAAATTCAAAAGCACGTCTTTGCAAAACTTGATATTGATTTAAGTTTTCACCAGACAAGAAAAAATTTTCGTAAGAATTGCGTATCATACCAATACAAGAAGCGGAAGGCGCAACAATATAGCGGTTTTCATCAGCCTCTTTTTGCTGAAAATCTTTCAAAAATTTTTCTCCAATAGTTTTCGCTTCATTAAAGTAGCCTGCGTTGTAGGCTGGTTGCCCACAACACGTTTGATTTGTGTTATAACGCACTTTGCAGCCCAATTTTTCTAGTATTTTTATCATACTAAAACCTATTTCTGGCGCAAGTTGGTCAATAAAACAAGGTATAAATATATCTACAATCAATTTTTTATTTGTTTTCAAATTCTCTCAAATATCTTTTATTTTTTTGAGATTTCAAAATATTTTTTGTATTTACTATAAAAAAAGATGAAATGAAATTGAGTGTACCAAATGAAGTTTTGAAATTTGCTTGTAAATCAAAAATCTTTCTTTATTTTGCATTATGGTAACTGACAACTCACAATTTACAACTCACAACTCATTTTATGTCTATTAAAAGAGTTCATTTATTTTATCAGGATATTCTCAAAATGTTGCGCCTAAGCTTGCCTATCATCATAGCGCAAATTGGAAGCGTGTTTTTTGGGATTATTGATACAATAATGGTTGGCAATATGAGCGGAAAAATAGGTAAAGATTCTTTGGCTGCGGCGGGCTTTGCAAACACACTATTTTTTTTGATTGCTTGCGTTGGGATTGGCATTTTTGCGGCTATTGCGCCCCTTGTAGCAAAAGCAAAAGGAAGCAAAAATAAGCACGAGTGTGGACTTATTTTTTATGGAGGAATGAAGATGTCTTTTCTTGTGGGAGCTGTACAGACAATTGTTTTACTTATTATTTGCCATTTTTTTTGGATATTTGACCAAAAACCAGAAGTGGCTACACTTGCGGTGAGTTATTTGCGTGTAATAGCCTTTTCTACTGTTCCTATGATGTTTTTTTTGGCAGTGAAAAATTTTAGTGATGGGCTCTCTTTCACCAAACCTGCTATGATAATCACTATTTCAGGCTTAATAATCAATGTTTTTTTTAATTGGATATTGATTTACGGAAATTTGGGTTTTAGCGGAATGGGACTTTATGGCTCTGGACTTGCCACGCTGGTAGCACGTGTCGTGATGGCGTGTTTTATGATTATTTATGTCTTAGAATCAAAGTTTTTTCAACAATACCTTCCTAACGTACTTGCACAGCATCCAACGACATTATTTTCCAAAAAAATCTTAAAATTAGGTTTTCCTAGTGGTATGATGTATTTTTTTGAAATGGGCGCATTTTTTGGTGTAGCGGTGATTGTAGGCAGAATTAGTACAGGCGCACTTGCAGCAAGTAATATCATTTTGAGTATAGCAACTTTTACCTATATGTTGGCAGCAGGCGTGTCGTTTGCAGGAGCAATTTCTGTGGGAAGTGCTATGGGAGTGCGTAATAGAGCAAAGATTTTGCGTGAAGGTAAAATAAGTATTGGACTTGTGGTGGCACTTATGCTAGTTAGTTCCTTGTTATTATTGCTTTTTGGGACAAATATTATTCATCTTTATAATAAGGAAGATGATGTTTTGCAAGTAGCACTTCCTTTGCTTTCTATTTTTATTTTTTATCAGTTGGCTGACGGTGTGCAAGCCGTTGGGGTAGGTATTTTACGAGGACTTTCTGATGTAAATATTCCAACTTTTATGGCTGTTTTTTCTTATTGGGTTATTGGTTTGCCACTTAGTTATGTGCTTAGTGAGTTTTTTTGGTTGGGCGTACAAGGTGCTTGGATAGGGCTTTCTGTTGGTTTGGGCATTTCTGCTATACTTCTTACAACAAGATTTTTTATTTTAGCAAAAAGAGATAACTTAATGATGAATGAAAAACCTATTATAGTAACAGATACACCATATTTGGAGGAGGAATAAGACACAAAAAATAAGTGCCACTAAATTAGTGACACCTATTTGGTAGTTTACAAAAACAACTTTTCTATCTTTTACATTTTACTATCTTCTGTGTCAGGCTTTTGTGTTGAATTTATGTCAGAATATTTTTTTATATTCATTCACAATTCACAATTTATAATTCACAATTATTAAGCCCAAACATTGTTTGCTTTGCGAGAATATTCTACGACAATGTTATCTACCTGCTCCAAAGAAATCCCCAAACCTTGAAAAACCGCTCTAATTTTTTGGACGTTTTTCTGGAAAACATTGTGCCAGCTTGCAGAATAAGGGTCACCACCATTCATAAGGGGCAAACTATCTTTTGTAGGCAATTTCAACTCTTCAATAATGGCTTCTTTAAGCGCATTCAAATCATTTTGGTACTTGATGACCGTATAAGAAAGTTTTGTTGTATCTTCATCAAAAAGTCTTAATAGGTTTTGTGTGTCTGTGGTGTTACTTTGCGTTCTCATGGTCGTATATTGTTTAATTTTGTAGTGATGTTTACTAATTTATACTAACTTTTAATTCTCCAAACAAATTTTCTAGAAACCTAAATATCTGTGAAATTCTCTAAACGACTTAGTAGCTTGCGCCTTCTGAATACCTATACGCAAGGCGCAAAAAAAGGTTACAAAAAGGTTTGTTTTTTTTTGGTTTTTTTTCAAATAAATTCAAAATAAACCTAAAAACTCATTCAAAAAGCTGAATTAGCACTTTTTATTTTTGAAAAGGTTACATATATTTTTGAAAAATAGCTGTTTGATGTAAGACATTTCTTAATTTTTTTATCAAATCAACTAAAAAAATATTCTCTATTGATTTATGTAAAAGATTTCTTAATTTTGACAAAAGTTTTGACAAATCTTTTACCCAAATCTTTGTTGATTAGTTGGGCTATACAATTTGGCTTATGTTTTAGTAATATTAAAATAATATGAAAAAATGATTGCAAATAATTTGTATTCATTCACAATTTAAAATTCACAATTACTTATTCCTATGGAAAAAATCACTCAAATGACTGAACAGTACGCCCAAAAAGTAGCAAAAATTTCCAAAAGCTACCAAACTATGGCGCAAATCCCAGAAATTGACCTTGCCACCTCGCCAAAAGAACTCGTTTGGAATGATGGCAAAATAAGCCTTTTCCGTTACAAAAATAACGCAAAAACTACCGTAAATGTCCCTCTACTTATTGTTTATGCCCTCGTAAATAAACAAGATATGATGGATTTGCAGCCCGACAAAAGCGTTGTCCGCAAGATGCTTGCACTAGGTTTAGATGTCTATATTATGGATTGGGGAACTATCACACGTGCAGACCGCTATACCACAATGAACGACTATATCAACGGCTACATCAATGGCGCAGTTGAGTATATGAAAAAAGCGCACAAATTGCCCAAAGTGAACCTTTTGGGCGTATGTCAAGGTGGAACTTTCAGTACAATTTATGCTGCAATGCACCCAGAAAATATCAAAAACCTTGTCGTAATGGTTGCTCCTATTGATTTTTCTAATAGAGATGGCTTGCTGTTCCGTTGGGCAGTTGATATGGACGTTGATGCCCTTGTGGATAATGGTGGCGGTATTGTGTCTGGTGAACTTCTAAACTCTGGTTTTGATATGCTTAAACCACTTGCCAAAATCAGGAAATATACTGCCATTGTGGACTCTCTTGATGATAAAGAGAAGATGCTTAACTTCCTGCGTATGGAAAAATGGGTAGCAAATAGCCCAGACCAAGCAGGAGAGTGTTTTAGGCAATTTATCAAAGATATGTATCAAGGCAACAAACTCATCAAAGGGGAACTTGTTTTGGGGGGAGAAACTGTTAATCTCAAAAACATTAATATGCCTGTACTTAATATCTATGCAGAATCAGACCATTTGGTGCCTCCTCCTTGCTCTATTCCGCTCACAGAATTTATTAGCTCCAAAGATTCTAAACTTTATAAGTTTGCAGGCGGACATATTGGCGTTTTTGTAGGCTCACGCTCTCAAAACGAACTTAGCCCAACCATTGTGGAGTGGCTGAAAGATAGAGATTAGTATTTGATGTGTAAAAAATTCTTGTATTAGCCCAAGCGGGGCAGCATATTTATAGAAAGATAATTATTTTTTGTATTCAAGTTCCGTAGGAACGACATATTTATAAATGCTTTAAATATATTTTTTGCTGGTTTTTTATAAATATGCCGTCCCGCTGGGACTAAATACGTTTTTCGTATAATTTGTTATCTATAAATATGTCGTCCCGCTGGGACTAAAAACACTTTTTGACCGTTATTTAAAAAAGTTAGTATTAAATCCCAAAAACAAATCTCTAAAACTATGGAAAACTTCATTACGAGCATCTACGTTGAACATTCTAGGAATGTGAAGGATTTAGAAATTAAACTTTCTGATGAAAAAAGACAACATTTAATCCTTACAGGAAAGAACGGAAGCGGAAAAACGAGCTTGTTGGAAGAGATTTATAGTTATTTAGCAACTTTGACTGTTTTCAATGATAAATCATTGTGGCAACAAAAATCAAAATTTAATATAAAAGTATACTTTCCCCCTGCTGAAGGCATAACTGCAGGAGAACATTATGCAAAATGGAATTCTGGAGAGTTTCTAATTGTATTTTTTGAGGCTTTACGCCCCAATTTGCGTACTGTTTTGGAAACTGAAAAGAACATAAAGAAAGTAGAACTTAAACAAAAGTACAATTTAGATGAAAAAGCTAATAAAGATTTTGTTCAATACCTTATAAATCTTAAGTCTGACAAATCTTTTGCTAAAGACGACAACGAAATTGAAACCGTAAATAACATTGATAACTGGTTTAACAACCTACAAACGCAATTAGCGCAAATTTTTGATACTGACAAGTTAGAACTTCACTTTGATAGAAAAACTTATAACTTTGACATCATCATAAAAGACAGAGAACCATTTAATTTTTATCAACTTTCTGACGGTCATTCTGCTATTATTAGTATTGTTACGGAGCTTTTGCTTAGAATGGACGCTCACAATGCAAAAGTTTATGATTTGGAGGGAATTGTGCTTATAGACGAAATAGAAACACATTTACACGTAGCCTTGCAAAAGAAAATATTGCCATTTTTGACTGCTTTTTTTCCTAAAATTCAGTTTATTGTTACTACACACTCTCCTTTTGTGCTTTCTTCTATTAGAAACGCCACTATTTGCGACCTTGAAACCAGAATTGTTACGAGTGATTTGTCTGCTTACTCATATAGTGCGCTCGTGGAAAGCTATTTTAAGGCTGATGAATTTTCAGAGAATATCAAAAATAATATAAATCAGTATGAAATTTTGATGGCTTTGGATAATTTAGATGAAATGCAGGAAGAAAAATTGGAAGAATTAGAAGAAAAATTAGAAGAAATCCCTAAATTTTTGTCTGATGAGTTAGTCGTCAAAATACAACAAATAAAACTTCAAAAACAAGCCAAAGAACACGCCTAAATGATACATCTGCCCAAGTCGCAACCGCCACCTGAAAGCCTTGCACTAGAGAAACTAAAGAAAACTGGTAGATATGATTGTGATGACGTGCTGGAAAGATTAAGAGAAGACTTTAAAAATAAGTGTTATATCTGTGAAGAAAAGGGAATTAATCCCACTAATACAGAACATTTTATCCCAAAAAAAGATAATATTCACCTAAAATTTGACTGGAATAATCTTTTTTTGTCTTGCGTGCATTGTAACGGCATTAAATTGGCAAAATTTGATGATATTCTTAATTGCACCGTTGAAGCGCACCAAGTAGATACCAAAATCAAGTACCTTATCAACCCTTTACCCAAAGAAAATGAGCCTAAAATCATTATTCTAGCCTTAGAAGATGAGATAAAAGTACATAATACAATACTACTTCTTAATGCAGTTTATAATGGTCATAATACAACCACACGACAAGGCTTAGATGCTGATAATCTTAGAGATAAATTGCTCAAAGAAGTTAAAAAATTTCAAAATTTTCTACTAAAATACAATGAAAATAATCCTAATTTACAGGAAAAAGATAAACTTAAAACCAAAATTATTAGAGAAATACAAAATTCTGCTGCTTTTTGCGCCTTTAAAAGATGGATTATCAGAGAAGATAACAGTCTTATAAATGAATTTCAACAATATTTTAACTAATTTCATACAATTTACAATAAAAATCATACAATTCATAACAAAAATCAATAAAAAATGACACAAAATTCTGCTCACGGACACAATAACGTGGACAAACTCTCCGCTGCTGGTGTACTTATTACACTTGGTATTATTTTTGGCGACATTGGCACGTCTCCGTTGTACGTAATGAAGTCTATTGTAGGCACAAGAGTTGTTTCTGAACTACTTATTTTGGGGGGTATCTCTTGCGTTTTTTGGACTTTGACGCTTCAAACGACAATAAAGTATGTTATTCTTACCCTTAGGGCTGACAACAACGGCGAGGGAGGGATTTTCTCTCTCTACGCACTCATAAAGCGTTATGCAAAGTGGCCTCTTGGTGTCGCTATGCTGGGCGGTGCAATGCTGCTTGCTGATGGCATTATAACGCCTCCCATTTCTGTAGCATCTGCCGTAGAAGGGCTTGTATTGATATTTCCAAAGATACAACCTAATACAATTGTCCTTATAACTATCATCATAATTAGTGTAATTTTCTTCTTTCAGCGTTTTGGAACAGCAGTTGTAGGTAAGTTTTTTGGTCCAATTATGATTGTTTGGTTCTCAATGTTGGGTGTTTTGGGCGTTTCTCAAATCATTCATTATCCGCAGGTATTTGCAGCACTAAATCCCGTATATGCTTATAGATTTTTGACAGAAATTCCAGAAGGCTTTTGGCTTTTGGGTGCAGTTTTTTTGTGTACAACAGGTGCAGAGGCACTTTATTCAGACTTAGGGCATTGCGGAAGAGCAAATATTCGTATCAGTTGGATATTTGTCAAAATATGTTTATTGCTTAATTATTTCGGACAAGGTGCGTGGATGCTCAATAATTTGATGGGAAAACAACTTACAGAAAATCCTTTTTACGGAGTAATGCCACAATGGTTTCTTTTGACAGGGATTATTATTGCGACACTTGCCGCCATTATTGCTAGCCAGGCACTTATTTCTGGGTCATTTACGCTGGTGAGTGAGGCTATTAGACTTAATCTTTTCCCAAAAGTTGAGGTGGATTATCCTAGCAACGTCAAGGGGCAATTATACGTTCCTATGGTTAATACTAGCCTTTGGATAGGTTGTATAGGCATTGTTTTGTATTTTAGAGAGTCTTCCGCTATGGAAGCCGCTTATGGGCTTGCCATTACTACCACAATGCTTATGACAACGCTACTTCTTGCTATGTATCTCAAAGTAAAGCGTTTTAATCCTATCTTTATTGGGTTGTTTTTGGTGGTTTATTTGATTATTGAAGGGGCATTTCTTGTCGCTAATATGGAAAAATTTAAGCACGGAGGATATGTTACACTCATTATAGCAAGTGTCGTTCTTTTTGTAATGTATGTGCGTTATCGTGCCACAGGTATCAAAAAACGTCTAACGGATTTTGTCAAAATTTCAGAGTATTTGCCTCAACTTATACCCCTAAGCAATGATATGACACTCCCAAAATATGCCACTAACCTGGTTTTTTTGAGTAGTGCAGACAGAGATGATGAAATTGAACAAAAAATTATGTATTCTGTTCTCCAAAAGCTACCAAAAAGAGCAGATATTTATTGGTTTATACACATTGATACCACAGACGAACCCTACACAATGGAATATAAAACCACCATCTTTGCTAAGAATGACGTTATTAAGGTGCGTTTTAGGTTAGGGTTTAGGGTAGAACAAAAAATTAGTATGTTTTTGCGTTTGGTGATACAAGAGATGGTAAAAAACAAAGAAATTGATATAGAAAGCCGTTATCATTCACTAAAAGAGCAGAATATTGTAGGTGATTTCCGTTTTGTGATACTAGAAGAAGTGCTTTCTAGTGATAATGATTTGCCATTTGGAGAGCAATTTATTATGAATGCAGACATTACTATCAAACATTTTACGGCATCTCCTGCCAAGTGGTTTGGTTTGGACACAAGTTTAGTTATCATTGAAAAAGTGCCACTAATTATCCGTCCTGCCAAAGACATTAAGCTACAGAGGATAATCTAAATTGTACTAATTTGATAAAATTTGTATTAAAATGTAGGGGCTGGGCTTGCCCCTGCCCTACTTGCGAAAGCAACACGACAAAAAACAACGGTTACAATATTTGTAACCGTTGTTTTTTGTATAAAATATATTATATTTTGTATTAAAATATAGGGTGCGACCCTTATAGTCGCCCTTTTTGAATAGGTTTAAAATATAATTTTGCTTTTTATTGTGCAGTTTTTTTGTCGTATTGCTTTCACTTGTTTGGGCGACCACAAGGGTCGCACCCTACGTTTTATCTTTTTTATTATTTTTATAAAAATAATTACAAAAAATATTTTTATTTGATATTTTTTTTGTATTATTGCAATGCTATTTAATATTATTTTAACAATTTAACCTCTTTTATCAGATGGCAAATGACAATTTTATAGACATCAAAATCTCTCCAGAAGATTTAAAAATCTCTGTTGAAGGAATTTCTGTGTCAAGAAACGTAATGGAGAAATATCTTATCTCTCTAACGCCCATAGAACGTGCAAGACTGCTAAAACTTGGCGACAAAACTATTCCTTTTGTAGAAAAAGTGATAGAATATGCAGAAACTAACCCAAAGTTAGTCCCTGATTTTATGAATTTAGAAAACTTGAAAACAGACTATAAAGCTGTTACAGACTTAAATACATTGGTGCGACCACTTGAACAGTTTATAAGTAACATCAAAGACACTATTGCAAAGTCTGGAGCAGAGGCTTTTTCTTCTTCTCTTGTTTTTTACAACTATTTGAAGCAAGCAGCAGCCAATGGAGTACCTGATGCAGAAACAATTTATGATGATTTGAAAAAGCGTTTTGAGAAAACTAAACCAAAACCACCTAAAAAATAGTCATTAGTACAAAAAAGATACTAATTAGTATGATTTTTGTACTAATTATAACAAAAAAGATACTAATTAGTACGTTTGACATACTCGTGAGTATAATTTAGATACTCACGAGTATCTTTTTTATACAAGTGAGTATATTTGACATACTAATGAGTATGTTTTTTATATAAACGAGTATGTTTAGTATATAAATGACTATCTTTTTTTATAAATTAAGATAAAATATTAACAAAACTACTATCAAAATCATAAAAACATTGAAAAAATCATTAAAAAAAATATCACTTATCTTATCATTTTTATCTTTATTGGTGCTTATTTTAGAGGTTTTGCATCATTATAGTTATTTTTCTACTAAAAATACTACGGAAATCCCTAAAAAACGTATCATTTTAAATATTGACGAAACAGATAGCACAGATTTTACAGAATTAGAACGGCTTTCAACATCAAAAGAAACTATATTTTTAGATACTTTGGCAGAACGTCTTATCAGACAGTGGGAAATTACAGGAATGTCTATGGCAGTTGTCAAAGATGGGCGACTTGTGTATGCAAAAGGTTTTGGATATGCAGACAAAGAGCGTAATGTAAAGATGAAACCGCATCATTTGTTACGTATGGCTAGTGTTTCTAAACTCTTTACGGCTACCGCAATAATGAAATTGGTAGAAGAAGGTAAACTTTCTTTGACTGATAAAGTGTTTGGTACACAAGGGATAATCAAAAAGTATAATCATTTAGTTGTTGATAGTCTTGTGTTTAAGATTGAGATACAACATTTACTCACACATACAGGTGGTTGGCGCAATCAGTTGCGTACTGACCCAATGTTTGTACCTGTGAAAGTAGCAGAGATTATGAAAGTCCCCTCTCCTATTGCTTTTGATGATGTTTTGAAATATATGTTGATGCAAAAGGGTTATTTTCCTGCTGGAGCTTTTTATGATTATTCAAATTTTGGTTATTGTGTTTTAGGTGAGGTGGTAGCACAAGTATCAGGCAAACCTTATCAACAATATTTACAAGAAAATATACTCTTGCCTGCTGGCGTAAAACGCATAAAGATAGGCAAAAACCGTTACAAAGACCGTTTTGCTCACGAAAGTCGTTATTATGATGCAAAAAACACTCCTTTGAATTTGTCTATTTATTCACCAAAAGACTCTGCTAGTCGTGTTTATGAAGGAAATGATACAGAAAGTTTGGGTGCGGCAGGCGGTTTAATAGCAACGGCACTAGATATAGCAAAATTTGCCTGCGCCATAGACAATTTTGCTAGTCGCCCAGACATTTTAAAGGAAGAAACAATAAAAAAGATGGTTTTTCCTATCTCTAAGACAGACACATTAGGCAAACGTGTATTAGGTTGGAAACAAGTTTTACCTGATAAATGGTGGCGTACAGGTAATTTGGCAAGTACGAGTAGTACGTTATCACGTTGCAATAACGGTTATACGTGGGTTTTGGTAACGAATACGGGCAGTTGGCGAGGTCCGTACTTTCCGTATGAAATGGAAGCAATGATGCAAAAAGCATTAAGAGAAGTGAAATTCAAAGACCAAGATTTGTTTCCTTTGGCAGAGAAATTAGAGAAGTAAAGATAGATTTGTATTTTGTAGGGGCTGGGCTTGCCCCTGCCCAATATGCGTGAGCCACTTGCGAAAGCAAAACGACAGACAAAACAAGTAAATAATGCTCTACGTATTGCTCTTGCGTTTGGGCAGGGGCAAGCCCAGCCCCTACAAATACAAAATTTATGATTAAAATTTATCTTAATTTTGCGGCAATCCCAATAAATTAGCCATCAAACGGTAACTTCCGCTCACGCCAGCAGGAAGTTGCCTAAAAAATGCCAAACCAGTATAAACAAAATTCCCTTTACCATACTTTGCAATAATAAGACTGTTGTCGTTAGGCTTTTCGTTTTTGTCATTCATAGAAAAAATGGTTTCATAACTCTTATCAATATCCGTAGCAAAATAAATCCCTCTCTCTTGTACCCAACCATCAAAATCAGCCTCCGTAATCATATTAGGCGTAGTTACAACGCTGTGGGTAGGTTTAAGAAAACGTATTTGCGCTTTCTCGTCTGTGATACGTTCTCTTGAAATAGTGAAAGGAAAAGGCGCAATTTTTGCCAAGACAGGACCAATACGGTTGTTTGTATTGTATTGAACGACCAAATTACCACCATTTTTGATGTATTGCATAAGTTTTTCATAATGAATTTGCAGGCGGTCGTTGGTATTATAGGCACGCACTCCCGTCAGAATAGCATCATATTTGGAAAGATTATCATTAGTAAGCATTTCATCAGAAAGTAGGGTAACATTATAGCCAATTTGTCGCAAACAAGTAGGTATATCATCACCAGCCCCCACAATATAGCCAATTTGAGTACCTTTTTTCTGTACGTTGATGCTGATAAGTGTACTTTCTGCATTTGAAAGAATAAATTGATACGGAATATGGTCATATTCTATGCGTTTGATGCTTTTATTAAAATTCTCTCCATTGATATTTAGGCTTGCTTCTAGCTTTCCACTCACAATTTCTGTAGGATTTTTCAGACTGATAATGGCATCAATAATAAGTTCCTCATTTTTATTCTTTAAAGTAAAGTTTGGACTTTTAATATTGATGATAAAGTTACTAGGAGCTTTCAATTCAAGTTTCCCAGAGATATTTGAGGCATTTGCTTTGATGATAATTTGAATATTTTTTGGGTTTTTATCAGGAAAAACAAATACATTTTCAGAAATATTAACGGTTGCAGGTGGCAAAACCTCAAAAGGGCGGTAAATTTCGCCTTTCACAGGGTCTGTACTTTTGTAGGTAAGCGGGCGAGTAAGTGCCAGTTTCAAACCATTTATATCAATATAGAAAACCACAAGGCTTTTAGAGTCATTTTCAGGCGTGCCAATAAGCAAAAGATTGGATACATTAAACTCTCCTATTTCGTGTTTGTCATTGAGCCAATACGGATTAGAAGTAGCAATATCTGCTTTAATATCAGCCTTAAATTTGAAAGTAAAAAGTTTGTTTTTATCCAAAGAAAGATTAGTAATAGTATCTTTTTGATTTAAAATAGCTATTTTTTCTAAGATTATTTTGTTGTTGAGCGTTTGATTTCTACTAATTATTTGCGTTGTAATATTGATTTTGCTATTTGAAATTGCACTAGCCACTGCGCTAAACTCACCTGCATACGCTTCTGCCCAAAGTCCTGCACAAGAAATCAAAATAACTTCTAATTCTTTTAGTTTTTGTGTCTTCCAATAAGAAATATCAGTCTGCGGAGTATCATTATTGGTCTTTTCAGGGATATTTTGAATATTTTTGTAAAGCAAAACTAAATCATTTACGCTTTCATTTGGCGCAAGAGGGTTATATTTTTTGATAATTTCACTAATTATTTTATCAATTTTAGGCAAATTTAGACGTTTCCAAGTCAAATCAATGCCTTCAAACAAATCCGTTTTCAAATTAGTCTGATTTGTTTGTTTGGTTGTAGAACTGTTTTTAAGCAGTTTAAAATATTCAATGGCTTCTCCACGTCCACGAGCAGAGCCAAAGCCTTGACTTTTGTGCATAGACCTACTTTCAGACGCTATTTCACCAAAAGACTTACCCAAAAGAGGATTAAAAGCTCCTACATCTATTTTTAGTTGATTTTCAGCCGTTGTGTTGGTTGTTCCGAAGTTAAAAGTATTCCAAAAAAGGCTTTTAGCTTGCCAAACACTTACATATTGTAGTTGTTGAGGGTATTTTTGTGGATTTGCGGCAGCCTCAAAAGCCTCTTCTGCAAGCATAGCAGAGGCGGTATGATGTCCGTGTCCGCCCTCACCAGTCGTAGGAAAACGGCAAATAATCACATCAGGTTTAAACTTACGAATAGCCCAAACCACATCAGCTAAAACATTGTCTTTGTTCCAAATATTAAGGGTTTCTTCTGGCGTTTTTGAGTAACCAAAATCATTAGCACGAGTAAAAAACTGCTCTGCACCGTCTATTCTGCGTGCTTGCAGTAGTTCTTGTGTACGAATAAGCCCAAGCGCATCACCTTGTTCTTTTCCTATAAGATTTTGCCCACCATCACCTCTCGTGATAGACAAATAAGCTGTTCTTAGCTTTTTTTCTTTGGCGAGATAAGCCAGCAAACGAGTATTTTCATCATCTGGGTGCGCTGCAACGTACAAAACGCTCCCAACTGTTTGGAGTTTTTGGAGGTGCAAAAGTATTTCAGATGAATTTAGTTGTGGTGAGGTTTGCGCTTGCGCAGGTAAGATAAAAAAGCTGATTTTAGCAATTAAAACCAGTATTAAGGGAGAGAAAAAACGCATTTTTTGTGGTTGTGAGTTATTTTATTTATTTAGTCTTCAATATTTTCCAAAATAATTTGCATTGATATTGCTAAATCAGGTAATTTATCACTCAAAATATCATATAGAATATTCAAATCAATAGCAAAATACTCGTGAGAAATAACATTACGAAAGCCAACAATTTGCCTCCAAGGTACTTGAGGGTATTTTTCTTGCGTTTCTGATCAAATATGATTAGAAGCTTCACCTATAATTTCTACTTTACGCTCAACAGCGGCAAGCAACATTTTATCATCATATAAACTCTGAAATGTGCGCCCTTGCATAAAAAGTGTTGCGTCTGCAATAGCTTCTAAAATATGTTTTAACCTAATTATATCTTTATTTTTGTCTTTCATAAAATAATATTTTTTCTTTTTGAATGATATTTCTTATATTTTCTGATAGCCCATTTTCCGTTATTACATCAGTTTTTCTTTGATAGATTTGTTGTAATTTCTCTTGAATAGTACAAAAAGTAAAATAATCAAAACGGTTATTTTTGTACTCTAATTCTAGTAAAATATCTACATCACTATTTTCATTTTGTTCATTACGAGCAAATGAACCAAAAAAATAAGCACGTTTTACGCCTATTTGTGTGGTCAAATAATGACACGCTAGTTCTGTATGATTTTGTAGGATTTCCATTAAAATTATATTTTTAGATGCGCAAAGATAAGAAAATCAACAATATAAAAATAATATTATTATCTTTTTGACACTTTATTAAGCGTAATGCCACGCTGACGGCTGCAATGAAACCTGTCCACGCCTTCAACTGCTTTTTTAGTGTGTTTGGTGGCACGTCCTTGCACACGCTCACGCCACATACGCCACGAGCTAGGTTTCATTTCTAAACGCATAATCTTAATTACATCTGCTTCTGGTACACCAAATTGCACCAAAATAGCATCAAAAGGCGTTCTATCTTCCCACGCCATTTCCACAATGCGGTCTAGATTTTCCTGCGAAAGTTCGTATTTTTTGCTGATTTTCATTGATAAATTGTATTTTGTATTGCTATGTTTTCTATGTATTTGTGTGGCACAAAGAAATAACTAAATTTTGACCCCAAAGGTTAGAAAAAGTTATCCACATTCCAAAAAATCCTTATTTAGAAATATTCTAAATTACGTTAAAAACGAAACATTATAATTGCATAAAACATTCTCTAAGCGTATTTAAAGTAGGTTTTTGGGAATGTAATGAAAAATATTTTTGACTTTTTACAAAAAATGATTTGTTTACAAAAGTTCTCATACTATTTTTGTACCAAATAAAACAGCAAAAAAATTAAAAACAAACACAACAAAGTTATGTATTTGCTTAAAAATCAAGGCATTACCAAGTTTTTAAACATATTTCTTATATGTTTTGGACTTACTATCTTGGCGCATACCGCCAACGGACAAGCGGACATTGCGAAAGGAAAAGAATTATTCGCAGGAAATTGTGCTAGTTGCCACGGAGTAGGCGACAAAGCCGTTGTAGGTCCTGGACTAAAAGGCGTACACGACCGTAGAAATGAGGCTTGGCTTCTAAAATGGATTAAAAACTCATCAGCAGTTATTGCTAGTGGTGATGCGTATGCAGTAGCCCTTTATAACCAGTACGGAAAAGCACAAATGCAGTCTTTCCCAGACCTGAAAGATAATGACATCAAAAATATCTTAGGTTACATCAAGGCTGAAGGTGAAAAAGTAGTAGCAGTTGCAGTTTCTGCAGGTGGCGCACCAGCCACAGGTGGCGCAAGTTCAGAAGGTGGAAGCGGCTATAATAACGTCATTTTGGCGGGTATGGTGGTAACACTTCTTTTGGTGCTTGTAACGCTATCTTTGGTGGTTTCTCTTTTGACAAAAAATCTTCAAAATAAAGAAATTGCAGACGCAGACAAAGAAGTTGTTAATCAGAAAATTGATTTGGAGTCAATATTTAGAAGTTCTGCGTTTTTAGCAGTGATAGGCGTGTTTTTCTTCCTTGTGGTCGCAAAAGCAGGCATTGACAAAACTATGAAAATAGGCAAACAAACTGGCTACGCACCTACGCAACCAATTTCGTTCTCGCACAAATTGCACGCTGGCAAATACGAAATTAACTGTCAATATTGCCATACAAGCGTTTATAAAGGTAAATCAGCAAATATTCCATCTGTGAATATCTGTATGAATTGTCATAATGCTATCAAACGTACTTCTCCACAAATACAGAAAATATACGAAGCAGCAGAAAAAAATCAGCCTATTCAATGGATTAGAGTGCATAATTTGCCTGATTTAGTGTATTTTAACCACTCACAACATACTGTAGCAGGACAAATTGAATGTACAAGTTGTCACGGAAATATTGCCCAAATGGAAGTAGTACAACAACGTTCTCCTTTGAGTATGGGCTGGTGCATTGATTGCCACAGACAAACAGTCGTAAAATCTGAAGGAAATGTCTATTATGACAAACTAATGGCAGCGCACAAAGGTAGTGGCGGAAAAGAAATGAAAGTGAAAGATATTGGCGGTTTGGAATGTTCTAAATGCCATTATTAAATACATAAATTGAAGTCAGGTGGAAACACCTGACTTCACAAAAATACTTAACTCTGTGTGGAAAATAACTTTATTGCACTAATAATATTAGAGGTTTAAACGAAATAAAAAAAAACAATATGATAAAGCCCTTATTAAGTTTTATTTTGATACTGATAATAGTCAGTTGTAAAAAAGATGATTTGCAAATTACTCCTAGAGAAGATAATGCTAAGTTTCTGACGACATCATTACCAATATTTATAGGAAACCTTGGAGGAAACAACTTCTCTTGGAGTAATGGAGGACAAGGAGGGCAATGGGGAGGATATACAAATGATAACTGCGACCCTACAAACCCTATGAAGATTGTTATATTTGGTTTGTCGTTGGGTGGGCAAACAGCATTTAAACTTTATTCACCCAAACATAATACAACATCTCAGGAGGAATTTGATAGACTATTTAGTTTGGGCAAAAAAAAACTAGGAGATTTTCAAACTGATTTTCATTTAGAAATTCTTAAAGAGAAAGAGAATAAATTTTATCAATCAAGTAGTTTAGCTTCAATAAACGAAATTGAAATATTAAAAACAGAAGAGTTCACAGACTATTTTGGGCAGAAACTTAGAGTATGGTTTAAAATAACAGCTAAACTTTCTTGTAACTCTACAAGTAATGATAATGATGGGTTATTATCCAATGGATTGATGATTGCAGAGTTTCAAACTTTTAAGAAAGAATAAAAAGCATTTATTTACTTCTCTTTGTTAGGTTTCTATCCTCGCAATTAGGAATATTAAAAATAAAAGAAATTTTTTGAATAAATGATTTCAAATAAATTTCCCACAAAGACTATATAAGCGTGTAAACTGCACGCAAACCAGTAACTTAACAACAAGCATCAAAATTCTAAGGCATAATTATTTATGGAAAATCAGGATAAAAAAATATACTGGAAAGGTTTAGAAGAGTTTTCTAATGATATAGAATTCGTCAAAAAAGCACACAACGAGTTCCCAGAGTTTTTGCCAATAGCAGAACAAACAGAATCAGGAGGCACAAAACGCCGTGATTTCCTCAAATTATTAGGTTTTAGTGTGGCTGCCGTGTCGCTTGCGGCTTGCGAAGCTCCTATCAAAAAATCTATTCCTTATCTCAATAAACCAGAAGATTTTGAGCCAAGTATTCCCAATTTTTATGCAAGTACCTATGCGCAAGATGGCGAATACGCAAGTATTTTGGTGAAAACTAGAGAAGGTCGTCCTATCAAAATTGACGGAAATGAAGCCTCTTCTATCACGAAAGGCAAAGTAAGTGCAAGAGTTTTAGCCTCTATTTTAGGACTTTACGACCTCTCACGCATACAAGAGCCTCGTGAAGACAATAAAAAAGCTAAGCTAGAAGATGTTGATGCAAAAATTGTGGCTGCGCTTTCTGCTGCTAACGGAACGGTTTATTTGGTTTCTCATTCTATCCTTAGCCCATCTACAAAAGCGGTTATTGCAGAATTTACCAAAAAATATCCTAACGTAAAACACATTTCTTATGATGCTGTTTCTGCGTATGGAATGCTTAAAGCCAATCAGCAGTCGTTTGGAGCGTATGCTTTGCCTTCTTATGATTTCTCAAAAGCGGAAACTATTGTCAGTATTTCTGCTGATTTCTTAGGTACGTGGCTTTCTGCAACTGAATATAACGGTCAATTTGCTAAAAATAGGAAATTGAACAAAAATAATAGAGAAATGTCCCGTTTATACACTTTTGAAAGTGGAATGACTATCACAGGGGCAAACTCTGATTACCGTTCTCAAATAAAACCTTCGCAGGAAGGTATTGTAGCGGCACTTTTGTATAACGAAATTAAAGGTGGTTTGACTGTTGCTGATATTGCGGACAAAAAAGTTACTGACAAAATCAAGCAAGCAGCCGCAGATTTGAAAGCCAAAAAAGGCAAAGCAGTTGTTATTGCAGGCTCAAATGACCCAAATGTGCAGTTAATTGTGAACGCAATCAACTCGGAATTAGGTGCTTATGACCAAATTATGGATTTAGCTTCTCCCTCTTACCTAAAACAAGGAAATGATGAAGATATGGCTAAATTTGTTGCTGATGTTTTGGGCGGAACGGTTGGTGGAGCTATTTTTTATGGCACAAACCCCGCTTATGATTACCCACAAGGTGGCGAAAAGTTTGCAAAAGCATTAAAATCACTTGCTTTTAGCCTTTCTTTCTCTGATAGAATTGACGAAACTTCTGCAAATTGTAAGTTTGTCGTGCCTGATATGCACTTTTTGGAGTCTTGGGGAGATGCAGAGCCACGCAAAGGCTATTTCAGTTTTATGCAACCAACTATTTCACCTATCTACAAAGGCACACGCCAAGCACAAGATAGCCTTCTGAAATGGTCTGGAAGCACTAAATCTTATTATGATTTTTTAAGAAATTTTTGGGCTAAAAATACCAAAGAAAATTTTAGTGATTTCTGGACAAAAGCACTTCACGAGGGCGTTTATGAGTCAAAAAATATTTCTTTTGAAACTGCAAAAACTACTGTAAAAGATGATGCACAGGCTAACGCAAAAGACGACAAAAAAGTAGATGCAAAAACTGACGTAAAAGCAGAAGACAAAAAAGAAGTAAAAGAAGTTGTAAAAAATGAAGCTAGACTTGCAGGAAATTTTGATTTCAAAGGAGATGTAAGTGGTGCAGCAGCGGCTTTAGCGGCATTTTTCGTAACGAAAAGTGGCGCAATGGAACTTTCATTGTACCAAAAAGTTGGTTTAGGTAGTGGTTTTCACGGAAATAATCCTTGGCTACAAGAAATGCCTGACCCTATCACAAAAGCTACTTGGGATAATTATTTGTGCGTTTCTATTGCTGATGCAAAAGATAAATACAAACAAGGTGATATAGTTGAGGTAAAAGCAAACGGCTTTTCTGTAAAAGTACCTGTTTTGATACAGCCAGGACAAGCAAAAGGTGCGGTTTCTTTGGCTTTGGGCTATGGTCGTACAAATGCAGGCAAATGTGGTGATGGCGTAGGTAAAAATGCCTATCCATTTGCCACAATTAAAGATGGCGTGTACGTTTATGCGGCTGGTGAAGTAACAATTACTAAAACTGAAGAAGTGGCAGAACTTGCCATTACGCAAACGCACCAAACTATTATGGGCAGAAATAACGTGCAAGAATCCACGTTAGCATCATACAAAAAAGACACAAAAGCAGGCAGATATTATCCAATGGTCGTAACGCCAGACGGTAAAAAGAAACCAACGGACATCACAATGTGGAAAGGTCACGAAAAAACAGCCTATGCAAAAAACCACTGGTGGGGAATGGTCATTGACCTAAATTCTTGTACGGGTTGTGGTGCTTGTATGATTGGTTGTCAGGCTGAAAACAATGTTTCTGTTGTTGGAAAAAGAGAAGTAATAAATGGTCGTGAGATGCACTGGATGCGTATTGACCGTTATTATAGCACAGATGCCGACACGAAAGACAAATCTATTGGTAATTATGAAAAAATGGAACTTGCCTCTGAAAATCCAGAAGTTGTTTTCCAACCAATGATGTGCCAACATTGCAATAATGCGCCTTGTGAAACTGTATGCCCAGTTTTAGCGACAACTCACAGTTCTGAAGGACTTAATCAAATGACTTATAACCGTTGTATTGGTACTCGTTATTGTGCCAACAACTGCCCATATAAAGTGCGCCGTTTCAACTGGTTTAATTATACGAATGATGATAAATTCAAAGATGTAAACTACACAATGTTTACTGATTTAGGTAGAATGGTGCTTAATCCTGATGTTACGGTGCGTTCTCGTGGCGTAATGGAAAAATGCTCTATGTGCGTGCAACGCATACAAGCAGGAAAATTATCTGCAAGAAAAGACAAACGTCTGGTAAAAGACGGTGATGTAAAAACCGCTTGTCAGACTTCTTGCCCAACAGATGCCATTATTTTTGGTGATATGAACGACAAAGATAGTATGATTGCGAAAGTTTTGGAACTTTCAAAAGATGAGAAAACGGGAGATGTTGTTTTTGCAGAAGACCGTGCATTCCACGTATTGGAGGAAATCAGCGTAAAACCAAATGTTTCTTATTTGACGAAAATTAGAAATAAAGCTTAGTTGCCAATTTACGAATTATCAATTACGAATTACAAATGAATACAATTCGTAATAGGTGGTGTATTTTGTAGGGTGCGACCCTTGTGGTCGCCCCAAATGCGAAAGCAACACGACAAACAACAACATCAAAAAATTGATAAAAAATACATTTGACGACAGGGCGACCACAAGGGTCGCACCCTACAAATACAATAATTATGAAAAAGTATCTAATTATTTTGGTTTTGCTTTTTGTTTCTTTGGAAATATTAGCTCAAAAAAGTAAAAATGCTAACTTTGTTGATGATACAATAATTAATTATATTCCTAGATATGAATACAGTAGATATATTGCAACAAAAGCAAAGCATATATACAAATTTGATGTTACTTCACAATTAAATATAGAGCCTACTCGTCCCAAAGGAACTGGTGGACATCACGCTCAAATAAAAGGTTTTAGAATACAAGTTTATCAGGGAAAAGAAAGAATAGAAGCTACTGAAACACGTGAAAAATGCTTTGAATATTTTGAAAAGTATCACCCTTATTTACAGTTTAAACGCCCTACATATGATGTATGTTTAGGAGATTTTCAAAGTAAAAAAGATGCTAGAAAGATGCTAAAAAAAGTAAAAAAACAATTTAAAAACGCTATTATTATATCTGATATGATTTGGCACAGAAATATACCAGTAATTCAAAAGTAAAATAGAAATTACAAGATAATAATCAACAACAACAAATATAGTATGCAAGTTACATCACCCATTAGAGAGCCTCTTGTACTCAACAAGATGACAATGCACAACATCACCAATGATGTTTGTAAGCAAGTGGAAGGAAAGCCTACAATGCCCTGGCTTATCTGTTTTGGTATTTCACTCGTATTATTAGGTTTAGGCACTCTTTCCGTTGCTTCAACTTGGTGGTTTGGGATAGGTACTTGGGGGCTAAATAAGACAGTCGGCTGGGCTTGGGACATCACCAACTTCGTGTGGTGGGTGGGCATTGGTCACGCAGGAACACTTATTTCTGCTATTTTGATGCTTTTCCGCCAAAAATGGAGGACATCTATCAACAGAGCCGCAGAAGCAATGACAATTTTTGCTGTTTTGTGCGCTGGTTCGTTCATTTTGTTCCACATGGGCAGACCTTGGCTGGCACATTGGGCATTACCATTACCAAATACTTATGGCTCACTTTGGGTAAATTTCAACTCGCCACTCGTTTGGGACGTGTTTGCCATTTCTACTTATTTGACTGTTTCAACTGTTTTCTGGTACGTGGGTCTTATCCCTGATTTGGCTACTATCCGTGATAGAGCAAAAGTTTCTTTGTCTGATAACCCACTTTTGGCAACTGATACCAAAGAAGAAAGAAAAGCAAAAGAAGAAAAACGCCGTCCTATTGGTGCATTTATGTACTCAATTATGGCTTTTGGCTGGGAAGGTGGCGCAAAAGTTTGGGCAAGATATGAATATGTTTCTTTGATTTTGGCAGGACTTTCTACACCGCTTGTACTTTCTGTGCATACAATTGTATCAATGGATTTTGCAACCTCTGTCATTCCTGGTTGGCACACGACTATTTTCCCACCTTATTTCGTAGCTGGAGCTATTTTTTCTGGTTTTGCAATGGTACTTACGCTGATGCTAATTACTCGTGTTGTGTTTAAACTGGAAAATTATATCACGCTAGAACACATTGAATTGATGAATAAAATCATCACGCTTACGGGTAGCATTGTGGGTGTGGCGTACATTACGGAGTTTTTTATTGCTTGGTATTCTGGTGTAGAATATGAAAGTTATGCTTTTATCAATAGAGCTTTTGGTCCTTATTGGTGGGCTTATGCGGCTATGATGCTTTGTAATGTGGTTTCTCCTCAACTTTTTTGGTCAAGAACTATCCGCAGAAACCTAGTAGCTACATTTGTATTATCAATTATTGTAAATATTGGTATGTGGTTTGAGCGTTTTGTAATTATCGTAACTTCTTTACACAGAGATTACTTGCCATCAAGTTGGATTTATTTCCACCCAACTATTTATGATGTGGGTGATTATTTGTTTACTTTTGGCTTATTCTTTACGCTATTTTTCTTATTTGCTAAATTCTTGCCCGTAATCAATATGGCAGAAGTAAAAGCAGCCCTTAATTCTTCTGATGAAGCAGCACGTGCAAGAGGTGTTATTGCACTTTCTAACAAAGCAGGTGGTGAAGGCGTGAAAATAGCAGCGGTTCATAATCCAGATAAAGATTAAGGTTTCGTGGTGAAGTCAGGTGTTTCCACCTGACTTCAATAAACGCAGTAAATTAGGATTTAAAAGCGCATTTGTTGTCAGGTGGAAACACCTGACAACACAAAAACCTGACAACACAAAAAAATGTATTAAAAAACCCTGAAAGGGTTTAACAACCATAACCCTGCGTGAAACGTGGGGAACGACAAATAAAAAATTCTCTACCAAAATGAGCAACAATAAACTAATAAAAGAGTCTAGCAGGTACATGATTGGTGTTTATGACCACGAAAACGCTATACTTAATGCCGTACAAAGAGTACAAGAAGACGGTTTGAGAGTACACGAAGTATTTTCTCCGCATCCAATTCACCATTTGGACGTTTACATTGGTCATCCACGCACACGCATACCTATTGCGGCTTTTTGCTTTGCGACTTTGGGTTTTTCGTTGGCTATTCTGATGATTACCTTTATGTTAGGCATTGATTGGCCTATGATTATTGGGGGTAAAAACTATGTTTCTATCCCTACAATGGTGCCTGTTACCTTTGAGGCAACGGTACTTATTGCCGCTTTGGGAATGGTTGCTACTTTTTTCATCTCTAACGGAATGGGACCTGGAAAAGAAGAATTTTCTTTTGACAGACGTTCTACTGATGATAAATACGTTTTGGTTGTTGATATGGACAAAAATGAAGGAAAATCCCAAGAAGAAATTTCTCAAATCCTACTAAAATACGGTGCAGAAGCTAGCCCTAAAATGGTGGAAAAAGCAGCTTAATTCAATTACGAATTAACAATTACGAATTACGTTTTTGTATCTGTAGAATAACTTGATAATCAATAGAAAATAAGATTGTTGTTTTGTATTCATTCACAATTCACAATTTACAATTCACAATTATTAAAATAATGAAAATAAAAAATATTTTATCCGCCTCTTTACTTTTTGGAGCTAGTTTGAGCCTTGTGTCTTGTGGACAAAATCCAAATGACCCAGGAACAGAATTTGCGCCAAATATGTATACGTCACTAGCCTACGACCCACTTAGTCAGGTTACGGTAGATGACTCCCTCAACAAAATCAACCCATATCAAATGAATATGCGTGAGCCTGTTGCGGGTACGGTTTCTCGCCGCAATTATGCTACTTCTTTTGTAGATGAAGATGGTTCTAAAACTGATTTGGGACTAATGGTTTATAATACACATAAAGATAGTATCCTGAAAGAAGAAAAAACACTCATAAATCCGCTTCCACTCAATAAAAAATCTATTGAACAAGGGAAAATTATTTATGAACGCTTGTGTACGCCTTGCCACGGTGCGGAAGGTAAAGGCAACGGAAAAGTAGGCGTAAAATATCAAGGTGTGGCTAATTTGACTGGCGGAGCTATTGCAAAAGCAAATAGCGCACATATCTGGCACGTCATCACTCACGGAAAAGGGCGTATGTGGTCTCACGCCTCACAACTTAATTCTTTGGAGCGTTGGCAAGTAACAAATTATGTTCACGTTTTGCAAGGACAAGTTGATGAAACTGGTAAAAACCTACTCGTAGCTGAAGAAAAGAAAGATTCTACTGCAAAAACGCCCGCTGTGGTGGTTGCGGCTAAGAAATAAATGTAGTTATTTTGCTGGTAGAGATAAGGCACTGCCTTATCTAACGACAAACAATAAGCACTAGATTTAGGATAAAAAATACAACGAGTTCAGATAAGGCATTGCCTTATCTCTACAAAGTACCAAAAAATTACTCATTAACATATCTTTAAAAAAATTATAAATATATTCTAATATGGCTCACGAACACGTAGAATACGACCTCAACGAAAAATATGTATTTCCTGCAGAACTAAGGAAAAAACTCGTAATGGGAATAGGAATAGGGCTTGTGCTTTTTATTATTGGCGCAGTTATTTTTTCTATGAAAGATTTTAGCGGACATCACGAAGCGACAGGCGTTGCTCACGAAGGCGCAAAACACGCTGAAAAAGCAGTAGAGGGGCATCATTTTAATTGGATTGCTCGTGTTTGGGCAAATCTTTGGGTAAATAGCCTTTTATTTACGGGAATTTCTGTTGCTGGGGTTTTCTTTATTGCGGTGCAATATATGGCAAAAGCGGGCTGGTCTTCTTTGATACTAAGAATTCCTATGGCTTTTGGTAAATTTTTGCCTGTTACTGGGCTTGTGATGCTCGTTGTTTTCCTTGCATCATATTTCTCACATACTAGCCTGTTCCATTGGACACACGCTGATTTGTATGTGAAAGGAACTGAAGCATACGACAGTATTATTGATGGCAAAGCAGCAATGTTTTTCTGGCCACTTGACAAAGGTACTTTTCCTTTGTTTTGGCTGATACGTTTCTTTGCTTACTTTGCTGGTTGGTATTTGATGTATGAGAAATTGCGTGCAAATTCTTTGGCGGAAGATAACATTACCGACAGATTGGCTTATGTGAATTATGATAAAAATACAGTTATTTCTGCTACTTTCTTGGTGTTTTTTGGTGTTACGTCTTCTACTTCTGCTTGGGACTGGATTATGAGCATTGATACGCACTGGTTTAGCACAATGTTTGGCTGGTATATGTTGGCTAGTTGGTTGGTTACTGGTTTTTCTGTGATTACTCTGACTATCATTCTTTTGAAAGAGCAAGGTTACCTCAAAATGGTGAATGAAAACCATTTGCACGACTTAGGCAAATTTATGTTTGGATTAAGCATTTTCTGGACTTATATTTGGTTCTCTCAATTCTTGCTGATTTATTACGCCAATATTTCAGAAGAAACAATTTACTTTAAAGAGCGTTTGGAAGGTTTTGACGGTGTTTATGCGCCAATGCTTCCAATGAATTTGGTGATAAATTTCTTGTTTCCTTTGTTATTTTTGATGACAAGAGATGCAAAACGTAAAGAAATTTTCTTAAAAGTAGCTGCTTTTGGTATTATAATTGGTCATTATTTGGACTTTTTCGTGATGGTGATGCCAGGAACTGTGGGCGAACACGGCGGTTTTGGACTGATGGAAATAGGAAGTATTATGATGTTTGCGTGTGGTTTTGTGTATGTAGTGGCAAATACGCTTGCAAAAGCTCCACTTATTCCAAAAAATCACCCAATGATAGAGGAGAGTTTGGCGCATAATATTTAATAAGATTTTTTAGAAAATATTTTTAATTAAAATAGAATTTCCTATGAAATCAAGTTAAAATCTTGGTTTTATAGGAAATTTTATTTATTAAGAACTTGTTTTTAATGATGTTTTTTGTATTTTTGTAAAAATAATTCTTAAATAAATAATCCTAATGACACTCAAAGAACAAATCAACGAAGACATCAAAACGGCTATGAAAGCCCAAGAAAAAAGTACACTAACGGCTTTGCGTGAGATAAAATCACTTATTTTGTTGGAAGAAACTAAAGGCGGTGCAATAGAAAACATCACAATAGCCAACGAAATTGCCTTGCTTACAAAAGCACTTAAACAACGCAAAGAATCTTTTGATATGTTTAAAAATGGTGGCAGAGAAGAACAAGCAGCAGAGCAACTTGCTGTTATTCAGGTCATTGAAAAATATCTTCCAAAGCAACTTTCCGCAGATGAGGCAGAAGTAATCATAAAAGATATTATTGCTGAAAATAACGCTACAATCAAGGAAATGGGCAAAATAATTGGACTTGCCAACAAAGAAATGACTGGGCAATTTGAGGGGAAACTTATCTCTGAAATGGTAAAGAAATTGTTAAGCTAAGATATTTAACTATTTGAATATCTGTATTTTGTATTTATTGATAATTTAAAATTCGTAACTAGAAAAATGAATACTATTGATATTTTTATTTTGTTGCCGTTGCTTTGGGGCGCACACAAAGGCTACCAAACGGGTGCAGTAATGACACTTATTTCTACTATTTCCTTCTTTTTGGCTATAGTTTTGGGCTTCAAATTTTTTCATTTTACGCTCCAACTTATTGCGCCACACACAGACCTCAAAAATAGTGCAATGCCTTATGTGGCATTTATCATTACTTTTGTGGTGATTTGGTTTCTTATCAATAAACTAGGAAATTACCTCAAAGGCGTGCTGGATAGTACGGTTTTGGGTAGTTTTGATAACCTTATTGGCGCAACTTTTGGCGTGTTGAAGTTTGCTTTTTTTGTGAGTGTTTTTTTGTGGTTGTTTAATAGTCTAAAAACTTTTGA
This sequence comes from Raineyaceae bacterium, assembly GCA_043772375.1. Lineage (GTDB taxonomy): Bacteria > Bacteroidota > Bacteroidia > Cytophagales > Thermonemataceae > JANYGM01. The sequence continues at coordinate 752 of JAYVGJ010000439.1, read as the reverse complement.
TAACACTCTTTTAAAAGGAAGTTTGCTTTTTCCCATTGTTGAACCAATTGCACCTTACCTGGTCAGCAATGCCTCCAAAGTGATGCTTATGGGGCAAGATATTATTGAAGATACCAAAAAAATTATTAACCAAGATAAAAATACACCTCAAAATCAGCCAAATAAGAATAATAATCCGCAAAGAAATCAACGTAATAATCCGCAATAAAGATAATTTAAAAGCACTTTTCCAAAATTTGTAAAGGTGCTTTTAAATTATTCCAATCTTTAAGATTTGAAAAAAGTATTTAGAAATCTACTAATTAGCACTTGCTGTAGAAGTTGTTTCTTCTTTTTGCGTGTGTTCTTTCAACCACACCTTATTTTACTAATCTTCCCAGTATTCTACTCCTATATTGCTAATAAAACCAAGTTTATCATCAAGCAATATTGTTGCTAAGCCTCTACTAAAGTCAGAAACATAAGTATATTTGGGTACTATTACCTCTTTCCCTGTTTTGTCAATAACACCCCATTTATTACCAAGTTTTACTGTTGCCATATCTTCCACTATATTACTCACAACATCATATTTGAATGTAATCTCTTTACCAGTTTTATCAATAACACCCCATTTATTACCAAGTTTTACAGTTAAATAATCTCCCACAAAGGTTTAGACTTTGGACATAATCTTACAATGCCCTTTACTTTTTGTATGGGGCATTCTTATTTTAGATTTTATTTTTTATTTTTATCACTCTTTTTTTACC
>JAYVGJ010000438.1:0-2941 GCA_043772375.1 Raineyaceae bacterium | reverse complement strand
TATCAATAAATTCAATAAAACACTATTTTCCTTCTTGTTGATTATCAATGAATTAGAATAGTTTAATCTTAAATTAAAACAGTGTACGGTAGCAAAAGCCAAAGCAACTACTATATGAAAAATCTGAAGAAATTTCAGGCATTTGCCCTCACACAAGAGGAGCAAAAAAATGTAAAGGGCGGATTGCTTGCTGCTTGGACTTGCTATTTGTTTACAGATGGTGGAGGGGTTGTTGCTGGTGCAGGTTTTGATACTATCAATGGTGCGCTCAACTATTGTTCAGTACGTGCAAGCTGCGCTGGGTGCTTCTAAACACTGTTTTTTGTTCAATTAGTACGAGTAAATATTATAATTACTCGTACTAAAACTTAATAAGCTATGAAAAAAATATTTTTCTTCCTGTTCTTTACCATTCATCTTGTATCAGCCCAAATAAAGCCTTTAAAATTTGCATTAGCATTCAATTTTGATGTGAAAATTTTCCCTCAAAATGAGCAAATTATATCACAAAAATTTGCTACTGAGCTATTGAAAGACCTTGATAAACAAATGGACTCAATTAGTAAAAGTAAGTCTAAATGTATGAATTATATAGGCATTGATACAAAAAATGCTAATATTATTTGCATAACTAATTTCTATAAAAAAACGAATATTCCTTCATACAGATATTTTATAATAGATAATTTAACTAAAGATACATTAGAAAGTAGTTTTGGTGGGTCGGTTGCTACAATAACAAGAAATTTTCCTGATGAGAAAGAAATAATAAAACCGCTTTCAGAAAAAGATATTTCTCCTATGAAAGAGGAGTTTCTATTTCGTACAAATGTTATTTTAGAACTATATTTCTCTAATTGTGAAAATTTACTGGATTATAAAGAACAAAAACGCCACGAAAAAGCAGTTGTTTTTATTGCCTATCCAAGTATTACTATTGATAAAAAGAATAAAATAATCTTACCTGTTATTGATAATATAATTAATAACTACTTGATTGCTATGCAAATAAGAAATGAAAAATATAAAGGCATAAGAGAATTTATTTTTTTACCTTACAACAAAGAAACAAAAGATATAAAACCTGATATTACTATTCAAATACAATTAGTACAAGATAAAACTGGTAATTATGAGCTAAAAGGAGAATTCAAAGGAAAAGATGTTAATTTTACAAGCCCTTCTGGTGAAGAAATGACAACATCAATAAAACTCAATAAAAAACGCATTGATAATGGAGATTATACAGAACTTGTATATAAAGTCAATTATTTTATGAATAATTTTTATACTTATAATATACTACTTTAAAAAATAATGCAAAATCTTCTTTTTCAATTTTTCAAACTCAAAGATATTCCTGTGAGTGGTGCAGGTTTGGAGGCTATTAAGTTTTACCCAGAATATCCAAGTTTGTCGGCTTTATCTGATTTTTTAGATACGTATTTTGTGCCAAATATGGCAGTAAAAATCACCCAAAAAGAACTTACAGAAATTCCTTATCCTGCATTTGCACAGATACATCAGGAAGAGTTAGTTTTAATAAAATCATTTGAAAATCAGCAGATTACGTATTTTGCTGATACAAAAGGTTTTATCACAGAAAACATTACAAATTTCTCCAAAAAATGGACTGGGAAAGCACTTTTAGCAGAATCAAACGAGTTTTCAGCAGAACCAAACTACAAAGAAAATAAGCAACAACAAATTTTTCACAGTCTTGAAAAAAGCATTTTATATACATCTTTGGTTATTTTGTTGATTATAAGCGGTTTTCTTATCAAAGAGAACAAACAAGCTGGAATACTTTCAGGTTTATTAGCTTCTGTTGTCTTGGGACTTGTAGCAAGTGTATTTTTACTTATCAACGAATTTGGCAAATTACCCAAAATAGTAGCGCAAATGTGCCATATAGGCAAAGAAACTGATTGTAACGCTATTACGAAATCTCCACAAGCAAAATTATTGGGTTGGTTGTCGTGGTCGGAGATAGGTTTTTTATATTTTTCAGGTGCTTTTTTAGTTTTATTATTGGCATTTTTTGCAAATAAAATAAATCTTGTAATTCCTACTTTATTTGTTTTAGGTCTTCTTACTTTGCCCTATACGCTTTTTTCTGTTTATTATCAGGCTTTTGTGGTCAAAAAATGGTGCCCATTATGTTTGGTGGTGCTTTTGATGTTGTGGGCTGATGCTTTGTTTTTATTTTTGAGTTTTGAAAAATTTGGTTTTGAAAGTTTTAATTTTGATTTTCAAGGTTTTATGGTTGTTATGGTTGGTTTTTTGTTGCCTATTTTGGCGTGGTTTGCAGCAAAACCATTTATCATAAAAAATAAAAAACTAGATAATCTGGAACTCGCACTACAAAAATACCAAAGAAATACGGCACTTTTTGATAGCTTTTTAGCAACACAAAAAACAGTAGAAATAGAAAATTTTAGCAGAGAAATTATTTTGGGCAATCCAGATGCACAAACCACGCTCCTAAGTGTATGTAACCCATTTTGCAAGCCTTGTGCCAGCGCACATAAAGAAATTGAAAACTTGGTAAAACATTTTGAAGATATAAAATTTGTAGTACGGTTTGTAGTAGATAACAACCCAAATAGTGCGCCAAACAAGGTTTTAAGGCATATTTTTAGCTTAGAAAATGAGATTTTGCCACAGGCATTAGATAGCTGGTTTGAGTTGCTCAATTATGAACAATGGAGCAAAAAATATCCGCTTGATTTAGCTAAAATTGATACAAATGACATAGAAAATCAGCTAAAAGAACACCACATTTGGAGTACAAAAAACCAAATTGAATATACACCAACTACTTTTCTTGATGGCAAAGAATTATTAGACTTTGGACATAATCTTACAATGCCCTTTACTTTTTGTATGGGGCATTCTTATTTTAGATTTTATTTTTTATTTTTATCACTCTTTTTTTACC
>JAYVGJ010000437.1:0-4680 GCA_043772375.1 Raineyaceae bacterium | reverse complement strand
AGTTTATGAATAATTCCATTTTTAACCACCCCTAACCCCTCCTTAGGAAGTAGGGGGACTTTTCAAAGACATTTTTGAGTTATTCATAAACTCTAATAGAGAAAACCTTATGATATATATAAATATTTGATAATGAATGATTTAATTGCAGGAAATTATTAAAATTGGCAAAATGAAATACCTAGAAAAGAGGAAATTCAAAAAAGTGTAGGATTTAAGACTTGGTTTGTATATGTTTGTAAGTATATTTACAGATATATTATACAAAATCTCATTATCAACAAGTTAAATAGACATTACTAATGAATTATCTCAATTCTCCTATTCGTGAAGCTATATTTGATATTAAAGTTGATAAAATCAATGCCAATCAAATAGAAGATTTACTTGCTTTTAAAGAACATATTAAGACTAATTTCCCTATTGTAAAAAGCAAAAAAAACATTACTTTTCAGTTTTCCCCAGAAAAGTCTATTGAAAATCAAACTCAAACTAATATTACTGGTTATGTTTTTTCATCAGAAGACCAAAAAAGGCAATTACAGGTAGATTTTAGCGGTATCACACTTAATGTTTTGAAACCATACAAGAATTGGGAAACGCATTTTAAAGATTTTTTGGAAATATGGGAAATTTATAACCGCTTATTTGCACCTAATAACGTGGTACGTTTAGGTACAAGGTACATCAACAGAATAGAAATACCATTTCCTTTTACTGGCTTCCAAGAATATATTTCAAATATGCCACCCATACCTGCGTGTTTGCCTGAATTATTCACCTCATTTTTTATGCAAATACAAGTGCCTTGTGAAGAGAATAGCCTAGATAAAAACGCTATTATTTCAGAAACCATAGAGCCAATCAATAATAATATATTGCCTTTCATTTTAGATATAGATGTTTTTCAAGAACTTAATCTTGATAAAACAACTGAAAATATTACAAAAATTTTTAATGATTTTCGTAAAATAAAAAACAATATTTTTGAAGATTGCATTACAGACAAAACCAAACAATTATTCTTATGAATGTTCTTTCTTTTACCGTTCCAAAAAAACAAATATCTTCTTCCATATCTCACGAAGGGCAAATCATAGCAGGTAATTTTGCGACAACCCATAATTTATTTGTAGGTGAAAGTTTATTTTTACAAGGAATATATCAAGATGTTTATCAGCAAAATCTAAAAAAGAAATTTCAATTATATAAAAATATTTGGGAAGAACAAACGCTTTTTTCTTCTAATATGACTGAAATCATAAATAATTCTGCCTATCTTTCCATTATTGCTTTAGGCATAGATGTTATTCCATTGATTATTCAAGACCTTAGAAACGCTGAAAATCATTGGTTTTCAGCCTTAGAAAGCCTTACGAGCATTAATCCTATTAAGAAAGAACATAAAGGAATTTTCAACTTAATGAAATCAGACTGGCTAGAATGGGCTGACAAAAATATGCTATAAAAATAATGGAGCTGCTTAATTTCCCAAATACTAAAATTTCAGGTTTTATAGAAACAAGCAAAAGAACCGCTAATTATAACTGTATTGCGTGGGCGTATGGTGATGATACAAAGTGGTATTGGCCTGAAAACAACTATTTTTGGCCAGATGATATTCCATTTAATACAGAATTAGATAGTTTTATACAATTATTTGAGAAAATAGGATACAAACAATGTAATAATGAGGATTTGGAAGAAGAATTTGAGAAAATAGCCATTTATGCTGATACAAATAATGAGCCACAACACGCAGCAAGGCAACTAATAAGCGGGCTTTGGACAAGTAAACTGGGAACTAATGTTGATGTTTCTCACACTATTTTGGCAATGGCAGACGGTCTTTATGGAAATGTAGCAGTATTTATGAAAAGAAAAAGACTAAAATATTGATACAGAAATCCTTAAATATCAGGTAGTTATCACCGCAAAAAAGAAGAAATAAAGTTGTTTTGTAAAATCAAAATAGTTTTATTATGTTTGTGGTGTAAGTACCAAATATAATTCCATTAGAAAAAATTATTTAAAAAAATATAGAACAAATGAGCATATCTTTCGTAACTTGGAATATAAATAAAAGTAATTATAGTGATATAAATCCCTATTTGACTGACATACTTAGTAAACAATCCCCAGATACGCTCACTTTTTTTGAATCAGAAAATCTCGTGGATACAGATATTGAAAAACTTGGATATTCTAAAATCAAACTGCATAACTTGGAGAAATCAAAGAAAAGCATAAAAATGTTCCTAAACAACAAATCAGAGTACGAAATAAAGAATAAATATGACTTCACAGAATTAGTTGTTAATGAAACCAAAGCAACTGTATTTAGTAGTGAAGTGAAAAGTTACCTTATTGAAGAAGCTAAAATTATAAGAAGAATTGAAAGAATAGCTACTTTGGAAGCTTTTGAAATAAAAAATTTAACCACACAGGAGATTTTTCTTTATGTTGCGCTTCATATTCCATCAAAAATGAACTATGATGAATATGACCAACTTCAATTAGCATTTAATTACAAAAAGTACATAACAACAAGAGCCGCAGAATATGATAATAAAATATTAGTCGCAGGTGATTTTAATATGGCTCCTTTTGAAAAAGGAATGACAGAACCTATGGGCTTTTTTGCACTTCCAAGTAACAGGCACGTACAACCACAAACGGAAAACATAATGGGAAGTCGGCAATTATCATTTTATAATCCTTGTTGGCGTTTACTTGGCGACTACAACACAATATCAAAAAGTTTTAGAACAGGTGGGTCATTTTTTTACGAGAAAAGTAGAAAACGAAAAGCAAAAACTTGGCATTTATTTGACCAAATAATTATGACAAAAAATTTATTTGATTTATTTGATAATGATTCATTGTGTCTTTTTGAAACTATTATGTTATCTGATGATATAGAAAATCCGAATAAAATAATTGATCATTTACCTTTATGTTTCACTTTAAAATTATAGAAAAATGAAAATAACTTTTCCGCATCCTACTAGTCAAGTAGATGATTTAGAAATGAATCCCTTGAATAAATTGGAAGAATTTACTACTGAATTTAATGGTATTTATGACGGACATTTCTTGGGTGTTATAACTACATCATCAGAGCTAATAGACAACACTACTGCAATAATTAGTTATGCTTTTTGGATTGATTTCTTAAAAATTAAGGATTATTCTTATAGACTTTTTGAATTAAATCCAATAAAAATAGATGGTGGCTATCCTTTGACAGTAACAGCCTTTCACGGACCTTCAGAGGATTTTGGGCTTATTGATACACCAAAAGAATTAGAAGAAGTTATCAGTAAAATTTTAAACAGTAACAGAGGGCGGTTCATCATACTTTCCAATTACTAGCTGATGTTTTCTGTTGTTGCTGTTTTAGCTAACTTTGAAAACATTGAAGTTGATACAGAAACACTTAAATATCAAGTATTTATTACCGCAAAAAAGAAGAAATAAACTTGTTTTGGTATCAATACGAATTAAATTGAAATATTTTTTTAAAATTAAAATAGTTTTATTATGTTTGTGGTGAAAGTATAGGGTTGCGTATATACACATTAGAACCACTTTTTGTGAAGTTAGGAGTTTCCTCCTGACTTCAAATGCGTTTTTGAGCATTGATTTTCAAAGGATACTCCATAGCCGTCAAGTTAGGCACTCAAATATCTCTGCACCGTCAGCTAAAGCAGACGGCAAAGAAAGTTAAAAAAACAGAAATGTATTTTTCAAGTGCTTTTAAGTCTATTTTGCCGTCTGCTTTAGCTGACGGTGCAAGGAACTTCAAGTGCCTAAACGAGAGTAAATGAACTAACTTGACGGCTATGAAGGAAACTCCTGACACCACAGAAAACATAACTATTATATACTATGCCAAAAAAAACATACCTCCTGCTCATTCTATTATTTTTAGGATGTTTGTGCCTCAAAGCCCAGCAAAACACTCGCCGTCTCTCTTATACACAACTTTTTGAGGAAATACAAAACACAAAAGACACCGTATATATACTAGAAAATGCCACAATCTATTATGAACATAAAACGGATAGCCTGAGATTTGGTGACATATTTTACTTTCCAGAAGAGTGGTGGACTAAAACCTCCATGGCAGATGAAAAAATAGGATTTCTTAATGTTATGTTAAATTACCGCCTAAATAGTGAAAAATTTAACGCATTCCTTGAAAAAAACTTACCTTTACTAATTATCAACAAAAATATTTTTTTGACCAATGTGGATTTTCAAGGAGAAAACAGCAATAGTGCCTTCAGAAGAATTAAGTTTAAAGGTTTTTTTTTAAACAACACAGATATTCAAAAACATTCTTTTACTTTTGAAAACTGTGATTTTGAAGGGTATGTGCCTTCTCTTAGGATAAGTGATGAGATGTCCAAAAATAATAATAATTATAATTATAGGATAGACTTCGTATTTTGCAGTTTTAAAAGTACCTTTGATGGTACACCACTTGAGCCTACTATGGAAAGCTACTCTCCAACATGGAGGACTACAAAAGGTTGGTTTTTTTATGCCTGTATATTCAAATCAATCCCAAGTATATACTTAACTTGTTGTTAAGAAAGTGGTCATAATAAATTGAAATTCAGAATATTATGACACACTTTTATTGCAAAAGGTGTATATTTGCGTTGCAAAACA
>JAYVGJ010000436.1:0-6185 GCA_043772375.1 Raineyaceae bacterium | reverse complement strand
GAGGATTATAGTAAGCCTTTTGAGGACTTGCGCCCTATTTGTGTGGGTTGTCATATGCGCCTGCATATCCGTTTTGATTATCCTAATCTTTGGAAAAAGCACCTGCAAGACTTAAGAAACAACAAAAAATCTCCTGCCTATAAAACTGTTTTTGGCTTTTTTGCAGGAATGAGAAAAGCAGGAATACACAAGGATATTGACCACGTAGAAATGGTAGAAGCTCCTACTACCTGGTACGAATTGCTATTATTAGAAGAAATAAATATTAACCCAAAACTCTAAAATGAATCCTATTGAAAATATTGTCTGGCTTGATGCTGGAACGCTTATTGCCAACGACTACAACCCAAACCACGTATTAAGTGAGGAATTGGAACTTATAAAATTTTCTATTCTGAAAAACGGCTGGATTCAGCCTATCCTTATCACCAAAGAAAATGTAATTATTGATGGTTTCCACCGCACCACACTTGCCAAAATCAATAATTGGAAAGTTCCTTGTTGTGTGATTGATGTTTCTGAACAGGAACGAATGCTACTTACAATCCGCATCAATAGGGCAAAAGGAACGCATATTGCCTATAAGATGAGTGACATTGTCAAAAAATTGATAGGTAAGCACAAAATGGATAAAAAGTACCTAGCACAGGCAATAGGCGCAACCATTAGAGAAATTGATTTGCTTTTGCAGGAAGACGTATTTCAAAAGCTCAAAATCAAAGACCACGTTTATTCTAAGGCATGGGAGGTGAAGAAGTAGGTATTGACTTTACTTTTTCGTATTTTAAGATTTAGAACGCTTTATTTCAGCACCATTTATAAAAATAATAATTTCATTAAATAGGTGCTGATTTTCTTGCTGGAAAGCTACTATTTTACTTAATCTTCTATAAAGTACATATCTTTGTGTATAGGTAGTAGAATTAGTTCTGGAAAAAGTTTTTTGCCACTATTTAAAAAAAAAATCTGAATAATATATCTTGCTAACGTATCATAAACTAATGATTCCATTTTTGCTTCTCTTTTTTTAGACCATCCAAGCCCAGCTCTAAGATCTGCTGATAGAGCATCTCTTTCTTGAATTAACAATTCACGGCCTCCTAAAATATTATTCACTATTAAGATTTCTTCCAACATCTTAAAACTTACAAACTCAACTCTGTCTCCTTCTCTGGAATCCCCTAATATAAATTTCAAAAATGCATCATTGTCATCAATATCAATATTTGTATTGATAGTTGTTCCATTTTTTTTAAAATAATGTTCTAGTAAAGAGATATTTATGGTCATAAATTTGGCATTTAAATTTTTCCTAATACAATCTGTTACAAATGTAAAACCAAATCTTCAGATTTACAAGTATTTACAAATTTATTTTTAATAAATCAAATCCTTAGTAAATAATAAAGTTATAATTTTTTTAGTTAAATTGCGGTATGAAACAAGGTGTAAAACTCAAAAAAGAACAAAAAATAGAAATTGCTAGGCGTATTTGCGAAAATTACGCTTTAGGCACTTATACGCTACTTTCTTGTTGTGAGAGTGAGGGCATTAGTGATACTACTTTGTACAAGTGGTGCGGTGAAATCTCGGACATCTCGGATTCTTTTAAAGAGGCTCAAAGTGCAGCTGACAATCAATACAAAAAAGACCTCAAAGAAAAAGCCAAAACCGCCCTCACAAAGTTAATAGAAGGCTTTGAGAGTGTAGAAAGTTTCCAAGAAGGCACACCAGATAAAAACGGCAAAATAACCACTACCAAGGTAACGACTAAAAAGCGTTTTATTGGTCCAAATCCTACCGCTGTAATTTTTGCACTTACCAATGTGGATAGTGAGAATTTCAAGCACAAGAACGAAACCGCAGTAACTGGAAAAATACAAGTGGAGAACGTGGCAAAACTCACAGACGAGGAATTAGAAGCACAAATTAAGGAACTTGAAAAAGGGCAAAAAGCCAAAATAAAAAACAAATAATCAGCGGAACGCTATGGAAACCTATTATAGTATCATAAAAATCAGCCCCAATACTATGGCAAACGACAGTTTGTCAATAGGATTGCTTTTGTGTGATGGACAAAAATATTGGCTGGAGTTTTCTAACGAAAAAATCAATGTTACTAAGAATCTTATTGGAGAAAATGCTGTAGCAGTTGATTTTGTTGTAAGACAACTAAATTCTTTTATAGAACAAGCAAATAAAAATCTATCCAGCCCAGAAAGTGAAATAGGGAAGCTAGATAGGGAATTAGATATTTTCCTAAATTCAGCCTATCTCAATGACTTAAATAAGTCTTCAAATGGATTATTAAGATTTTCTAAAGTTGCTTTTTTAGATGATGTAATCAATGAAGAAAAATTTAATAAACTTTTTGAATTATTGATAAACAAAAAGTAGTTTCTTTATCCAAATGGTAAAAAAACTTTTTTACTTGCAAAATAACCTTTTCTGGTCCAATTCCAATACACAACGGCATCAGCGAGGTTGGGCGACTTTCCGCCTAATCTTTGCTTGATGCTTTCTTTTTTCTCCACAATAATAGTTTTGTCGTTCACTTGGTATTTTGGCTCTGAAAGCTCCATTTTGAGCCTTGAAAGCGTGGTAATATCCGTAATCTGGATGCTGACTAATCCTTTTCTAAGGTCTTCTCGTAGCTCCCAATACATTTGAGAACGCAAAGAGGCAAAATTATAAAGAGGCTTTTGGTGGCTATCCTTAATGATTGCTTCCACAACCTGCCCGCCTGCAAGTCCCTGCGCCCTGTAACCCTGATTATGTAGCGTATTGATGGTGGACGTTCCCACACCCACGCTATCCACGCCAATATACTCACCTGCAACATCATAATCATTGGAAGTGGGAATATTGTAGTTGTGGAGTCCCTGCGTGAGAAGTTCCTCACTATTCAGAAGTAAATTATACGCCAAATGCGAGGCATCAGGGCATTGAAATTCTTTGAGATAAAGTAAAATATTAGCTTTTCCGTAGGCGACTGCTCCTTTATCACCTGCCACAGAGTTTGCCACGTCCACACCACAGGCATTTTGTGAGTCGTCTATTGGAATATCAAGATTTATAGCATTTTCTATCCACGAAACCTTAATAAGGCTGTCTATTGATTGCGCAGGTGATATTCCTCTTGCTCTTGACTTGAAAAATGGGGAATCTTCTCCGTATTCCTGTTTTCTGGCATTAAGCGAAATTTCAGTAATTGCCCCTGGTATGATTTCTTTTTTCCCAACAATATTGGGGTGGTCGTAGGAGGAGATTATGAAATGTTTTACTCGTGGTTTTTGGCAAAACGTATGTAGTGTATCCGTTTGTGCGTCAGGATTGCCTACTGCAAGGATTAGGTTGTGTTCTCCTGTGCAGGTGTTGATGTACGCCTCCATACTTGCAATGTCCATACCTGGCGTTTCTTCTGTAATAATAAGCATATCTTTTCTGTGAAAACCCTGCCTACTTACGTTGGAGGTACTGCCCGAACTTGCACGACTTGCCACACCTATTGCCTGCCAAGCATTAAGATTTTCTTCTCCTTCTTCTAAGTCAGAAAAGCCACGAGCATCAACCAAAAGCCTAAGACTGTCATACAATTCGGCGTGTGGACGTATTTTTTTGAACTTGTGAAAAGCCGTTTTAATTTCACTCCAAAGTTGTGTTTTCAGTTGTCCTGCTACTGGAGCAGACGTAACCACAAGACTTCCCTCAAAACAATCTAAAAACCAAAACACTACACGTGCTAAGAAAAATGTTTTACCTGTTCCTGTGGCGGATTCCATACCTGCAAAATAGTTATCAGCTAGTGCCTGCCAACCTTGCGCAAAAGGGTCTTTTGAGCCGTCCCACTCGTGGTTTTCGTAATTGTCGTAAGCTGACCAAACTACATTTTTCTCTTCTTCCAAAAACCGCTCGCTAAGCCACTTTGAAGGATTTTGTTGATAATATTTTTGTTTTAGCCTGCGCAGTTTCTCTTCTTTGAGTTGTCTTAATGTCATTTTATTTTTAATTAAACTAAATATTAGCAAATTTAACTAAAAAATATTTAACTAAATATTTGTTTTATAAGAAAATTATTGTACCTTTGTAATGCCTTTTAGAGAATAGAAAGAAATTTCTAGGTGTTAGGAGGGAGGGAATACAACTTTTGGGAGCGCAAGCGGACTTAAAGTTGTATTTTTTAGAAATGCGTTTTAGAAAATAGAGCTGACGTTGTGCGGAGGTTACTAGGTCTTTTGGGCGCAAAAATGTAAGCAAAGATATTTCCTTACCAGATGTACATTTTTTCTAGAAAACTAAGGCACTGGCGGTTAGAAATTGTTTATCATTTTTTGGAGTTGTAGCTCAGTATGGTAGAGCAGTTGGCGTTAAGCTTGCCTGTCGCAGGTTCAATCCCTGCCAATTCCACAACTTAGAAGCCACTAGGCGAAAAAAGAAGGTTAGCAGCTGCGTAACCACAAAAACAAACTCCTGACGTTGTGCGACGGCATTGTAGGGAGTTTTTTAACAATATACACCATCAGCCACACTTAGGCATATATAAACGATAACTAGGGGTGTTATTCCCCAAAACTAAGCCCGCTACTTTTTGAGTAGCGGGCTTTTTGTTAGAAAATGTTACTTCAGCTTTTCTTGTTCCTTTTCAGCTCGTTTTTGCTTGGTTTTTGCATAAAAATCTACTGTTGTCTGTATTTTCTTATGTCCTAACATTCCAGCCGAAACATCAAGGGGAATATCACTATCTACCCAATGAGTAGCAGCCGTTTTCCTTCCTATTTTGCTGGTAAGATGCACTTTTACACCATAGAAAGGGTATATCTGTTGAAGATATTGGTTGTATTTATCAAGGCACAGGAGAGGTAGTTTCCCTTCATATTTATTCCAAATTTCCTGCGCTATTGGTAGGAAAGGAATATCCTGAACAAGGTCTTTATTCACTTGAGATTTTCCTCTTATAATAGTGATTCTTTTCTCTCCATTCAGTCCAATATAGATGTCTTTTTCTGTCAATTCTTCCAAATCACAGTAATCAAAAGAAGTGTGAGCCTGAAAAGTAAAGACATCAACAATTTTTCTCCACGCCAAATCTGGAATATTTGCGTGATAGATACGCAATACATCTTCCATTTCCACGTACAAAATTGGATTTTTTATCACCTCAAATTTCTCCACATCAGAAATTTCATTTTTTTGTGCGTAGCCATTCATTTTAGCCCACTTTGCCACTTGTTGGAATGCTTCTATTGCTTTGTTGATGTAAGCATTACCTGCACGTTTCTTTACTCTCAACCAAACAGAAAAACGCCCAATGATAGCAGGTGTTATTTCTTCACAATAACAATTATCAATTTTTTCACTTTCCAAAAAAAGCCTCATATTCTTTTTTCGGATACCGTAATTTGTGATTGTTCCTGGTGCGTGTTGGTAGCGTGCGTGCAGGTAGGTAAAACATGGTTCAACAAGCTCTAAAAACGTTTTTTTAGTTTTCTTAGGCTGATAGGTGTCTTCTATCACACGTTCTGGGCTGATTACTGGAACGCTGGAATTTTCCTGCAGGTCGTTGTAGGTTGTAGTGAGTGCCGTTTTGATGCCTTCAAGGGTACGGTTGTCCTGTTCCACTTGTTCTTTTCGCAGCTTGTCCTTGGTGACTATTTTTTGGTCTGTACGATTCCACTCCGTGACGAGTGTTACAATGCCTGTGCTGTAAGGATTTGCACGCACGCCACCAACAGTTACTCTAGTCTGAATGGTGGCGGATTTGGCGTTTTTGTTTTTTCTGATGTAGAAAAGAATTCGCATCTTATCTTTTTTTTGGGCTTGTAGAAGCCTGTGGGAGGGTTTTCAAAATAATAGTTATTATTGAACATAGCAATATTGCTACATCAATAATAAGCATTATTATTATACTATTACCATATTATAGTATGATAATTGAAAATTCGGAAACAGTAGCAAAGAAAATATTTGCTGTTTCCGAATATGTAACGTGTGTATCCTTTTTTTTCAAAAGGTAGGTAACAAAAAAACGTTATAATCACACTAGGAGCGATTATAACGTATCTACAAAGAGAATTATACTATTTTAAGTGATCCCGACAGGATTCGAACTTACTCTTTGTAGATGTTATAGACGCACTTTTGCGTTCTGCTGTTTCCGAATTTGTTACTTAATTAGAAAAAAAATA
>JAYVGJ010000435.1:0-2615 GCA_043772375.1 Raineyaceae bacterium | reverse complement strand
CTTTTCCCAGGTGGAGCTCGTGTATTTGGTCCGCAACCACGTGATTATAGCTTCAAACTTAACAAAAAGCAGAAGTCTTTAGCCCGTAAATCTGCGTATTCTTATAAAGCAAAAGAAGCTAATATCAAAGTTTTGGAAGCATTTAATTTTGCTGCCCCAAAAACGAAAGATTTTATAACGCTACTTGCTGATTTGAATTTGACAGGCAAAAAAACACTTCTTGTGTTGCCTGAAAATAATGATAATGTCTATCTTTCTAGCAGAAATCTTCAGAAAACAAAAGTCATTACCGCCAACTACGTAACTACGTATGATTTGCTTAATGCCGAAATCTTGCTTTTGAGTGAAGGTTCATTAGAAAAAATCTCTCACTTATTTAACGAAAACGAATAATGAAAGAAATTATTAAAAAACCAGTTATATCTGAAAAATCTTCAGATATGAATGAAAAAGGTAAATATACCTTTATTGTAGATAAAGATTGCAATAAAATTGAAATAGCTAAGGCTATTGAAAAAATGTATGGCGTGACTGTGCAAGACGTAAACACTATTCGTTATAGTGGTAAAGTGAAAAGCAAATATATGAAGAACAGAGTAGTTTCTGGTCGTCGCCCAGCATTCAAAAAAGCAATAATCACCGTTAAATCAGGTGATATGATTGATATTTACGGAGGCTAAAATTTTAATTACGAATTAAAACCTTGTGAAGTCAAGTGGAAACACCTGACTTCACAAGGGAGTTGTATTGAAATGTAGGGGCGTACCCTTGTGGTCGCCCTGAATGCGAAAGCAACACGACAAACAACATCAATATCTTTCTGTGAAGTCAGGTGTTTCCACCTGACTTCAAATGCGCTTTTTAATGTTGATTTTCTGGGATAAATGCAAAGTGTAAAACCCACATACAGTAATTGAAAGTGCGTTTGTTGAAGTCGGGTGGAAACACCCGACTTCACATGAAAACTAACTATTGCATATTTTGCCGACATTTTTTTGTCGTGTTGCTTTCGCAAGTTTGGGCGACCACAAGGGTACGCCCCTACAAAATACAAAACGTTTGCTTTGATAATTCGTAATTTGAAATTGAATTGGTTTCTTTTTATATAAAAATAGTTTTTCAAATAAATTATAGGGCTACACTGATAATGTAGATTAAAAAAATGGCAGTAAAAAAAATAAGACCAATTACGCCTGGACAAAGATTTAGAATTGCGCCTGTGTTTGATGATATCACCACTAGCACACCAGAAAAATCTTTGCTCGCTCCACTAAAACGTACAGGTGGGCGTAACGCACAAGGGAAAATGACAATGAGGTACATGGGTGGTGGACACAAGAAAATGTACCGTATCATTGATTTTAAACGTGAAAAATTTGACGTTCCTGCAACTGTACACTCTATTGAATATGATCCAAACCGCACTGCTCGTATTGCGCTTTTGTTTTATAAAGACGGAGAAAAACGCTACATTATTGCTCCTAACGGACTTAAAGTAGGACAAGTGATTGTTTCAGGCAAAAACGCAGCTCCAGAAATTGGAAATACGTTGCCGCTTGGCAATATGCCACTTGGTACTATCGTCCATAACATTGAAACTCGCAAAGGAAAAGGCGCAACAATGGCACGTAGTGCTGGTTCGTATGCCCAACTTCTTGCAAAAGTAGATAGTTATGTAACGCTCAAATTGCCTTCTGGTGAAATGAGATTGGTACTTGCTGATTGCCTTGCAACAGTAGGAACAGTATCTAATGCCGACCACATGAACGTGCAACTTGGAAAAGCAGGTAGAAAACGTTGGTTAGGTGTAAGACCTCGTAACAGAGGGGTTTCTATGAACCCTGTTGATCACCCAATGGGTGGTGGTGAAGGACGTTCATCTGGTGGACAGCCTCGCTCACGCAATGGTTTACTTGCAAAAGGTAAGAAAACAAGAAACAAGAAGAAGTATTCAAACCGTTTAATCCTTAGCAGAAAGAAAAAATAAACTATGGGACGTTCACTAAAAAAAGGACCTTATATAGATTTCAGAGTTCTCAAAAAAATTGAGAATATGAACGAAGCAGGCAAAAAGTCAGTAATTAAGACGTGGTCAAGACGCTCTACCATTTCTCCTGACTTTATTGGGCATACATTTGCAGTACACAACGGAAATAAATTTATTCCCGTTTATGTTACTGATTTGATGGTAGGACACAAACTCGGTGAGTTCTCCCCTACTCGTAACTTCAGAGGACACATTGCCAAAAAAGACAAAGGTAAAAAATAAGCGGTAATTGTTAGGGTAAAAAAATTGATAACCCCCTCTAAATCTCCCCCTGTTGGGGAGACTTTAATACAAAAAATGCCTTTAAAGTCCTCCCAGCAGGGGAGGATTTAGATGGGGTGAAATTAATCCGACAAAATACCCTTTGACATTATCTCAATAACAACAATATGGAAGCAATAGCAAAACTCGTAAATATACCTACATCTCCTCGCAAGATGAGACTCGTAGTAGACCTTGTCAGAGGAATGGAAGTTACCAAAGCACTTAATCTTTTAAAGTTTCAGCCGCAACACGCATCTCAAACTGTAGAGAGAGTTCTTTTAACTGCCATTGCTAATTGGCAAGT
>JAYVGJ010000434.1:0-1543 GCA_043772375.1 Raineyaceae bacterium | reverse complement strand
AGATTCTTTCTGTTTTTTGTTTTTTTTCATCAATTAAATGTAAGAAGAAAAATCTGCCTTTTTATAAAAAATATCAAAATTATGTCCAAAGTCTAAAAGAATTAATATCTCCGTATGATGTTAGGAAACTAAAATATCATTTGAAAAATGTTATTTTGAAAAATAGTCTCATAAATGCCTAAATTCCCTTTTTATGCACAGCCTGACCAGATGGATTGCGGACCTACGTGCTTACGTATGGTCGCAAAGTATCACGGCAAAAATTATAGCATTCAAAATCTGCGTGAGAAAACCCAAATAAGTAGAGAAGGGGTTTCTTTGTTGGGTATTGCAGAAGCCGCTGAAGCAATTGGTATGCGCAGTTTGGCAGTCAAAATCAGCCTAAAAACGCTTATCACAGAAGTCCCTTTGCCTTGTGTGGTGCATTGGGATCAAAATCATTTCGTGGTAGTTTATGAGGTGAAAACGCTCCCCTCCTTCCTAAGGAGGGGCTGGGGGTGGTTTAATAAGGTTCTTGAAACCACCCCTAACCCCTCCTTGAAAAGTAGGGGAACTAAAATAGTTGTCGCAGACCCTGGAAAGGGCATTGTAACCTACACGCAAGACGAGTTTATGGCTGGTTGGGCAGGTACGGTGGCGCAAGGTGAAAAACAAGGGATTGCCTTGCTTTTAGAACCAACCCCACAATTTTACGAGGAAGAAGACGAAAAACCTGCAAAAATGGGCTTTAAAAGGCTTTTTTCTTATCTTTTTCAGTATAAACAACTGCTTTCTCAACTTATTTTAGGGCTTGTAACGGGGAGTATTTTACAACTTATTTTCCCTTTTCTCACGCAGTCTGTCGTGGACACAGGCGTGCAAACCCAAAACCTAGATTTTGTATTTATTGTGCTTTTGGCGCAACTGATGCTGTTTGCTGGGCGTATTTCCATAGAATTTATACGGAGTTGGATACTTTTGCATATTAGTAGTCGCATCAATATTGCTATTTTGTCGGATTTTCTTATTAAACTGATGAAATTGCCTATTGGCTACTTTGATACTAAAATGTACGGCGACATTATGCAAAGGCTAGGAGACCACCGCAGAGTGGAAAGTTTCCTTACTGGGCAGTCTTTAAGTACGCTTTTTTCGTTGTTTAATTTGGTGATTTTTTCTGCTGTTTTAGCAAGCTATAATTTGCCTATTTTTGGCGTTTTCTTCCTTGGAAGTGCTTTATACACACTTTGGATAACTATTTTTTTGGAACAAAGGAAAAATTTAGATAATAAGCGTTTTGATGTCAGTAGCAAAGAACAAAGCTCTGTAAATCAGCTGATTAGTGGTATGCAAGAAATCAAAATGAATAACTGCGAAAGGCAAAAACGTTGGCAATGGGAAGGCATACAAGCTAAACTTTTCCGTTTGAATATGAAAAGTTTGTCTTTAAGTCAGTATCAACAAGTTTTAGACTTTGGACATAATTTTGATATTTTTTATAAAAAGGCAGATTTTTCTTCTTACATTTAATTGATGAAAAAAAACAAAAAACAGAAAGAATCTG
>JAYVGJ010000433.1:0-8627 GCA_043772375.1 Raineyaceae bacterium | reverse complement strand
AAATTATTTGTTTTATTGATATATAAACAAGGCAAAACAGAATAAAATTCTGTGTTAAAATTGATATTTTCAATAAAGTGAAAATGTCACCCATATTGTAATAGAGCTACAGAAATAAAAGAATGGGTTGAAATTTTCGGAGAAAATGAAAATTATTTAATTATTGATGATGACCTTTCCATCAATGGACTTTCAGAAAATATAAAAGAAAGATGTGTTATGACAAAACCATTAATTGGCTTTGATACATCTTGCTTGGAGAATTCTCTAAGTATTTTGAGAAAATAAAGTAATAAAAAAAGCCTTTCCAAACTTTGGGAAGGCTTTTTTAGTGTTTAAGAATTTAGATTTATAGAATTGTAGTTTTTCCCAACTACATAGGCATATAGAAAACAAAAAATATGTTCAAATTTAATATTTTTTTATAAAAATAATTAGGAAAATTAAGTTAAAATATTTAATTTTACAGGATTATATTTAATTTTAATTCGTTTTTAAACACAATCAGCGTGAAAACAAAATTTACATTTATCCTGGTATTATTCGCAACAATACTATTTTCTTCTTGCAAAAAAGATGATGCCGTAATACCAGCACCAATAGCGGATTTTATTTCATTTCCAATTGCAAATTTGCGTGCGCCTATTGAAATCACGTTTACTAATTCGTCTCAAAATGCCACTTCTTATGTTTGGGATTTTGGTGGAGGAGCACCACCATCAACAGAGAAAAGCCCGAAAGTTACTTTCACAACAGCAGGCATTTTTACAGTAACTTTAAAGGCAGTTGGTGATGGAGGAGCAAATACAAAAACTCAAACAATTACTATTTTGCCACCTTTAACCCCACAAGATAGAGTGGTTGGAAGATACCAACTGACAGCATTGAGACCATTTTTTGGTGGTAGTGCATTAACTCCTTGCCTCGCAGATAATACTATAGAATTTACAGCAAATGGGCAATATATTACCAATAATCTTGGTATAATGTGTAGCTCTAGTGAGCCTGCCATAAGAACAGATACCTACTTTTTATCTTCAACTGGAACTATAATGACATTAGGTAGTGGTAGCAATGCTATTATTTTTGATAGCGTACAAATAACTTCTACACAATTAATCCTAAACACTAATACTAGTGGTACTAGCTTTCAAGGAGAAATGATATTTACTAGAATTTAAGTTGCTATTTCTTAGAAAAGGTATCAAAAAAGCCTTTCCAAACTTTGGAAAGGCTTTTTTATTATTCCAACCCAATTTTATTTAGTACGGTTTTTCTCAAAAATATTTCATTTTTCTAACAATTTTTTCTAACAACTTGTTGAAAAGTAAGCAATTTTCAATATATTTGCAAAAAAAACATTAAAGATAACTTAAACAAAACCAAAAAATGACAGAAATTATTATTGCTTCTGCTGTTGCTTTTACCGTAGTGATACTTTTGCTAGTGGCTTTGCTACTTTTTGCACAAGCAAAACTCGTTTCTAGTGGAGATGTACGCATTTTTATCAATGGAGATAGAGAAAATCCGCTTGTGGTGTCAGCTGGCTCTACTTTGCTAAGTACGCTTGCGGGTTCAGACAAAAAAATATTTTTGCCTTCTGCCTGTGGTGGCGGTGGTACTTGCGCTATGTGTAAGTGTCAGGTGCTTTCTGGTGGTGGTGATGTGCTTCCTACAGAAGTGGGGCAACTTTCTCGCAAAGAAAAAGAAGACCATGTACGTCTTTCTTGCCAGGTGAAAGTAAAACAAGATATGGAAATTAGAATCCCAGATGAGATTTTTGGTATTAAAAAATGGGAGTGCGAAGTGGTTTCTAACTACAATGTGGCTACTTTTATTAAAGAATTTGTCGTAAAATTGCCCATAGGTGAAACTTTGCACTTTGAATCAGGTGGATACATTCAAATAGATGTCCCTAAGATTACGGTAAATTTCAAAGATATGGACATCAAACCACATCCATCTGACCCACTTGGTGCAGATAAATTTAAGGCGGATTGGGATAGTATGGGACTTTGGAGCTTGAAAATGGTTAATCCAGAAGAGCAATTTAGGGCTTATTCTATGGCTAATCACCCTGCGGAAGGAAATATAGTAATGCTAAATATTCGTATTGCAACGCCTCCTTTTGATAGAGTAAATAAAAAATGGATGGACATCAACCCAGGTATCTGTTCTTCTTACGTTTTTGGCTCAAAACCTGGTGATAAAGTTACCATTTCAGGTCCTTATGGTGAGTTCCATATCAATCCAACACAAAGAGAAATGATTTATATTGGTGGTGGCGCAGGAATGGCACCATTACGTTCTCATATATTCCATTTATTTCATACAATGAAAACAGACCGTAAAGTTTCTTTTTGGTATGGTGGACGCTCACGTAAGGAGCTTTTTTATACAGAAATGTTTAGAGATATTGAAAAAGATTTCCCTAATTTCCGCTACCACGTAGCACTTTCTGATGCCACGGCAGAAGATAAATGGCAAATTGCTACTTCTTTGGAAGACAGAAATGCTGATGGTTATACTGGTTTTGTACACAATGTTTTGCTACAAAACTACCTTTCTAAGCAAGCAGAGCCAGACGAAATAGAATATTATCTTTGTGGACCTCCAATGATGAATGCTGCAGTTCTCAAAATGCTAGATGATTTGGGTGTGCCAAAAGAAAATATTCGTTTTGATGATTTTGGAGGATAATCAAGTAATTGTGAATGAATACAAAGCGTTGATTATCAATATTATTTATTATATCAAAACACAAAGCAATTTTAAAAAATCACTTCTCTTTTAATTTAAAAAAACAAATCCCTTGAAAATTTTATTTTATCTTTTCAAGGGATTTATTCAAAATGTGACTACCTATGTTTGTTCACAACTTACAATTCATAACTCATAACTCATAATTTTATGCTTACTGACGAAATAACAACCGTAAACCCAAAAATCAAGAAAAAAAGTAATCCTGATTTATTTGAAGCACCTGATTTTTACAATATTGATGATTTACTTACAGACGAGCATAAGCTCATACGTGCTTCTGTGCGTGATTTTGTCAAACAACAAATCTCACCTTACATAGAATCTTGGTGCGAAAACAACCATTTCCCATACGAAATAGTGCGTAAATTTGGTGAATTGGGTGTTTTTGGTCCAACACTTCCACAAGAATATGGTTGTGGTGGACTTGACTATATTTCTTATGGTTTGATGATGCAAGAAATTGAGCGTGGCGACTCTGGTATGCGTTCTACTGCATCTGTGCAAGGCTCACTCGTGATGTACCCTATTTATAAATTTGGTTCAGAAGAACAAAAGAAACGTTTTTTGCCAAAACTTGCTTCTGGTGAGTTTTTGGGTTGTTTTGGACTTACAGAGCCAGATTTTGGGTCTAATCCTAGCGGAATGGTAACGAATTTTAAAGATATGGGCGACCATTACGTCTTGAATGGTGCTAAAATGTGGATTTCTAACTCTCCAATGGCTGATGTGGCAGTGGTGTGGGCAAAAAATGAAGCAGGACGTATCAAAGGCTTGATTGTAGAACGTGGAATGGCAGGTTTTACTGCGCCAAAAATTGAAGGAAAATGGTCTTTGCGTGCTAGTATCACTGGAGAACTTGTTTTTGATAACGTGAAAATTCCAAAAGAAAACCTTTTGCCACTTGCAGACGGACTAAATGCGCCAATGAGTTGCTTAGATTCTGCTCGTTATGGTATTGCTTGGGGTGCTTTGGGTGTGGCTATGGATTGTTATGATGCAGCAGTACGTTACTCAAAAGAGCGTATTCAGTTTGGAAAACCAATTGGTTCTTTCCAATTGATACAGAAAAAACTAGCTGAAATGCTTACAGAAATCACCAAAGCGCAACTTGTTTGCTGGCGTTTGGGTACACTAATGAATTTGGGCAAAGCAACTACTTCTCAAATCTCGTTAGCCAAACGAAATAGCATAGAAATTGCCTTAACTGTGGCTCGTGAGGCACGCCAAATACACGGTGGAATGGGCATCACAGGTGAATACCCAATGATGCGCCACATGATGAACTTGGAGTCTGTCATTACTTATGAAGGCACACACGACATACATTTGCTGATTTTGGGTGCAGAAATCACAGGAATTCCTGCGTTCAAATAATATATTTTCCATTTTTAAATATAAAAAAAGCCTTTCCAAAGTTTGGAAAGGCTTTTTGTTTATTTATTTTGTTGTTTCCGCCTTAATCAGCCTTTCTGCAAGCTCTGAAAGTCCAATACTTGCTTTATTTTCAATAAATTCTAAGTTTCTAAATTTGCTTTCTAATGCGGGTTTTTTGACATCTACCACAAATTTTTGTGCTGTTTCTGGTGCATAATTCAAAAGTCCTGCTGCAGGATAAACCACCATAGAAGTACCTACAACAATAAAAAAATCTGCATTTCTAGCGTGTTCTACGGCTATTGCCATCATAGGCACGCCTTCACCAAACCACACAATATGCGGGCGCAGTTGTGAGCCAAGCGGACATAAATCTCCCAAAACAAGTTCTGTACTTTCCATATCAAAAACTAAATCAGGATTTTTGGTGCTTCTCATCTTAAAAAGCTCACCGTGAAGGTGCAAAACATTGCTAGAACCTGCTTGTTCGTGCAAATTATCAATATTTTGCGTGATAATTTGCACCTCAAAAAACTCTTCTAAACGTTTTAGGGCAAAATGTGCCTCATTTGGTTTTGCATTTTTGCCTAGCCTTCTACGTTGGTTATAAAACTCCAAAACAAGTGCAGGATTTTTAGCAAAACCTTCAGGCGTGGCAACTTCTGTGACGTTGTGCCCTTCCCAAAGTCCGTCAGAATCTCTAAAAGTGGCTATTCCGCTTTCTGCGCTGATGCCTGCGCCAGAAAGTACAACTATTTTTCTCATAAAATTAGCTTTTATTTTTTGCGTTCTGTTTCAATAAGCTCCACAACCTCTTTTATTTCGTTTTTGATGGCATTATAATTTTCTTCGTTCAGAAGTTTGGATAAATAAATGAGTTCTATCCAATAATCTGTGGCTTGTGCCTCTTTGAGCGCATTGGAAAGATTTTTTGCAATTTCTTCTTTGTCGTCTTCATACGCCACACGCACAATTAGTGCGCCTATTTGCGTGCCGTGTGTCAAAAGTTCTTGGCTCAAACTATATTCTTTCCTTGTTTCTTTCAGATACTTACACATTTTAACTATTTGCAAGGCAAGCGCAAAACTTTTGTCTTTTAGGTTATTTTCCATTATTTCTGGTTAAAATTTCTCTTATCTTTTGTATTCTCTTTGTATTTCTTAGTGCTTATTTAGTGCTTACTTAGTGTCTTTCTGTGTGTTCTTAGTGTTAAAAAAAACGAAACTATTTGTACTCATTTATATCAATTTTCAAATCATTTGCCGTTTGCAAAATCATTTCAATTCTATATGGAAAAGAAAGTTCTGTTATTTTCTTATGTTTTTTGATGATTTCCATCACCAAATTTGTGCTAAACATAAATCTGCCTGCAAAAACGCCATATTTCTTGGCAATTTGTGCCTGAATAGGCTGAAAAGTCTTATCAAAAATAGCATCTTGTAGTTTTCTTTGTGCTTTGAAAAGCTCATATTGTTCATCAGAAAAGCGTTGTTGTGCTTCTACATCTTTTGAAAGGCTTTTTTTGTCTGCTTCTTCCAAAATTTGTGTATATTTTTCATTGAATTTTTGCTGATATTCCTCCGTTTTGATTTTCCAATAAATGCCGCTCATTGTCATCCAATTACTGATTTGCATATTTCCTGCTACAATATCTCGCATAGTTTGGTTAGCCACGACTTGCGTGGTTGGTTTTTGCGTTTTTTTAGCAATAGTTTCCCTAAAAGCTAACATTTCTTGCAAAACATACTGCTGGTACTCGCTGAGTGTACGTTTGTCGTCTTTTGAAAGATAATCTGTTGCTACACCTGCGCTTGTTTCTTGCTCAAATTTCACATTGCTAAGGTAAGTATTTTCTTGCTGGAAATACTCAAATAAGCCTTTTTCTTTCAATTCTTTATCAAAAATTTCTTTCAAGGAGAGTAAATAAATTACATCATTTGAAGAATATTTTATTTGTTGCATAGAAAGTGGGCGCAACGTCCAATTACTTGCTTGTTGCGTTTTGTCAAGCGTAATTTCAAACTTCAATTCAAGCAATTTGGCGAGAGAAGTATGTTCATAATTAAGTAGTTTTGCGCTTATTTCGGTATCAAATACATTTTTTGGATAGCATTTGAGGTGTTGAAGCAGACGCATATCTTCACCGCCAGAATGAACAAGTTTTGTAATGTTTGGGTTTTCAAACAACTTAAAAAGTTCTTGTAATTTGATATTTTCCAATGGGTCAATGACAAAACAACGCTGGGCAGTAGCAATTTGTATCAAACACAGATTAAAACCATATTTGTACCTATTTTTATCAAATTCTAAATCAAAAGCAAAAACTGATGTTTTTGAAAGATATTGCACACATTCTGCTAGTTGCGTGGCATCTTTGATGTATTCTATTGTGAAATTTCCGTTTTTTATGATAATATCCATATTAAAGAATTATGAATTATAAGTTATGAATTATGAATGAATACAAAACTCTAATAATTCAGTTGATTTTTGCTACTTTGAAATTTTGTATTTTTAAATTTTATGCAATTTAGGTTTTAATTTTCATTTTACATAAAAACGGCTCTTTTTATTCTGATTTTTATGTTAGTTTGTCGTTTTTTTTTGATATTTTTGGAAAATTTGTATGACTTTGTGCGAGCTGGCACAAATTTATGATAAATCTCAAAGAAAACGCAATAGCATTGAACAAAATTTCCAATTTTTTAGACGAAAAAAACCTTATTGAAGGTTTAAAAGCGCAAAAATCAGTTGCTTTTGACGCTTTATACACAGAATACGCCAGTATTTTGTATGGCATTATTTTGCAAATAGTTCAGCATCAAAGTATTGCACAACAAATTTTAGAACAAGTTTTTATAAATATCTGGAATAATATTGAACAATATAATCCAACAAATAGTAACTTCTTTGCGTGGATGCGTGATATTGCGCACACTTTGGCACACAATAACAAACGAGATAATATTGAAGAAATACAAAACGCTAATTCAGATAAAATTAGTTCAAATAATTCAGAAAAAATCAGAAAAAATCAAAACCTTCAAACACAATTTTTAGTTTTGGAAGAGAAGGAAACAAATCAGAAAATAAATCACAAAATAATTATTGACCTTATTTATTTTAGGGGACACTCTGTAGAAAACATAGCTAAAGAACTTAATTTGTCTGTAGAAAATACCAAAAATATTATCAAAATAGCCTTAAATCAACTGAAGGAAAATAATAAATAAGAACTCTCATAAAAATTAACACATTATAAACTTTAATATCTTAACACATTGATTAGCAAGGAATTCATAGAATCTGGCATTTTGAGTATGTATGTTCTTGGCGCAACAACGCAAGAAGAACAGCAAGAAGTGGAGCGTATGGCAGAGCTATACCCAGAAATTAAAACTGAATTACTTGATTTACAGTCTGCTATTGATGATTATGCCTATCAGTTTGAAGTGCCACCTGCACCACATATCAAACAAATAATAGAAGAAAAAATACTTTCAACTGACAATATCTTTAAAAACGAACTAATAGAAAATAAAGAAAATAATACAGAAAAACCTTATTTTTTCTGGAAATCTTATACAATAGCCGCAGGACTTATTTTTTTTGCATTGAGTTTACTTGCTAACATTTACTTTTATTCTCAATGGCAAACATCTGAAAATCAGTTGGTTAGCATCAAAAAAGAAAATCAAACTATGGCATCAGAAGTAAAAGTAATTGAAAATACTAATAATATTATTGTAACCATCAAAGGCGCACAAGACCTTGCCCCAGAGTTAGAAGCGTGGGTTTATTGGAACAAAATCACCCACGAAACCCATATTTTTTGTCCTACTTTGCCTGCGCCACCAACAGGAAAACAATATCAATTATGGGCTATTGATGGTGAAAACGTAGTTGATGCTGGAGTTTTTGATTTGAAAGGTTTGCAAAAAGTCAAAAAAGTAGATAAATTTCAGAAATTTGTAGTAACACTAGAACGCACAGGTGGTGTGCCAAAAGCAGAAGGTAAAATTTATGCAAGTGGAGGCGTTTAGGGAAAAGACATACCAACAAAGGTACAAAAATGCTTTGCTGATAGGGCGGTTTTTGGTGTCAGGTAGAAAAACCTGACACCACAAGAAAATTATCTTTGTTTCCAAATCATAAACACAAAAACCACCAAAACAAGGTGGTTTTTTGCTTATAGAAGTGCCTGAATACATTGTTTGGCGTAGTTTGGTGTCAGAAGGAAACTTCTGACACCACAGGAAATAGAATTCAACGGCGCAAGGGAACACACTATTTTATACTAAGAATCTCTAATATTTTATTGAAATCTTCTTTTGTATAACTTAAAGGGCTTAATATGCCATGTAATATATCTATTCTATCCTCATCATCCATTTTAGACTTTGGACATAATTTTGATATTTTTTATAAAAAGGCAGATTTTTCTTCTTACATTTAATTGATGAAAAAAAACAAAAAACAGAAAGAATCTG
>JAYVGJ010000432.1:0-3213 GCA_043772375.1 Raineyaceae bacterium | reverse complement strand
TCCTAATTTGATTTTTATTACCACTAAGAGCATTAAGAAATACACACTAAGAAGACACTGAGGGATACAAAACTAGGAGTTTATTTACAACTCATTCCTAATAAACAAAAAATAAAAACATATGTTATATTACACTCAATAGTACCAAACCAACCACTCTTGGTACTACTTTTTTAATTAAATCTTTCAATATTTTACAAACAATTACAACAGTGAAAACAAATAACTCTATACTACCCTTTGGGCAAACAACAACACATACACCTAGCGTGTATATGACAGGCGGAAGCACGACTTCCCCAACACAAACGAGAACAAACACAAGCAAACTGGCATTTCTGCTAATGTTTGTTTGTTTGTTTTTTGGTTACAAAAATGCTAATGCACAGACTTTAGCTAGTTACACCTTTGCTTCTGCGTCTGGTACTTACACGCCTATTACAGGCGGAACTGTCATCTCATCTGCTGGTTGCTGTGATGATGATACTAATTACCCATTAATGACTATTGGTTTCGCTTTTACTTTTGGTGCAACTGCTCATAGTAATATGGTAGTTAGTCCAAATGGTTTTGTATTATTTCCCAATAATGATTATGTACTTGGTTTTAATGCAGACTTATTGCAAAGAGCAATACCTACTATTGGTACTGTTCGTGTTCAACTAACAGGTGTATCTCCAAATCAAGTATGTGTGATTCAATATGAGAATTGGGGACGTTTTGGTAGTACTAGGACAGGAGAAATCTACAATTTTCAAATAAGACTAACACAAACAACTAATACCGTAGCTGTTGTTTATGGTGCTATGACAACCACAATTCCAGATACTAAAAGTGTAGGTCTTACTAATGGTGCTAATACAGACTTCAATACACGTGGTGTCACTACTGATTGGGCAACATCAACAGCAGGAACAGGTGGTTTCGCTGCTTCCGCAACTACATCTCCAACAGTGTTTCCTGCAAATGGTCTTACTTACACTTGGACTCGTTCTTTGCCTTGTACTGCAGTAACTATTACACCAGCAACAAGTGCAATAAGTTCCACAATTAATGTGCCTATTACAAATATCACTTTGAGTGCTAGTGGTGGAGTGGCAGGAGCTACTTATGTTTATTCAATCATAGGAGGTGCATTACCTGTAGGAGTTACACTTTCTTCTGCTGGAGTTATTTCTGGTACACCAACAGCATCAGGAACTGGCATATTTGCCATTATGGCTACTTCTACACCAAATGTATGTGTTAACGCAGTTGTTTACACTTTTACAGTGGCTTGTGTCGGTATTGCAATAAATCCAGCTACACTTGCTAATGGTGTTATTGGAACTGCTTATACACAAACTGCCACACAAACTGGACTTACTGGTACACCTGTTTGGTCTGTTACTGGAACGCTTCCAAATGGTCTTAGTATTGCATCTGCTACTGGAATTATCTCTGGTACGCCTACAACTAATGGTACATTTCCTTTTGCTGTTAATGTAACAGATGGTACTTGCTTTCAAACTCGTAATTACTCTGTTGTGATTGGTTGTTCTGCTATTGTATTTGGTGTTACAACTGCTACTAATGCTGTCGTTGGTATTGCTTATACTTTAAATGCTGGTGCAACTGGTAATACTTCAGCTTTGACTTATTCAGTTTCTCCTGCTTTGCCTGCTGGTTTGAGTCTTAATACTGCTACTGGTGCTATTACTGGTACACCTACTGCTATTACTGCTTCGGCTACGTATGTCGTTACTGCTACACAAACAGTTACTTGTTTTGCGACACAATCTTATACTTTTGGCGTTATTCCTAATTGTACTCCAATTGTGTTAGGTCTTGCAAGTATTCCAAATGCTACAATAGGCACGCCATACAGTCAAACATTTACTGCGACTGGTGGCGCAACTGGTGCAACTTATACGTTTACGACTACTACACCTCAATTATCTGTTTTAGCAGGAACTAGTCTTACATTGAGTGCTGCTGGTGTTCTTTCTGGAACTCCTACTTTCTCTACTTCTATTACATTTAGAGTTACGGCAACTACTACTCCTAATAGCTGTACTGGATTTAAAGATTATACTTTTGTTATCAACCCTAATCCTGCTACAAGTGTAGATAATTCTTTGGCTAATTTGGTTAAAGTTTCTCCTAACCCTTCTAGTGGTGATTTTAGTGTTGATTTCGGTACAATAAACATGGCTAAATCTTCTGTATCTGTTTATGATGCACAAGGTAAAGTTGTATTTACTTCTGAAAACAATAGTAATTTGATGACTGTTTCTCTTGACAAATTTGCTAATGGTATCTATTTGTTAGAAGTAAAAACTTTAACAGGAAGAATTACTAAAAGACTATCCAAAACAAACTAGGATTTTTAGGATTTAAGGATTGTAGGATAATACAAAATACAATCTTCTTCAGTTTTTAATACCAAAACATCAATAAAGACTGATTACCTTTATTGATGAAAGATTAGGATAACAAAAAGCACTCTTCAAACCTTAGGTTTTAAGAGTGCTTTTACGTCAGACCTTGTAGCCAGACTATTTTTTAGCATTACTTGTTTAACGCCACCCTTTTTAGGTATGCTTTTGAGAGTGTTTTTATTTTTACTCTTGGTATTATCTCGCCTGTTTGCTGGTCTATTGTTCTAGCGGTTTCTTTGTAGGCTTTTTTTTAGTTCTTCCTCCCTTGCTTTAATTTTGGTTTTCAGTAACTTATATTCTGGGTCTTAGTCGTAATCTAGGTATTCAGCACTATATCCAATTTCAAGACCATACATAGAACTAATACTCTCTCCTGCCTTGTGTGCGTTGGAAATGGCGTTTTCTGCAATGGCATCAATGGCACTCTTACATATTGCTTCTAAATCTCTGACGTTGCGAAAATAGGTTAAAATTTCCGCCCTGCCCTCGTTACATTCTTCTGCCAATCTTTCCATAGAAAAACGCAAATTATCTACATTTTGTACGAAATATTTTAAACTGTCCTTGCTTTCTGCCAATTCCTGCGTGTATTTTTTCATTGTGGCGGTGCTAGCAACTGCTAGTTTCTGTACCATTTGCACCGTTTTTACCATTTCTACGGCTTTGTTGTGTATTTCTGTGGTGGTTTTTTTTGGTTTAGACTTTGGACATAATTTTGATATTTTTTATAAAAAGGCAGATTTTTCTTCTTACATTTAATTGATGAAAAAAAACAAAAAACAGAAAGAATCTG
>JAYVGJ010000431.1:0-4713 GCA_043772375.1 Raineyaceae bacterium | reverse complement strand
GTTACTTATAAATATTTCAAAAGAAACGCTATCAACTGGCAAACTGGGCTTACGCTCAATGAGAATACGGGTATTATTTCTGGTACGCCTAGTTTTTCTACTTCTATCAATGTGGTAATTGAGGCTGTTAATCAGACAACTGGTTGTGGAAGCATTTTGACTTCTTATACTTTGGTTATTTTCCCAGACCCTACGACTGCCATTGATAATTCCTTAGAGAATATAGTTAAAGTTTCTCCAAACCCTTCTAGTGGTGATTTTAATGTTGATTTTGGTACTATCAATATGGCTAAATCTTTTGTACGTGTCTATGATGCACAAGGTAAGATTATATTTACTTCTGAAAACAATAGTAGCACAAACGGTAATTTGATGGTTATTTCTCTTGATAAATTTGCTAATGGCATCTATTTGATGGAAGTAGAAACTTCAAAAGGCAGAGTCTTGAAAAGATTAGCTAAACAATAAAAAAAATGCCTTGTCAGCAAGAATGACACTTTTACAAAAGACTGATTACCTTCTGTAAATGTAGATTAGGATACAAAAACCACCTTATAAACTTAATGTTTGGAAGGTGGTTTTTATTTGTTTTGAAAAAATATTAAAATGTAAATTGAATTTTTAGTGCGTGTTGCGTGCCAAAATATGCAACGTATAGATGAAAAATTTAGTTATGAATGATAAATTATCAATTATATAAATACAACGTAATTGATAATTTGTAATTGCTTTCGTAATTATTTCATTTTTATCTGAAAATAAAATAATTGTAAGTATTTGATTTATAGGCACTTAAATAACTATAAAAAAAATATTCAAAAAAACTGAAAATTATTGTTTTGTAGTTAAAAAAAATAGTGCTAATTTAACGTCCAAATTAAAAATCTTAGTTAATCTTTTTAAACTTCCCACGTATATATGAAATATGTCTATGATTTGCATAAGACAATGTTGGCTAATAATCTTATCATTGTTTATGAAGGTGAATTTACACAAGAAATTACCAAATCTGTGTTAGCAATGGCAGAAAGAAACATGGACTCTATTGGAGAGTCTGCTAATGTAAAAAGAAAAGTATTTAACGTAATGGTGGAATGTTTGCAAAATATTGTAAAACACGCAGAAGATTTGAACGAGAAAGATGAAGATGGTTTGCGCAATAACGCTATTTTTATGCTAGGAAAGCAGGCAAATGAATATATTGTTACATCTGGTAACCCTATCCGTAATACTGTTGTAAAATCTTTGTCATCAAAACTAGAGCAAGTAAATAGTTTGGACAAAGAAGGATTGAAAGAACTTTATAAGTCAATTATCAAAAACGGCGAAATCTCAGAAAAAGGTGGCGCAGGGCTTGGTTTTGTGGATATGGCTCGTAAATCTGGTAACAAACTAGGCTTTGATTTTGCGCCTATCAATGATGAATTTTCTTTCTTTGCTTTGCGTACAGTTGTGCCTCGTAATGGTGGCGACTAACCAAGAGTGAGCCAAAATAGACCAAATAACAATATTTGTCAAACAATTTAATAACATTATCAAGCAATAAATTCAGCAATAAGAATACAATAAATATGGAAGTTATCAACATAGAAAGCACAGAGGAAACGCCAAAAATCCTTTTTGACAAAACCAATGAAATCTTTGAACTCTCTGGACGGTCGCTTCCTGAAGATGCTTCAGAGTTTTATCACCCAATCATTACGTGGGTAAGTGAATATAGCGCAAGCCCAAACCCTGAAACATCTTTCTATTTCAAATTAGAATACTTTAATACGGCATCTTCAAAACTTATTTTGGATTTGCTGGCTAAAATAGAAGCCGTAAAAGGTGCAAAAGTTGTCTGGTGTTATCACGACGACGACGAGGATATGGAAGAAGCAGGAGGAGAGTTTTCAGAACTCGTAAGCGTGCCGTTTGAATTCCAGACCTACTAATTTTTCAATTACGAATTAAGAATTATCAATTACGAAATTTTCTAAAAAATATAATTCTTAAATCAAAAACATATCAAAACGACAAAATATAGCTTATTTTGTCGTTTTTTGCTATACTTTTGTTTAAATCAAAATTTCTGATACTAATGTTTTTTGTGGTGTAGAAATTTTGAATATTTAAAAATTTGATAATCAGCAAATTAAAAGTATATCAAAATAGACAATGGGGCATGCCCCATTGCGTAAATACACTTTTTAGGCACTTTTTGAATGATTTTTTTTGAAGACCACAAAAAACATTAGTATCAGCAAAATTTATAAGATAAATTTTCGTGATTTATGGGACACTAACCACGAAGGTAAATACATTTTTGTATTTTATATCACACATCACACATCATATATCACACATCAAAAAGATGAACTTACTTTCGCAAGAAACCAGCCCTTATTTGTTGCAACACGCTCATAATCCTGTGCATTGGCACGCTTGGAATGAACAGTCTTTACTAAAAGCACAAACAGAAGATAAGCCAATTTTGGTCAGTATTGGTTATTCTGCTTGCCATTGGTGTCACGTAATGGAACGTGAATCATTTGAAAATGAGGATATTGCAAAAATAATGAATCAACATTTTATATGCATAAAAATTGATAGGGAAGAACGCCCAGACGTTGATGCCGTTTATATGGACGCTTTGCAGGCTATGGGCATACAAGGCGGTTGGCCTTTGAATGTCTTTTTGTTGCCTAACCAGAAGCCTTTTTATGGTGGCACTTATTTTCGTCCTAATGATTGGACGGGGATTTTGAAAAATATTGCTGCTGCATTTGCTAAAAACAGAAAAGAGCTAACGGAATCTGCTAATGAATTCACCAAAAATATTGCCACTTCCGAAATCTCAAAATATGGCTTGAATACACAAAAAAACGAATTTTTGAAGAAAAATGTTATCAAAATGGCAGTGCAATTATCAGCTACTTTTGATAGTGTGAATGGCGGATTTGACCGTTCACCAAAGTTTCCTATGCCTTCTATTTATGTTTTTTTATTGAGATGTTCAATGCTTATGTATGAAACTGAACAAGAAAATGATGCTAAAAATGACATGCAAAATCATACTTTTCTTACGTTAGAAAAAATGGCAAAAGGGGGCATTTATGACCAAATTGGCGGAGGTTTTGCTCGTTATTCCGTTGATGAAAAATGGTTTGCTCCACACTTTGAAAAAATGCTTTACGACAACGGGCAGCTACTTTCTTTGTATGCAGAAGCCTACCAAGCTACCAAAAATCAAGAACAAAAGGATTTCTTTAAAACAATAATTTTTCAAACTGTAAGTTGGTTGAAATCAGAAATGTTAAGCCCAGAAAATGCTTTTTATGCCGCATTAGATGCTGATTCTGAAGGAGTTGAAGGCAAGTTTTACATTTTTACAGAAGCAGAAGTAAGAAATGTTTTGAAAGATTTACCTGAAAAAATGTCAGAAGAAGAAATAAAACTTTGTTTGGCATTTTATAACATCAAATTCAAGGGGAATTGGGAGCATAACCAAAATATCTTACATCAAGAGGTCGGCTTTAGAGAAACTACTTTGAAAAATAAAGTAAGTGTTTGGAATGAAAAATTACTTGCTTACCGCAACAAACGTATAAGACCAAATACAGATGATAAAATCATTGCAGGTTGGAATGGTCTGATTATGAAGGGTTTGGCAGATAGTTTTAGGGTTTTTGGTCAGAATGATTTTTTGGCTTTGGCACAAGCAAATGCTAAATTTTTGATGGAAAAACTCTTTGTAGATGGGCATTTGCGCAGAACCTACAAAAATGGCAAAGCAACACAATGGGCGTGTCTGGAAGATTATGCACCTGTTATTGAGGGTTTTTTGGCACTTTTTGAAGTAACAAATAGCGTCAATCCGCCTTTAAGTTTTGAATATTTGCAAAATGCAAAAATGCTTACACAGTATGTTATGGCAAATTTTTATGACGAAAAAGAAGAAATGTTTTTTTTTACAGATAAAAATGCGCCTAAACTTATTGCTAGAAAGAAAGAGATTTTTGACAACGTAATTCCTGCCTCAAACTCCATAATGGCACAAAATTTATATCTTTTGGGTAGAATTTTGAGTGAAAATACTTACATAGAACGTGCTAAAATAATGCTGATGCGTATGGAAAAAATCTTGCTCAAAAATGTAGCGTATGCAACAAATTGGGCAACTTTTTATGTTAAAATGTGTCATATTGAGGTAGAAATAGTGATTATTGGCGTAGATTGCTATAAAGTCCGCAAAGAGTTGCTACAAAAATCTTATCTTCCTAATGCAATAATCTTGTGTAGTGCCACAGAAACAGATATTCTGCCACTTTTTGAGTTCAAAGTAACAGACGAAAACCAGACAACTATTTATGTTTGCAAAAATAATACTTGTCAAAAACCTGTGATGAGTGTTGCGGAGGCACTTTTATTGATATAAAAATATTTTTTGTACTTCAATAGGGTGATACAAATTAAAGGTTACTGTAAAAGTTCCGTTGCAAAAAAGTGTAGGGTGCGACCCTCGTGGTCGCCCAAACTTGCGAAAGCAACACGGCGAGCAAAAAACATCTTTTAAGCACAATTCAAGCAGGGCGACCACAAGGGTCGCACCCTACAAAAAATACATATAAAATTTATTTTTTAATTTATTTTTTAATTTATATTATTGATAATCAAGTGATTATACTATCCAAAATAATTTCTATAAATCTGCAACGGAACTTTTACAGTAAC
>JAYVGJ010000430.1:0-9823 GCA_043772375.1 Raineyaceae bacterium | reverse complement strand
AATAGAGTTTATGAATAATTCTATTTTTAACCACCCCTAACCCCTCCTTAGGAAGTAGGGGGACTTTTCAAAGACATTTTTGAGTTATTCATAAACTCTACTATGAGTAAGCCTATTTATAAATTAGTAAAAGCATAAAAAATAAGATTTGCACCCATTTGGAGTGCTTGCTGACGTACTTCTTCTGGGTCGTTGTGAATAGTTTTGTCTTCCCAACCATTACCCAAATCACTTTCATACGAATAAAAACACACTAAACGTCCTTCATAAATCAGTCCAAAACCTTGCGCTGGTTTGCCGTCGTGTTGGTGTATTTTTGGAAGACCTGTAGGGAAATTATATTTTCCTTTATAAATGGGGTGATTGTGTGGTAATTCTACCAAATCAAGCTCTGGAAACACTTTTTTTAATTCTATTCTTATAAATTTATCCAAACCATAATTATCATCAATATGTAAAAACCCACCTGCAATCAAGTATCTACGCAAGTTTTTGGCATCACTATCACTAAAAGACACGTTTCCATGACCTGTCATATACACAAACGGATAATTAAAAAGCTCATTACTTCCTACTTCCACCACACTTTCCTCTAAAACAACATTAATTTTGAGGTTTTTGCGACAAAAGTTTATCAAATTGGGTAAAGCTGTTTTGTTGGAATACCAGTCGCCACCGCCTTCATACTGCAATTTAGCAATTTTAAAAGTGGGTTGTTGTGCAAAAATAAGGTTATTTTTAGCAAAAAAGATTAGAAAACAAATTAGAAGAACTGTTTTTAAAATTTTCATAAAATATTTTTGTTGAAAAGTCCCCCTACTTTCTAAGGAGGGGTTAGGGGTGGTTAAAAATCACACATCACACATCAAAATATCATCTACATATTCTCTGTTGTTGGCAAGGCGTGGCACTTTGTGTTGTCCGCCTAGTTTATTTCGTCTTTTCATCCACTCGTGGAAAGTTCCTTGTGGCATATTACGCACCACAGGCGGATTTAGGGCAATATTTAGGTAGCGTTTGGCATCATAATCAGAATTTACTTGGCGCAAAGTTTCATCTAAAATTTTCGTAAAACCTTGAAAATCATTAGGTTGTTGTATAAATTCTATGAGCCATTCGTGTCCTCCTTTTTGGTGATTTCCCAACACACTATTTTCCATATAAATTGGGCAAGCCGTAAATTCTGCAATAATGGCATTTGTGGCTTTGCAGGCGGCAGTAATGGCAATATCAGCATTTTCTACCATCAATTCTTCTCCAAAAGCATTGATAAAATGCTTTGTGCGCCCAGAAATTTTGATACGGTACGGATTTTTTGAAGTAAATTTAACAGTGTCACCAATTTTATACCTCCAAAGTCCACCATTTGTACTAATTACGAGAGCATAATTTTTATTAAGTTCTACATTTTCAATGGTTATGGCATTAGGAAAAGGGCTTTCAACGTCTTCCATTGGCACAAATTCGTAAAAAATACCATAATCTAACATCAGCAACATATCATCTCTATTAAGGTCATCTCGCATAGCAAAAAAGCCTTCAGAAGCATTGTAAGCCTCCATATAGTTGATATTTGGTGCAATTTGGTTAAAAAGCTCTTGATAAGGCGCAAACGCTACCGCCCCGTGAAAAAACACCTCCAAATTAGCCCATATTTCTTTGATATTTTTCTTTCCTGTACTTTCTAAAAGCCTCTGTATCAGTACGATAGTCCACGTAGGAACGCCCAAAATACTGGTTACATTTTTGTTGATACATTCTTCTGCCATTCTCTCTATTTTCTCTTCCCAATTTGGCAAAAGAGCCACTTCTAGGCTAGGAGTACGCAAATATTGCGCCCAAAAAGGTAGATTTTGTGTCATTACAGCAGAAACATCACCATAAAAAATACCTTTTGTATCACTTTCTTGAAAACTTCCTCCAATAGAAAGCCCTTTACCTAAAAATATCTCACTATTTTTAGCATTTTCTAGATAAAGCGCATAAATATCTATTCCACCCCTAAAATTAGCGGTTTGTAGGCTTTCTTTTGATACGGGAATAAATTTACTACGAGCGTTTGTAGTGCCAGAAGATTTAGAAAACCAGTTAATTTTACTTCCCCAAAGTATATTTTGTTCTCCTTTCATCATACGCTCAATGTACGGAAAAACTTCTTCATAACTACTTACAGGCACTTGTGTTTTAAATTCTTCATAGCTATGTATCTTGGAATAGTTATATTTTTGTCCCCATTCTGTTTTTGCTGCTTGCGTGAGTAAAGTCAATAAAGTTGCCTTTTGCACTTGCTCTGGATGCTTTTTGAAAAATTCAATACGTTTGATGCGCTTTGAAAAAAACGCCCATTTTATAAAAGATGAAATAACGGACATTAAGTAATTGTGAATTATGAATTATGAGTTGTGAATGAATACAAAATATTGATAACCAAACTATTATGTACCATTTTAACATTATTAAAACTACTTAGGATTACTACAAGAATAATATTTTTAAAATTTCACAAAAATAGAAAAAAAACAGCAAAAATCAAAATAGAAAGGTAACTAACAGTTTTATTAAGGTATCATTGCCACGAATACACAAATAAATACAATTATTCGTGTATTCGTGGCAATAAAATCAGACATATTTTTATTTATCTGATATTACTTTCAGTTTTGATAAGTTCCCATGCTTGCGCTACGTGTGTATGCGTGAGGTTTGTTTGTCCTAAAACCATTCTAAGCGTATATTTGCCGTTAAGTTTGGTGTGTGTAAGATAAATTTTCCCTTCTTTGTTGAGGTTTTGCAAAATCTTTGCGTTTATTTCGTTTAGCTCTTCTTCTGATAATTTTTTATCTGAATTATTATTTCCAACATACCTAAAACAAACTAAATTTAGGTTTACAGGTGCAAGTAGTTCAAAATCATTATTTTGCAAAACCTCATTTTCTAACCAT
This sequence comes from Raineyaceae bacterium, assembly GCA_043772375.1. GTDB lineage: Bacteria > Bacteroidota > Bacteroidia > Cytophagales > Thermonemataceae > JANYGM01. Next base: position 6,881 of record JAYVGJ010000430.1, on the reverse strand, counting down.
TTTGCGAGATTTATATCGTTTCTAATTTTTGTTTGAAGTCCAGTTAAGCCATAATTTCGTAAAACGAACCACAATTTGAGTGCCCTAAAACGTCTTCCAAGCGGAATGCCCCAATCTCTATAATTATTCACGACAACTGCATCAGCACCATTTGCAAGGCTATCAGTAGCAGTTTTTAGGTATTCTGGCAAAATCTCAAAAGTACGAATAAGCGTACCTTTATCTTTCACAAAGTAGGCAGAACAGTCAAAATTGACCATTAGCCACTTATGCGGATTAAAAACATAGCTATCCGCCAGTTCCAAACCATCAAACATAAATGAAAATTCAGGCAAAATAGCCACAGAACCCGCATAAGCCGCATCTACGTGATACCAAATACCATATTTCTGACAAATTTCGCCTATTTTGCGGATATTGTCTATTGCGGTGCTGCTTGTCGTCCCTACGGTTGCCACCACACACAAAGGCTTTTTTCCAGCCTCCAAATCTGCTTTTATGGCACTTTCAAGGGCGTTTTCGTCAATACTAAAATCTTCTTTTACGGGGATATAAACAAGGTTTTGTCTGCCAAAACCCGCAATTTTCACGCCTTTTTCTATGGAAGAATGTGTTTGAGAAGAGGCATAAACCCTGAAATCCGTAAAACCTTCAAAACCAGTATTATTGATAGCGAAATCAGTGTATTTTTCACGTGCAGAAAGCAGGGCGCAAAGCGTAGCAGAAGAGGCAGTATCTTGTATCACTCCGTGCCAATTTTTTGGTAAATTCATAGCATTTTTCAGCCATTCCATCACTTTTTCCTCTAGTTCTGTTGCGGCAGGCGCAGTTTCCCAAAGCATACCTTGTGCGCCTAGTGTTGCGGTAAGCATTTCTGCCAAAACAGAGGCATAACTACTGTTTGCGGGAAAATAAGCATAAAAATTAGGACTTTGCCAATGCGTAACGCCTTTGAGGATTTTCTCCTGAAAATCTTTAAAAATAATACCCATATCTTCCCCATTTGTCGGCATATTGTCCTCAAATTGGTTAAAAATCTCACGTGGGGCAACTTGCGCTTTTACAGGATATTCTGCTACATTTTCCAGATAATCAGCCATCCAATCTACAAAAAGATGCCCCATTTCTCTAAATTCTTTATTTGTCATTATTTTTTATGTTTTTATATTCTTCGTATTTTGCATCAAATTAAACTTTTTTATTCAAATGGCAAAACTAAAAACGCAAAAAAACGCTGAACTTCATTGAAAATCCATAACTAAATTAAACTATTTTGTATTTTTTTATCAAAGTACAAATGTATTTTCGTATTTTTACAAAAATTTAAACACAAATTCAATGAAACAATTATTTAAAACCATAGCACTTTTTGTTGTTCTTTCAATCAATAATAATGTTAATAGCAACGTTTTCGCACAAACGCAAGAGCAAAAAGCACAAGATATTTTGGTACGAGTAGAAAAGAAATTTAAGGAAACTTCCGCCCTAAAAGCTAAGTTTAGCTACGAAATCAGCAACCCCGCCAACAAAATACAAGATGCCGTGAAAGGAGAATTTGTGATGAAAAAGAACAAATTCCGCCTAAAACTTACTAAACTTGTCAATACGAAAGAAGTAACAGACCAAGAAGTTATCAACAATGGAAAGACGGTTTGGACGTATTTGAAGGAGTCAAACGAAGTAAATATCTCTGATTATACACCGGAAGACAACGAAATTACGCCTGATAAAGTCTTTACTTTGTACAAAAAAGATTATAAATATTCTTTGATAGAAGAAGTAACAGAAGGAAAAAAAACGTATCAAATCATTGATTTGCAACCAATTGACAAGAATAAAAAGCATTTCAAAATTCGTCTAAAAATCAATAAAGCTACTCATAGTGTGAAAAGTTGGGAGATTTTTGAAAAAAATCAAAACCGTTTTAAATATACTATTTCAGAAATAGCTTACCAAATTGAAGTAGGTGATAATTATTTTAATTTCAACAAATCTTCTTATCCTGGTGTGGTAGAAAATGATATGAGATAATTTTTTGAATTATGAGTTGTGAATTATGAATTATGAATTTTTGTTCGTTAATTGTATTTAACTCAAAATTCATAACTTATAATTCACAACTAATTAAGGATTTCATTTAAAAGTCCTTCTTTCAGTCCGTAGCGTGACACACACACACGAGAAAGGTTATATTTTTCTAAAATAAAGTTGATAAGACACGAAGCAACCACAATCATTTCCACCCGCATTTCTTTCATTCCGCTGATTTTTAGGCGTTCTTGCTTGTTTTTGTGGATAAAATCATAGTAAATTTCTAAAAACTCTTGCTTAGAAAACTCCGCATTTGCGGTGTTATTGAGTTTGTCAATGTTGTTTTTAGCAAGTTTTATGTCGTGGATAGTGTCAAAAGTGCCAGAAGAGCCAATCAAAAAAGTGGGCGTATATTGATGAATGGCATTTGCAAGGGGAATTAGTTTGTCTTCTAGATAGTTTTCTAGGCGTTTTATTTCTTGCGGTTTGATAGGGTCGTTAGGCATAAACATATCCAAAAGTCGCTGTGCGCCTACTTCAAAGCTATGTTTCCAAAAAATCTTGTGTTTGTTACAGAGGATAAATTCTACACTTCCGCCACCAATATCCATCATCAAGGCAATTTCCTCACCAATATCCATACCCAAACGCACTCCCTTATAAATATATTCTGCTTCTTGTTCTCCAGAAATAATTTGCAAATCTAGGTTAGTTTCTTGTTTAATTTGGTCTAAAAGCTCATTTTGATTGCTTGCGTTGCGCATTGCGCTGGTGGCGGCAGCAAAAATATTTTCTTCTCTGATTTGGTATTTGTCAAGCGTAAACCTAAATCTTTGCAGCGCATCTAGCAGGCGTATTTGTGCGGCTTGCCCAATAAGTCCCTCACTGATGCCTCCTTGCCCTATTTTTACAGTAATTTTTTCTTGGTGCAAGATACGAAAGTTAAGATTTTCGTTATTACTCTTAGAAAAAGAAATTTCTGTTGCTTCTAAATATTCCAAATTTTGTATTTTATCTGCAATAAGTAACCGACAAATGTTTGTTCCTAAATCTATGACTGCAACAGGTGTGCCATATTTTTTGTTATAATCCTTATTTGGTTCATTTTCAACATCTTGAATAAGAACTTTTGTAAGAGTTTCTTTAACAATTTCATTAGAGAATAATTGTGTGGTAAGTAGTTGTGTAAAGTTAGGTTGCATAATAATTGATAAGTTGAAGTTTTTGAATGGTATATTTAGTTTTTTCTTAGAATTTTCTAAGAAAATCATTATATAATGCTATTCAAAATTTGCGCCAAAGGTACGAAAAAAAACTTATTTTTGTACCTTTTTTATTATTATCAAATTATTAATTTCTCAAAAATAGCCCTAATTTCGTACCTCTAACTTCTCACCTCGTACCTGAAAAATTATGCTACATCTGCTAAAACTTCTATATTTCTTACTGTAAGTGCATTTATATCTTTCAAAAGAGTTTCCATTGCAGTTTTTTCTGTAGCTGAAATTTGCTTTTTGGTAGTATCTTCTGACAAAAAAACTTTCAAAAAACTTTGCGCATACTTGGCAAGTCCTTGCTTTTCAGCGTGAATGATATTATTTTTCCAGCTATCATAGCTTACACGTGAGGCGGCTAGCATCATATCTAGAAGTGGCTCACTAAAATCTCCATTTTGGTTAATGTCTTGCAAAGGTTTGCAAAATATAGGATATACAACTGCAAGATTATCAAGAATATAGGAGATTTCATCATTCAAAATGGCTTCAGAAAAACTAGCATCTAATGCTTGTTGTTCTTGTATTTTTCCCAAATAAAACTTTTTTTCTTCCTCATCAACTTTACCATCTGCACCTATCACCCAAAGTGCTGGAAAAAGTACCGCTAACACTTCAAATTCTACAATTCCAATAGGATTTAGGCGGTTTTCATTATAATCTTCAAGAGATATTTTCATATTTTTTTGTTGCTTTTTTTGAGTTTTTTTCTTAATTCTACAAAAGTAAGATTTTTTTCTTAAAATCATATTGAATTAGGAATTTTAAATTATGAATTGTGAATTAAATACAATATTTTGCACCTAATTCACAGCAACATTAGTTTAAATTCATTGTTTTTTGACCATAAATATACAACTTAACGTGCAAAGAACACAAAAAATGCTTAAATTATTAGCAATCTGTATTCATTCATAATTCACAATTTCTAATTCATAATTAAAAAAAATCAAATGAAATTACATACAATAAATACAGGGCTTTTTAAGCTAGATGGTGGTGCAATGTTTGGGGTTGTACCAAAACTTGTTTGGCAAAAACTGGTTACCCCTGATGAAAATAACCTATGTACGTGGGCTATGCGTTGCTTACTTATAGAAGATGAAAACCGCCTAATTTTGATAGATACAGGCATTGGAGAGAAACAAGAGGCGAAATTTTTGGCACATTATCACCTGCACGGCAACGACACACTCATAAAATCTATTCGTAATCTTGGTTTTTCTGAAGATGATATTACTGATGTGGTGCTTACGCATTTGCATTTTGACCATTGTGGAGGTGCTATTAAAAGAGAAAAAGATAATCAAAAACTTTCTTTGACTTTCAAAAATGCCGTTATTTGGTCTAGTGAGGCACATTGGGCGTGGGCAACTGCACCAAATCCACGTGAAAAAGCGTCTTTTCTGACTGAAAATATTTTGCCTATCCAAGAAAGCGGACACTTGAAATTTATCAGCCCAAATGAACAAAAATCCCCGTTTAAAAACATTGATTTTTTGTTTGTTGATGGACACACAGAAAAGCAAATGTTGCCACTTATTACACTAGAAAATAACAAAAAACTCCTTTATTGTGCTGATTTACTGCCTTCTGTGGCACATATTCCCTTGCCTTATGTGATGGGTTATGATATGCGCCCACTTATCACAATGCAGGAAAAAGAACAGATTTTGGCACGAGCCGTAGCAGAAAATATTACTTTGTTTTTTGAACACGACTCACAAAATGAGTGTTGTAACGTCCAGATGACAGAAAAGGGCGTGAGAATGAAAGAGGTTTTTAGTTTGAAAGATATGTTTTGAGGTAGGCTGTTCAAAAGGTGAAGCAATACTCCCCCAATTTTAAACATAAATTAGCGCATAGTTAGGCACTCAAATATCTCTGCACCGTCAGCTAAAGCAGACGGCAATGAAAATAGAAAAACAGTAAAACAAGATATTTCTGCTTCTATTTTTCTCTTTTGCCGTCTGCTTTAGCTGACGGTGCAAAAAAACTTCAAGTGCTTGATTTTGAACTTTTATACTTATTCAAAAGTTGGAGGAACTTACATTCTGTCTTCTTAACGGCATATGTTTTGAAGTGTGAGGTATGAATACAAATGATTGGTAAAATAACAGAAAAATCAATAATTTACTTCAAAAGTAGGTATTTTATTGTATTTTTGTACCAAATACGTAACTAAAAATACTAAGCCAATGCAACAACGTACAGATTTTAAAGAGATTTTTAAGAAATTTGAAGGAATAAAAGTCCTCATTATTGGTGATGTGATGCTAGACTCTTACGTTTGGGGGGTGGTAAACCGCATTTCGCCAGAAGCCCCTGTACCTATTGTGAACGTTCAGAAACGTGACCAAAGGCTTGGCGGAGCGGCAAATGTTGCCCTAAATGTGCAAGCGTTGGGCGCAGAGCCTATTTTATGTTCTGTGATTGGCAATGATATGGAGGGAGAAACTTTGATGCGTTTGATGGCAACAAATGATTTAGGTTTTCACGGAATTGTGCAGAGTTTTAGCCGCATTACGACTGTCAAACACCGTATTATGTCTGGCTCGCAGCATCTTTTGAGGGTAGATTCTGAAACAGATAAAAATCTGAATGAAGACGAACAAAACGACCTTTGGAAAAAAATAACTACCTTAATGCTTGATTGTCAGGTAGTTATATTTGAAGATTATGATAAAGGCGTTTTGAATGGTGAACTTATCCAAAAAATTGTAAATTTTGCGTCAGAGCGTAATATACCTACCATTGTTGATCCTAAAAAACGTAATTTTTTAGAATATAGGCACGTAACACTATTTAAACCTAATCTCAAAGAACTAAAAGAAGGCTTAAAAATTGATTTTGATGCAAAAAATCAGACACAACTAGAAGATGCCGTAAACCAGTTAAGAGATTATTTGCAGGCAGATAAAATTCTCGTAACACTTTCAGAAAGAGGGGTTTATATCCAAGGTGAGAATGAAAAATATTTGCTTCCTGCGCATATACGTAGCATTGCAGACGTGAGTGGTGCGGGTGATACAGTCGTGAGCATTGCGGCACTTTGTTTGGCTCTAAACCTCTCTGACAACATCACAGCGGCACTTTCTAATCTTGGTGGCGGTTTGGTTTGTGAGCATTTGGGCGTTATTCCCATTGATAAAATGGCACTTTTGCAGGAAGCTGAAGAGAATTTAGTGTAAAAAATTTGTAACAATTTAGGTTGTATTTTGTAGAGATAAGGCACTGCCTTATCTAACGACAAACAAAGCATTTTTTTCTCTATTTTATTTTTGTTAAAGAAATAATACTATTTGCTAGTTCAGATAAGGCAGTGCCTTATCTCTACGTTGCAGATTTTGAACTACATAAACAATAACAAATCTCAACAACTCAAAAAAGAATGACACAACTAGAACAAATAATTCGTGAATGTTTGGAAAGTCAAAACCCTGTATTAGACCTAAGCCATCAATACCCCAATGCAATATAGGGCTTCCGCATCTAATTTGACACTTTTAAGACTTTTTATCCAATTTAATTGGGAAAATTAGATATTAAATTTATAAAAAGTGGTTTTGGTGTGAA
>JAYVGJ010000429.1:0-9741 GCA_043772375.1 Raineyaceae bacterium | reverse complement strand
TTATCATAATAAAAGAGCTAAACCCCTATCCCTAAATCCCTTTCCCCTGCTGGGAAAGGGACTTTAATACACTTATCCGACTTTCGCAGGAGGTCTATTGTTTTTTGTTATTGTTTGTCGTTAGATAAGGCAGTGCCTTATCTCTACAATTCAATACAATTATTTTTCCGAAATCCTTCGCATTCACATTATATCTAAAAAAATTCAAAAATAAAATTTTACAACGACATATCTTGGCGGTCTGTAGCTTACATTTGTGGCATCAATACAAAAAATTATACAAAACCCTCAAATCTCTTCTAAATATATGAAAAAAATTATCCTTGTCATTTGTTTTATTTTTGTAAATGCTTGGACATTTGCACAACAAACGCCCTATCAAAAACGGATAACTACGCTAAAAAGGCAGTTTTTACTTGATTTGGGGTACAATCCTAGCATATTTGATGGCAACAATAAAAGTGCCTATGAATCTTTATTTTTAGCGGCTAGTTTTCTGAAAAAAATCCAGACAGAAAGAGGGACGCTAAAAATGATGCAACTAAATAGAGATGTCAAAGATGCAGAAAAACTTAAAAATGCCGTTGATTTTCAGGCGGAAACAAATAAAAAACAGGCAAAAGAAGCCAAATTACTCAAAGAAAGGAAAGCCCAACAAGCCAGACAACTCCAAGAAGAGCAAGCACAAGAAGCCCACAAAGCAAAAATAGCCCACGAGCATAAAATCAATAATGCTGATAAACGAGCTATTTTGAAGGAAACACAAGAAAATTTAGCCATTTGGGTAAGAAAAGGAGAATTTGAAAAACAAGAAGTTTACGAAAAACGCCTTTCAGAAGAGTTAAAAGCTAATTTTTTTACCTATTGTAATGATGCCATTGAAAGAAGAATAAAAAATTTGTCTGTTAATGTGAATATTGGTACTTATGACACAGAAAATGAGTTTTTCCCAATGACCGTAAAAATTGCAGATACAGAATACTACGGCACTTTAGCAGTTGGTATTGAACAAGCGCAAGCATTTAAAGAAAATTTTTCAAATGATGCATCTTTGGATTATACTGATGCAAAATGGTCGTTTTCAGAGAATTATTTAGTGCCAAATGCTATAAATATTATTAAATATGACCGAGATGCTAGCGGTATGAGGAAAGAAACTTTTAGTAAGTTTGTGGTCAATATTCCGCAAAATGAAACTGAACCTTTGATTATAAATTCTCGTGAACTGCAAATAAACGAAATAGAAAATTATAATCTTCAACTTGATTATAATGCTACTAAAGGCACATTAGCAAAAGAAAAAGCAGAACAGCAAAGAATAAAAACAGAAAAAGAACAACAAGAAAGAGAGCTTTTGGAGCGCAAAGAGCAAGAATTACGTGAAAAAGAAAAACAAGAAAAAGAACTTTTGGAGCGCAAAGAACAAGAATTGCGTGAAAAAAGAAAAGCCGCCATTGATTTGGTACTCAACAAATTTGAAAAAACAAAAAGCAGGGCAACAGAACTCCTGAATTTTACGGCACATAGAGCAGAAAAAAAGAAAAACAATATTGGGAAAACATTATTGAATATTGCAGGTAAAAACAGCACTATCAACGAAAAAGAATCAGATTTGGAACTTTACGACAGGAAATTATCTACCTACGTACACGCTACAAATGATAGAATTCAAGCTAATTTTTTGAATAAGGGCGCAAAAGAAAGCATTTATAAAGACGAAAATAAGATAACAGAAGTAGAAAAAATCTTAGCTGATTATGATTTATTTTTGGAAAAAGCCTTCGTAATTGCTTACGACAGATTAGAATATAAGGATTTTGGTAAGGTAAAAGTGAGCAAGGATTTTTACGAAAAACTAAAAAGTTCTCCGCAAGTCTATGACCTCGTGATGCAAGAGGAAATTAAAAAGAAAAGATAATTTTATCAACTAACTTCACGAAAGCCTGCGGCTATTCGTGAAGTTTCCCACACAAATAAAAATCATAAAAATATGACAAAAGAACTTAAAAACCTCATCTCCCTTCTAAAAAGTCCTATCAAAGAAAATAGAGATTTGGGAGTTGTTTTGACGCAACATTATGAAGAAGAATTTAAGGCGCATTTTGGGTATGATGCAACACTTATGGCTTTTTTAGCGCAAGATAAAAAATGGCATTCTGACATTCCGTTAAAGGAAATAGAAAAACTAGAATTTCAATTTAAGGATATTTCATCAATTCCTGCGGATATTTCTCTACTTGAAAATCTGACTTGGCTGGCTTTTGTAAGTACTTCTTTTAGTATTTTTCCAACAGAAATATTGCAACTTCCGCATCTAAAAACATTGTGCTTCTCCCACAATAAAATCAAAGTTTTACCTCTAGAAATAGGGCAGTTGCAAGAATTGGAAAGACTAGCTATTCATGAGAATCAACTGCAAAGTTTGCCAAAAGAAATAGGACAATTACAAAAATTAAAAACTTTATATTTAGTTGGGAATAATTTAGCGTGTTTGCCACCAGAAATATGGCAATTACGAGAATTAGAACTTTTGGCACTAGGAGGCAATCAATCACTAAATTTGCCACCAGAGATAGAAATGTTACAAAAACTAAAAACTTTGGCTTTAAGTAACAACCAAATACAAAGTTTACCAAAAGAAATTGGGAATCTGCACAAGTTGGAAAGATTAAGTTTAGAAAACAACCAACTGCAAAGTTTACCCAAAGAATTAGCACAAATAAAAACACTTGAAAAAATCTCCATTGAGGGAAATCCTAAAAATATCCTCATTCCTGACGAACTAATGCATATTGTTGATGTTGGGCGTGGGCTTATCTAAAAATAAATTTTAGAGAGATATAATTTGTCGTTTAATAACTTATATTTGAGGTATTAATCACAATTTTAAACAAAATATTTATGAAAACTATTGGGCGTATTTTTGGAATTTTATCTTTAATTTTTATGATTATTGGATTAGTTCCGTTGTTGGGATGGCTTAACTGGCTGGGTATTCCGTTGGCAATTTTAGGGCTGATACTCTCTATAATAGGAAAGTCAAATGGAGGAATGGCTATTTGTGCGGTTGCCATTGTTGTAGGAGCAATAAGACTGGCTATGGGCGGAGGTATTATTTAACCAATTTGATGATACTTCACGAATAGTCAAGGACTATTCGTGAAGTTATTAGCACAAAAATATTTTCACAATAAATTTTAAAGCGACATATTTTGTCGCTTTACTTTTTATATTTGTGGCAGTAAAAAAACTAAAAAATATATTTTTACTTATTTTTGGAAATGAAGGAAATGTATTTATATTTGTGAGAAAGTGCGTGAGTGCGTACTTCGTGAAGTAACTAAAAAATCTAAAATCAGAAAAATGGAAGCAAACAAATCATTAAAAGGGCTTTTTGAAGCAACAGAAATAAAAGTACCCTCATACCAAAGAGCTTATGCTTGGGAAGAAAAACAACTAGAGCAATTTGTGAATGATATGCTAGAAGTTGCAAACAAGGACGAAGGGAAGTATTATTTTGGGCACTTCATTTTGGAGCAAACAGAAGAGAACAAATTTGAAATTATTGATGGACAACAACGAATTACAACATTTGTGTTGTTTTTAATGGTTTGTAAATTATTTTCAAAAAATGAATACAGCAATTATGTTGAAAAATTCAAAACTGTTGATTACGACCAGCCAATGTTTGAGGCAATTCAGGCAAAATTGGTAAATTCTGATAAAGAATGGTCTATGGATGATTTTTATTTAGCAGGTGATAACGCCACCTTGTCTATCAAAAGAATTATATTTGCTTTGAATTATTTCAGAAAATTATTTGTGAATAAAAAACTGGATACTGATAAGATTGGTAAATATGTTGAAACTTTTACAAGTGCGCATATTTCAACACATATCACACAAGACAAAGCAGTTGCTGTTCAAATATTTGAATTGCAAAATACTAGAGGTATCAAGCTCAGTCTAATAGAGATGGTGAAGGCAATGCTGATGAAAGCAGTTTATTTGCATTCTAAAACTGCAGAAAGTGAACATAAAATAAATCTTGTGCGAAATGAATTTGCCGAAATTTATAAATTAGAAGAACTAACGAGTTCAAAAGCATTCAGAGGTGAATTATTACTTGAGGATATTTTGTTGCATCATCTTAGAATTGTTGATGATGGTAGTAAGTTAATTAGTGATGCTAATGGAAATAAATTCAGCAGCCCAAGCAAGTCAGGTAATAAAGAAGACGTAATATTGAATTACATTAAAAAGCAGATAGTACAGAAAGAATCTAATGAGGTTGTAGATTACATTGTTAATCTATCAAAGAAATTTAAAATGTCTGTTGAGTTGGTAAGTAAAATATTACCCAAATATGATAGACAGAATAGACTGATTGGAGATGTGCTAATTTTAGATAAAAGCATAAGTCTAGAATTTTTTATGCTTCTTTTTCACCTTGAACAAGGTTCACTAATTCAAGATGTCGCATTTGTGAAATGTTGGGAAAGATTTGTGTTTACGAGAGATTTTCATGAAAAATACTATAGGCTTGTGTATAAGGATAATTTTGAGGATTTATTTTTTCAAATTTCAAAATCAGAGCCTAAACAAATTCTAGAAAATTTCATTAAGAATGGATTTAGACCAGATGTAATGGATGCAAATAACTTGCCCAAAACGGTAAGTAATTTTGTTGCACAGAAGAAAGGTAATATGTTGAATAATGCGTTTTCTCAATGGTTTAAACCAAAGATAGTTTATATCTTGTACAAGTATGAAATATCTGAACAAGCAAATTTACGCTACTTACGTAAAATTATGAAAAAAGGGGCATCTGTTGAACATATACTACCTCAAGAATGGCAATGGGATTGGATTGGCGAAAATCTACATAATATTTCTGAAAAAGGAATAAAATTTAATGAAGAGATAGACACCATTATAAACGGTTTAGGCAACTTGTTACTTATAACTGGCAGTGAAAATTCCTCCGCAAGTAATAAACATCCTAAGCACAAAGCTTATAAATGTACTGGGGGCTCTTATTCAGAACACAATGATAATCCAACCAAATGGGAGAATTGTAAAGAATGGGAAAAGATAATTGCTGAACGTGGAGAGAAAATTTATAATTTTTTAAGAGAATTCATCAGTTAAATCCCTGCATTACTCTTTGCAGTCAGGTAGAAAAACCTGACTGCACAAAATTTTTTCGTATCTTTGTGTGGTAAAACTAAATACTTCAAAAATGAAACTAATACTTGATATCAAAGAAAAAAGCCGTATTCCATTTTTTATGGAACTCGTGAAAAGTTTTGATTATGTAAGTGTCGTAAAAGAAATCAAAGAAGAGCGCAAAAGCCAATTTGTAACAGATTTAGCAGAAGCCTTCAATGACATAAAACTATACGAGCAAGGAAAGAAAAAACTAAAACGAGCTAAAGACTTATTAAATGAGCTTTGAAGTCATTGCCACAGACCCTTTTGAGCGTAAACTCAAATTGATATTTTAGACGAAGATAGTAAAAGTTAGTCTTTAATATCATACAAATCACCAACCAAAATGTCAAAAAAAACATTTATTTCTCGTTATTTGCTTATTATAGGCAAGCTACAAACTCCTTCCAATACCACGTATTATGCCACTTACGAGCAGTTGAATGACTATATCAAGAGAAGAGCAGATGATTTGCAAGATGAGGATTTGAAAAACGGGATTTTACTAAGAACATTCCAAAGGGATTTAAACGACATTAGAAATCTCTTTAAAATTAATATTGAATACTCAAAAAAAGAAGAAGGTTATTTCATAAGTGATAAAAATGCAGAAGATGCCAGTTTTCAAAGAATGTTAGATGCTTTTTATGAATTTAGTTCTTTTAGAATTACCAATAAAGATGTATCAAAATTTATTTTTTTGGAGAAACACAAACCAAAAGGAGCAGAAAATTTAGAGAAAATCACCAAAGCTATCAAAAGCAAATTCCAAATTACGTTCTCTTATCAAAACCTTTGGGGCGACACAGGCGGGAAAACTACCCAACGCACAGTTGCGCCTTATGCGCTCAAAGAGTTTAAAAACCGTTGGTATGTTTTAGCTAAAGACCTCAAAGACCCAAAAGATACCAGAGTAAAAAGTTTTGGACTTGACCGCATAGAAGACCTTAAAATCACCGACAAATCTTTTGAATATCCCAAAGATTATGACGTTTCAGAGCGGTTTAAGGACTATTTTGGCATTTTCAATCCTTTGGATATGAAACCACAGAAAATTGTTTTATTATTTGAGAAAACGCAGTCTGAATATGTCAAAAAATTGCCGCTTCATCACTCACAAACAGTTTCAGATGACAATGAATTACAAATAGAACTACAAATGTGTGTTACTTTTGATTTCGTGCAGGAACTTTTGTCGTTTGGTAGCCAAGTGAAGGTTTTAGAGCCACAATCTTTGATAGGTGAGGTAAAAACAGCACATAAAAAGGCATTTGAGCAGTATAAATAACTTACTTATCCTAATAAAAAAACATTCGTAGCTGAATTATGGGTATAGTTTATGCAAACGCAACAAAAAATCAATGATTTGAGCGGTTTTAAGCGTATAATCTATGTCTGTGATGTTTAGGGCTGCCATTGGCATAGTGTCAATTAGACACTCTTCTGGGTCTTGCACAATAGACAAACCGCCTCTTTCTACAATTTTCTGCATTCCTGCCGCACCATCTTTGTTTGCGCCAGACAACAAAATACCAATAAGTTTATTTTTATAAACATAAGACGCACTCTGAAAAGTAATATCAATGGCAGGGCGTGAATTATTGACCATTTCTTCTGTAGAAACAGCAAAGGTGTTGCCCAATTCAATGCCTAAATGATAGTTGGCAGGAGCTAAATAAACTTTACCCTTTTTGATAGGTGTTTTATCTTCTGGTTCTTCAATAATTTTATTGCTTTTGATATTAAGAGCTTCTGTAAAACCATTTCTAACGTGTTTTAGCCTATGCAAACACATTACAATAGGCAAGGCAAAATCAGCAGGAAGACTTTGTAAAATGCTACTAATCACCTGAAAACTGCCCGCAGAACCACCAATTACAATAGCTTTATATTGATTATGAAAATGTGATTGATTCATTTTTATTATTTAGAATATGTCGTCAGTACATCATATATCATACATTACATATCATATATCACACATCACACATCAAAAATTAGTCTTTTATTTTTTTATAAATTTTCTCTTCATTATTCACCACTAGAAAATTGTGCGCAATTTCGCACCAAATCAAAGATTCTTTACTTCCAATAGCCAAATAAGCATACTTAAACAAACTGGCGTGAAAAGTTTTAAGTACCTGATTTTGAAGTGTTTGATTAAAATATATCATTACATTACGGCACATAATCAAATCAAACTTAGAAAAAGGCTCACCAAGCACCAAATTATGTTCTCTAAATTGTATGTTTCTAAGAATTGTAGGGTCAATAATTGCTTTTCCTGCCTCTTCTGTGTAATAGTTTTCAAATGTTGCCTTGCCTTCCATACGTTCATAATTTTTCTTATTAAGCTCCATATTCTTGATTGGATAAGTGGCAGAACGGGCTTTATCCAAAATACTATGGTCTATATCAGTGGCTACCAAACGGGCTTTATCCAAAATCCCCATTTCTTTGAGCAAAATAGCCATAGAAAAAACTTCTTCACCAGACGAGCAGCCAGCGTGCCAAATATTGATGCTATCTGTATTTTCTAAAATGCTAGGAATGATGGTTTTACGTAATTCTATCCAAAGTGTTGGGTCTCTGAACATCTCCGTTACATTTACGGTGATTTCAGACAAAAATTCTCTAAAAAAACGGGCATCAGTTTCTAATCTTTTGATAAGAGGCTCAATAGTATCCATCTTATAAAGTTCCAAAACACGCTGAATACGCCTTTTGAAAGACGACATAGCATAATTGCCAAAGTCGTAATTATGATGATTGCGTACAACTTCCGTGATACGTCTAAGGTCGGCTATTTCAACTTCTTGCATAAATTATAAAGCGTGTTGTTTATTGTTATTGATAAGTTTTAAATGAAATTTTACTTTTCTTTTAAATTATCACAAAGCAATATTAAGCAAAAAAAGTAAAACTACAAAACAATAATGAATTAAGTAATGATGAATTTTTAATTATGAATTATAAATGAATATAAAATTTTGATAATCAATTTATTAGATATAATTTTGATATTAGTAAAATTAAAATGTTATTTGTTTTATCAAATTCTTTGTTTAAGTTTGCTACTGATTTTCAAACCTAATTTCAATAATTTTAAACCAAATCTTAAATAACAAACTTTATGGGAAACGGAAAAGTAGCATTGATTACGGGCAGTACAAGCGGCATTGGGCTAGGTATTGCAGAAGCTATGGCAAAAGCAGGTTATGATATTATGTTCAATGGTCTTGCCAGAGATGAGGCTGAAAAAGAAACAGCACAAAAAATTGCTGAAGAAGTTGGTACAAAATATGGCGTAAAAACGCTTTTTTCTCCTGCCAATATGGCAAAACCAGAGGAAATAAGAGCAATGGTTTTGGAAGCAGAAACAATACTTGGACGCATTGATGTACTCGTAAATAATGCTGGTATTCAGCACGTTGCACCTATTGATGAGTTTCCAGAAGACAAATGGGACGCTATTATTGACATCAATATGAATTCTGCTTTTCACACAAGCAAAGCCGTTTGGAAAGGTATGAAAGCACGCAAATTTGGTAGAATTATCAATATTACTTCTGCTCACGCCTTGCAAGCATCAGAATTTAAGTCTGCTTATGTTACATCAAAACACGGAATCACGGGTTTTACGAAGGTTTTGGCATTGGAAGGTGCGCCTTTTGGTATAACGTGTAATGCTATTTGCCCTGGTTATGTGCTTACGCCACTTGTGCAAAAGCAAATCCCAGACCAAATGAAAACCCACAATATGACTGAAAAAGAAGTCATTGAGAAAGTAATGCTTTATAAGCAAGCTATCAAAGAATTTGTAAAAGTAGAGGATTTGGGCGCATTGGCGGTATTTTTGGCATCAGAAGTAACATCAATGATTACTGGCGTGTCGTTGCCTATTGATGGTGGGTGGTCTGCACAATAATTGTAAATTGAATTATCTAATTTAATTGCCACAAATGCACGAATAATTGTATTTATTCGTGTATTCGTGGCAATTATGCTTTATTTTTTTTATTTTTATTAAAATAATTTTTGAATTTCAATAAATAATCTTACCTTTGCAATCCGTTATTTTAATAGCGGAAATTTCCTTAACAGCATTTTAAATTTCAGCAGTTATGCCTAAAATGAAAACCAAATCTGGAGCAAAAAAACGCTTCAAATTGACAGGAACTGGCAAAATTAAGCGTAAACACGCTTTCAAAAGCCATATCTTGACCAAAAAATCAACAAAAAGAAAACGTAATCTGACACATTCTGGGCTTGTAAGCGCAGGTGATACAGTACGTGTAAAATTGATGCTAAATATCTAATTTTTAGATAGCTAAGACTTTCAGTTTTCAAAATTCAGTTATTGTTCCACCAGATTTAAGGTTAAAGTAAGTTTTAAATAACTTCACCAAAAATCAAAAAACAAGTTAAAATTATGCCTCGTGCCGTCAATGCCGTAGCTTCTAGAGCTCGCAGAAAAAAAATGATGAAATTTGCCAAAGGTTTCTTTGGTAGAAGAAAAAACGTATGGAC
>JAYVGJ010000428.1:0-6622 GCA_043772375.1 Raineyaceae bacterium | reverse complement strand
TGTTATAACCCACGTTTGGTGTCCCCACCAAACGTTTCCCCCAAAAACTGCAACGAATAATTTACAGTAACAAAGGATTTAATGTTAATAGCCGTAAGTTGTACTTACGGAATGAGGTAATAACGTATTTGGAAAAACTAATTAACAATGTTTCTCTAAATTTTGTCTAAAAGAAAAGCAATTTGTACAATAGGAAGATATAAGAAAGAGCCAAACATTATTCTTCTTGCAGATTCTTTAGAACCATCTTTCATCAGATAAAAACTTTGTGCCAAAAACAAACAACCACATATTGTTACAACCGCAGAAGATATAACGCCAGTAAGTCCAAAAAGACTAGGCAAAAGCCCCAAAGGAATTAGAAAAAGTGTATAAATCATAATTTGCAAAGCAGAATTTGCGCTCCTTCCAGAGGCAGAAGGCAGTAATTTAAAACCAGCTTTCTGATAATCTTCGTCCAAAACCCAAGCAATAGCCCAAAAATGTGGGAATTGCCAAATGAATTGTATGCCAAAAATTAGCATTGCTTGATAAGTTATCTCACCTGTGGCAGCAGTCCAACCCAAAAGCGGAGGCAATGCGCCAGGAATAGCACCCACAAAAACCGCTATTGGTCCTACCCTTTTGAGTGGCGTATAGACGAAACTATACAAAATCATTGACACCACAGACAAAATAACGGTAAGCAGATTGGTGTAAAAAACAAGTAAAACAATTCCCAGAGTGGTCAAAATAATGGTATAAATAATGGTTTCCTGTACGCTGACTCGTCCAGTTGGTAGTGGTCTGTCTCGTGTGCGAGTCATTAGTTTGTCCAAATCTTTCTCAATGATTTGGTTAATAATGACAGAAGCAGCAGAAATCAGAAACCCGCCAAGACTTAAACCTAAGAATTGCGCCCATTGAAAGCCTTGTTTTATCCCTAAAACGTAGCCAAAAGCAGCAGAAAAAGCGACTAATGCCGACAACCTAAATTTCAAAAGTTGCCCGTAAGCACGCACTTTGATAGAGAATGTATTATTACTTATATTATTTTCAGCTACGAGCATTTTATATAAAATTTTATGTATTTTCTTTTGATTAAACTTCTTGTAATAAGTATTTGTTTTAACGGTGCAAATATACACAATTTTGAGAGATTTTTTACTAAATTTTAAGCAGGAAATCTTACAAAAAACCTGCAATCAAGTTAATCAAAGCGTATTTCTTTTAACAATGTTCCACGTGGAACATTGTTGAGAAATAGTAGTTTCTTTTGTTCAAATTCGGGTATTCAAATATGGGTATTGTTGCTGTTAGATAAGGCAGTGCCTTATCTCTACCTGTTGCTGTAAAAACACAAAATGTTCCACGTGGAACATTCTATATGATTTATGCCATTTCCAGCCATTTGGCTATATAAAAATCTTCTTTTTCACGCATTATTTGGGCATCTTTTTTGGTTTTATCCTTGTATCCGCAAAGATGTAAAACACCGTGAATGATTACTCTACGCAATTCTTGCTCAAAAACTGTTTTGAGTGTGTCCGCATTTTCTCGTACACGTTCCACGCTGATAAAAATATCTCCTTCAATTTTATTTTCATCATCAGAATTATCAAACGTAATAATATCTGTAAGCGTGTCGTGATTTAGGTACTCCACATTGATTTTGTGCAAATAAGCATCATCACAGAAAACAAACGAAAGCTCCCCTATTCTAAATTTAGGATTTTCATTTTTAACGCTTTCTTTGAGCCATTTTCTGGTAAGAATAACGGCATAAAGTTTAAAATCTATGTCTTCTACTTCAAAATATATGTTCATTCTGTATGAAATTTTATAAAAAAATTATGAAAGTTTTAACGCTTTTTTGTTATAAAAACGCTTTTTTGTTGTAAATTTAAGCAATAATAAGAGAATATAAAAGCATTTGGAAAATATAGATAATACTCGCAATGAATTTTAGAGATACGCTTGATAGCAATGATATATTTGGTAAGGTAGCACAAGCAGCACAAGCAGTGGGCGTGCCTGTGTATGTGGTGGGCGGGTTTGTACGAGATTTGATAATGAAACGCCCTTCCAAAGATATTGATTTTGTTTGTGTGGGAAGCGGCATTGATTTAGCACAAAAACTGGCTGAAATGTTTTTTCCAAAAGGAGAAGTGATGTTTTTTAAGAATTTTGGAACAGCAATGCTCAAAGCTGGCGGTTTTGAATTAGAGTTTGTAGGCGCAAGAAAAGAATCTTATGAACGTAATTCTCGTAAACCAATTGTAGAAGATGGCACATTAGAAGACGACCAAAAAAGGCGTGATTTTACTATCAATGCGCTTGCTATTTCGCTTAATGCAGACAATTATGGAGAACTTTTAGACCCTTTTGATGGCATAAAAGATATTAAAAGGAAAATTATACGCACTCCCCTAGCTCCTGATATTACCTTTTCTGACGACCCTTTGCGTATGATGCGTGCCATTAGGTTTGCTACTCGTTTTGGTTTTGATATTGAGGGCGCAACTTTTCAGGCTATTACAGAAAACAGAGAACGTATTAAAATTGTGTCGCAAGAACGCATTACAGACGAACTGAATAAAATCATTATGGCAAATCCGCCTTCTTATGGTTTTAAGTTGCTTTTTCATTCCAAACTTTTGCATATTATTTTTCCTGAAATGGCAGAACTTCAAGGCGTGGAAGCGGTTGGAGATAAAAAACATAAAGATAATTTTTACCACACTTTGCAGGTTTTAGATAATTTGAGTGAAAAATCTGAGGATTTGTGGCACCGTTGGAGTGCTATTTTGCACGATATTGCAAAACCTGCTACTAAGCGTTTTGATGAAAAAGTTGGTTGGACTTTTCACGGACACGAAGACAAAGGCGCAAGAATGACTGCTCCTATTTTTAAACGTATGAAACTGCCAATGGGTGAAAATATGCGTTTTGTGCAAAAACTTGTTAAACTTCACCTCCG
The DNA here is from genome assembly GCA_043772375.1 of Raineyaceae bacterium. Taxonomy (GTDB): domain Bacteria; phylum Bacteroidota; class Bacteroidia; order Cytophagales; family Thermonemataceae; genus JANYGM01. The sequence continues at coordinate 3,663 of JAYVGJ010000428.1, read as the reverse complement.
CCCTATTGCGCTGATAAAAGATGTGATTACTGATGCTGCACTTAGAAGATTACTTTTTGAAACTGGTGACGACTTAGAAGCACTTATGGCACTTTGCAGAGCTGACATTACTTCAAAAGATGGCAGCAAAGTGCAGCGTTATCTACAAAATTTTGATAAAGTAGAAAAAAAGCTGATTGAATTAGAAGAAAGAGATAAATTACGTAATTTTCAACCTGTGATTACAGGCGAGGTGATTATGGAAACGCTTAACCTAAAACCTTGCAAAGAAGTGGGCATTATCAAAACGGAACTTAGGGAAGCTATTTTGGAAGGCAAAATCAGAAATGAATATGAAGAGTCTTTTAATTTTATGCTCAAAATTGCAGAGAAACTCGGGATTAAAAATGAATAGAAAAATTATGAAAAATTTAGTATTGATTTGGTTAGTGTTCTTGTTTTCCTGTAATTCAGAGGTTGATAAGAAAACTATTGCTCAGAAAGATAGCATAAATGATGCACCAATAAAAATAGTTTTTGATTCTTTGAAACCATTTGGAAAGAAACCCAATCATAGTGAATATGAATACTACAACTATGACACAATTCTTAAAAAAGGTGTGCCAGAACAATTAAAACAGTTTAGAGGTAGTTGGATTCGTACAGACTTTTTAGATACACTACTAAAAACAAAATCAACAATCCAAACACTTCGTAAAATAGATGCTATTTATGATATTTTATCTTTCAATATGACAAATAGCAATTATGAAGATACATTGAAGTTGAATTTTTCTGCTAGTGGACATAATACTGGTGTGCCTAGTATGTTATTTGTCCGTTATGCAGTGCAAAGAGAACAAAATGGTTTTCCGCTTTACGACACAAATCCTAATACCTCCAAAAATTCTAATGAATATTGGCTTTCAATGTTAGGAAAACAATTGCAAATTATTCATTTAGATAAGGGGAAATACACAAAAAAACTGTACACAAAAATATCTAATAATCTAGCTTTTGAAAATAGTATAAGAAAAGTTGTTGCTAAAATCATCATAGGAAAATATGATTTACTAGATAAAAATAATAAAATTATCAAAGAGAATATTTATTTTAATGATAAGTTACAAACAAACTTTCCAGAGTTTAAAGATTATTACCTTTGGTCACCAAATTCTGTAGAATTAACTCCAGCAGTTGGTACAAGGAATTTTCGTGAAGAGAAAGATACCACAATAAAAGAAAATGAAAAACAAGATACTGCAAAAGAAAGACAAAAATGGATAGAAAGATATGTCAAAAGAGGAGCTTTGACAGATGAAGATATCTTATTTTTGGGCAATGAAAAATATGGCAGCTATTTTGCAGTCAAATACGTTAAAGATACATTTTTGCTTTATCCGCTCAACAAAACAAACCAAGTATTTGGACGAATAGGAAATGTTATTTATAAGAAAAAACTGTACTACAAACTTGTAGTAAAAAATAAATAATACTTTTTTACACTCTCTCCTATTTTGCCTATTTATTCTTTTGCTTCTCCAATAGTATTATTTAGTCCTTCATCTGGGGCAACATCTTTGGGAAGTGGCAAATCTTTCAGGCTATTGATACCAAAATAGTTCATAAATTTGTCGCTTGTACCGTATAAAAGTGGTCTTCCAACAGCTTCTGATTTTCCTTTGATAAAAACAAGTTCTTTTTCTAGAAGTTTCTGTACAGCATAATCACAGTTTACACCTCTGATTTGCTCTATTTCACTTTTTGTGATGGGTTGTTTGTAGGCAATAATAGCAAGGGTTTCTAATGCAGCGTTGGAAAGGCGTTTTTTGGATTGTTGTTTGAGTAAAATACTAATACTGACCTGATAAGCAGGTTTTGTAAGAAACTGAAAACCTCCCCCAATCTGATAAATTTGGAAGGCATAAATATCTTCATTGTATTTTTTGATGAGTTTTTGAATTGCCTCACTAATATTTTCTTCAGGGATTTCTGCCTCAAACATTTCCATTAGGCACGCCCTCACCTCTGCGAGTGAAATAGGTTCAGGCGCACAAAAAACTAATGCTTCAATATGATTTTGTAGAAAATCCACTAAAATAATTATGAATTGTGAATTGTAAATTGTGAATTATTTTATAAATGATTTTTGTATTCATTCACAATTTACAATTCCTAATTCACAATTTAAAAAGTTATTTTTTGTTGTTTTTTGCTTCAATAGAATGTTGTGTATGAGGCACAACACGCAAACGCTCTTTTGGGATAAGTTTCATAGTATCCACACAAATACCATAAGTACCATTTTTGATACGAATAAGCGCATTTTCTAGTTGTTGGATATATTTTTGTTGGCGTGCAGCAAGTTGGTTGATATTTTCACGCTCAAGTGTATCAGAGCCATCTTCCAAAACTTTTGAGTGATTGGAGGTATTGTCTGTACCAGAGTCATTTTTTTTACTAAGACTACCTTTCAAATCTTTGAGTTCTTGGCGTGCCTGCTCTACTCTCGTGTTCAGAAGCTCTTGAAACTCTTTCAATTCTTCGTCAGAATAACGTGTTTTTTCTTTAACTAGATTTTCCATGTAAAAGGTAAGTTGTAAGTTACAAGTAAATAATTAAACCATAAAAATGAAGCTACTAAAATTTGGTGCAAAGGTAAGATTATTTACTGAAAAAGCAAAAGAAAAAACTATTTTTTCGTTTGCGAGTTTCTCATATCATCAATTATTTTTCTTATAACTATGCTTTCTGTACGAAGTACCTCATTCTGTTTGTGCGTAATTATTGCGAGTGCAGCAGCAGCAGGTGTCTGCCCAAAATTAGCGTGTACAAAGTCCTTTTTGCTCAGAATTACATCATTCCTATAAAGTGGATTTTTCCTATTCCCTTCTGCTAATTGTGGTAATGCTCTCTCATTGATATCAGCTATTCTTGCAACTTTTTCTGTAAAATTTTTCAAAGCTTTTTCCATTTTCCAACCTAGTCCCTCTTTGTTCACACCAATCATAAGAATTTCTAATTTTGTTTCTTCCGCAGCATTAATAAGAATCCCTGTTCTTATGTCTGGTCCTCCCATAACATCTTTTCTAATCTTATCTTTTATGTCATCTAAACTTCTTACAAGCGTTATATATTCAGCCATTACGTTTTGTAATTTTGCCATAGCCTCAACACCTTCTTTATGATTACCTTCTTTTTTAATATCTCTTGCAAAGGCAGCTACCGTACAATCACTAGTAAGTCTAAGGTCAAACTGAGTGTGTTCAAGCATCACATTTAGTTCTAAAAACTTGTTAATAACTGTGGGGTAAGTGCCACTATCTTTTGTCTGTGCAGAGCAACCAAATGTGAAAAACAAACAAACAAATAATATTATATTTAATTTCATTCTAATTTTTTTTAATTTTTTGTGAGTAAATATCTGCAAAAATATGTTTTACATTCTCATACAAAGGTAATTAAATTTCATTGAATTATCTTTTATTCTTTAAGTTTTTATTCACACCACAAATAAAAAATAGGGAATTTATTTTATTTGTCAAATTTTTATAAGATATTTACAGAAATAAAATTATCAATACAATTTATGAGCAAACGCCTAAATAACAACGAATTAAAGATATTTTTCTACGACAAAGATTTACAAGAAAACGCAGGAAAATTGGGTAAAAAACTTATCCA
>JAYVGJ010000427.1:0-1712 GCA_043772375.1 Raineyaceae bacterium | reverse complement strand
AAGAAACTTGGTTTCAATCCTTGTTTTAGTGGATTTGGGGTAATAATCAAACGCCAAAAGTGTAGTAAGGTAGTAAGATGTAGGTTTCAATCCTTGTTTTAGTGGATTTGGGGTAATAATTCCTACTGGCGAATATCTTAATCCTATTTTGCCTTTTGGTTTCAATCCTTGTTTTAGTGGATTTGGGGTAATAATAACTATATTACCCGTCCTGTTGATGATTTAGCAAGTTTCAATCCTTGTTTTAGTGGATTTGGGGTAATAATAATTTGGGGTATCCAGTAGATAGTTTGAATATTGGAGTGTTTCAATCCTTGTTTTAGTGGATTTGGGGTAATAATAAGCAGTGTAAGGTACGGACAGTTAATAACTTTCGGTTTCAATCCTTGTTTTAGTGGATTTGGGGTAATAATTTCTCACTAACACCTACCCTGCGTGTGATAGCTGGGTTTCAATCCTTGTTTTAGTGGATTTGGGGTAATAATGGGTTGCACCTCTGCATTGCCCATCTCCGCTTTTCGTTTCAATCCTTGTTTTAGTGGATTTGGGGTAATAATAGGCTAGGAGATTAGCGTTAGTGAGTGCAAAAGGCAGTTTCAATCCTTGTTTTAGTGGATTTGGGGTAATAATAGCAAAAGCAAAATTGAAATTGAAAATGGCAATGAGTTTCAATCCTTGTTTTAGTGGATTTGGGGTAATAATTGACCGCAGATGAACTAGCAATACAACCAAAATAATGTTTCAATCCTTGTTTTAGTGGATTTGGGGTAATAATTAGTGATGACAGCGTGCCCAGTAAAAATATAGTGAAGTTTCAATCCTTGTTTTAGTGGATTTGGGGTAATAATCTAAACTGGTGTCGTTAGAGGCACAATTACTTTCCTGTTTCAATCCTTGTTTTAGTGGATTTGGGGTAATAATTTGACGTAACGCTCAAAAACGGTATGAAAGAACTCGGTTTCAATCCTTGTTTTAGTGGATTTGGGGTAATAATCTGAATTTTTGCTTAATGCAGAAGATTACATTACACGTTTCAATCCTTGTTTTAGTGGATTTGGGGTAATAATTATTTTCAGCATACCTATTCAATACAAAACTTGCTTTGTTTCAATCCTTGTTTTAGTGGATTTGGGGTAATAATATCTATCATTGGGAATATACCTATTTTTTCTAACAAGTTTCAATCCTTGTTTTAGTGGATTTGGGGTAATAATTTTGTATGCAAATGGCGAACTATTAGATATTGATGAGTTTCAATCCTTGTTTTAGTGGATTTGGGGTAATAATAAAACCTGCGCTAATTGTTATATCCTCATAAGTTGGTTTCAATCCTTGTTTTAGTGGATTTGGGGTAATAATTGGCTTAATATTGATTTTGCTTGCCTCATCTACAACGTTTCAATCCTTGTTTTAGTGGATTTGGGGTAATAATAAAAATACTTTTGAGTACAAAAAAGATAGTACCGGTTTCAATCCTTGTTTTAGTGGATTTGGGGTAATAATGTGTTTGACTTACTAGCCGTAATTGCAAATAGATTATGTTTCAATCCTTGTTTTAGTGGATTTGGGGTAATAATACTCACACACTCATCTACGCTGGTATTCGTTTGTGTGTTTCAATCCTTGTTTTAGTGGATTTGGGGTAATAATGCCATTTGCATACAAAGATTTAGAACTTGCCATTATGTTTCAATCCTTGTTTTAGTGGATTT
>JAYVGJ010000426.1:0-24410 GCA_043772375.1 Raineyaceae bacterium | reverse complement strand
ATAGCTATTAGAATACTGAAACTAGGATATTATTAACAACTTATTCCTTAGCGTTGGCTACGGCAACGGTCGGAACAATATTTGACTTCGTCCCAAACTTTCTCCCATTTTTTGCGCCAGCTAAATGGCTTCTGACAAACCACACAGATTTTTTCTGGAAAATCAGATTTTTTACGTATTTTCATAAGTTATTTTTCTAGGAAAGAAACTATTTTGTAAGAAAAATGTTTATTTTAGTAGATTTTTTGTAGATTTGTAAGAAATAAAGACTCATAAATATTATGGATTTGCTACCGTACACAATTTATTATTAGCAAAACCAGGGCGGTTAATATTCAGTTGGGAATATTGAAAGGCAAAATGAAGGTTGCCAAGGATACTTTTGAGGAAGATAATAAAAAAACACTTGTATTTTAATTGAGGCATAATTTAAAATGAATACACACTTAAAATCTTAAATGAATAAAAAAAGTAATTATTTATTTTCTGGTATATTCTATGATTTGAGCAACAAAAAAAACATTTTTTTATGTTTTGTATTGATGTTGCTTTTCTGTGTATATGTGCCTACACAAGCGCAAGACAATCAAGCAGATAAGCAGAAAGAAAAGCAAGAAGATACAACAGAATCATCAACACCGCAGCCAGAAGACACTTTTACGGCAGAAGATTCCGCTCGTATAGCTAATTTTCAAGATACAATTCCTGCAAAAATTGATAACACTTTGGCTTTACATTATGATTCTTCCAACATCAATGTACGAAAAATCAGTAACGAAAAAATAGAAAAATATAGAAAAAATGCTGATTTTAACTATGAATATGCACAACCAACAAAGCAAACGACCATTTGGGAGCTTTTTTTGAGGTGGCTGAGTGATAAACTAAGAAATGTAGCCACACCAGACAAGCTAACGTGGGAAAAAGTGCTTTTTTATAGTGTGGTGGGAGTTTTATTAGTAATAGCTATCTTGAAACTTATGCAGGTGGATATGTCGGTGCTTTTTTATAAAGGGAAAACCCTACAATCAACGGCTTTTGCAGAAATAGAAGACATTACAGAAGCAAATTATGATAAATTGCGTAATGATGCTATTTCAAACCAAAATTATGCTTTGGCAGTACGTTATGGGTATTTAAAAGCCTTGCAAATGCTTACTAACAAGGAAATGATTGATTTTAGACCAAACAAAACCAATACAGATTATTTTGCGGAACTTGCACCCAAAAAAGCCATTCAAAAGCAATTTGGAGAGATTAGTTTAGCTTTTGAATACGTTTATTATGGTGATTTCTATCTGAATAAAAACCGTTTTGAGAAGATTAATAGTGACTTTGATAAGTTTTATGTGAAAATTTAATTAGTAGCTCCTAAATCCCATAGCATAGCGCAAGGGGACTTTAATACAAAAAACAAAATAAATAAATAACAATGAAAATTCCTGTAATCAAAGAAATAGTAGAAAAATATACCATTGTAGAACTACAAAAGGCAGAAGATGCACTTTTGAACGAACAAACACCTGAAATTGAAATCAAAGGTGACGACGAAGGTGAGCAACTTACACACACACTTGCGGGCATCTGGATACGCAACAAAATGGACGACGAAAATCTAGAATTTCCTGCAGCATTACGTTTATACACACAAAAAGTACGAGTTTCTATCAATTAGTCGCCCCTAACCCCAAAAGGAACAATACAAAATACAAAAAAATAATTAAAATTTAAAATCCACAAATGGAAATCATCAATAATAATACAGAGAAAAACCTAAAAGAGCTTTTTGAAAACCTTGGCTCTGGCAATAAATTTGACAACAAATTTCTTGCGGAAAGAAAAATCTTCTTATGGGGTCCTGTAATGGACTATTCAGCAAAATATATCACAGAGAGACTGATGTATTTGGAGTCTGAAAGCGACAAAGAAATTACGTTTTACATCAATAGTCCTGGCGGGTCTGTAACGGCTGGAATGATTATTTATGACGTGATGCAAATGATGAAATCCCCTGTTTCTACCATCTGTATTGGTCTGGCGGCATCTATGGGGTCTCTTTTGTTGTCTGGTGGCACAAAAGGACGTAGGTTTATCTACCCAAGTGGGCAAGTAATGATACATCAGCCTAGCATTGGCGGTTATATGCAAGGACAAGCCTCTGATATTGCTATTACGGCAAAAGAAATCATCAAAACTAAGAAAATGGGTGCAGAGATTTTAGCTAAAAACTGCAACCAAACTTATGAGAAAATAATGGCTGATTTTGACAGAGATTATTGGATGGAAGCCCAAGAATCTGTAGATTATGGCATTGTAGATGGCATTATTGAGAAAGTATAAATAATTGTGAATTATGAATTATGAATTATGAATGAATACAAAACATTGATAATCAAATAATTAAAGTTCATTGAAATTAGGGCAATCTTTATGGTTGCCCTAACTTTTGTCATTATTTTAACCAAAAAATAAGATTTTTAATTGCGTAGAAAAAACCGTATATTTGCAAAAAAATTACATAAAATTAAGAAAATACAAAGATGTTAGATAAATTAGAAGCCATAAAAGTACGCTTTGAGGAAGTTGCACACCTTATCATTCAGCCAAATATAATGGAAGATATGAAAAATTTTGCAAAACTAACCAAAGAATACAAAGACCTTGACAAAATTGTTAAGAAATATGAAGAATATAAAGACATTTTAAGTAATATTGATAATGCCAAAACAGTCGTTTCTACTGAAAAAGACCAAGAATTTAGGGAAATGGCAAAAATGGAATTGGACGAACTTTATCCTCAAAAAGATGTTTTAGAGAGTTTTATCAAAGAAATGCTTGTACCAAAAGACCCAAATGATAGCAAAAATATTATTTTGGAGATACGTGGCGCAGCAGGTGGTGATGAAGCCGCTATTTTTGCAGGTGATTTGCTAAGAATGTACCAAAGATTTGCGGAAAAACAAGGCTGGAAAATTGAAGTAATGGACTTTACTGATGGCGCATCTGGTGGTTTCAAAGAGGTTATTGCCTCTGTTTCTGGAGAAGATGTTTTTGGACAAATGAAATATGAGTCAGGTGTGCATAGGGTACAGCGTGTGCCTGCAACAGAAACGCAAGGGCGCATACATACGTCTGTTGCCTCTGTGGTGATTTTGCCCGAAATGGATGATGTAGAAGTAAATATCAATATGGGAGATGTGCGTGTGGATACTTTTTGCTCGTCTGGTCCTGGTGGGCAGTCTGTGAATACCACGTATTCTGCGGTGCGCCTTACACACGTGCCTAGTGGCGTGGTGGTGAGTTGCCAAGATGAAAAATCTCAAACCAAAAACAAAGAAAAAGCCCTCAAAGTGCTGCGTTCACGTGTTTATGATATTGAACTTGCCAAACATAACAAAGAAGTCGGCGACATACGCAAAACTATGGTAGGCAGCGGCGACCGTTCTGACAAAATCCGTACTTATAATTATCCACAAGGACGTGTTACAGACCATAGAATTGGAATGGATATTTTCAATTTGCCTTCTGTTATGGATGGTGAAATCTATAAATTTATTGAAGAATTGCGCCTTGTAGAAAACGCTGAGAGGCTCAAAGAAGGAACAGTTTAAGGTGGGAAGTTTGAATACATTTTTTTGAAAAAAGGGGAAATTTCTCTACATTTACAGGCATGGAACTAATTGGCAAAAATACTGAAATACAGTATCAAATTGGACTTGATATCGGCAACTTTGTTGCTAAAAGGAAACTGTATCCTATTTTGAAATGGGCTGGAGGAAAAGAACAAGAATTAAAATACATTATTCCTAACTTACCAAGAAGATTTGCTAATTACTATGAGCCTTTTGTTGGCGGAGGAGCTGTTTATACTGCTATTCATTCAGATAAATATTTTATTAATGATAAATCTGATGAATTAATATCTTTATACCGTATTATAAAAGATGATAATAAGGCGTTATTCTTCCAATCTATAGAAGGGATAATACAACATTGGGATTTAATAGCTCAAATTGTTGAGGATAATAGTGTGTCTTTTATTGAAACCTACAAAAAATATTCTGAAGATAATAATGATGTTGAATTGAAAAATACGTTATTTGAATTTCTATTAGATAATCAAGTTAAATTCAATGAAATGTTTGATGGTTTTTTTGATTTCAGTTCTGATAACTTTATGTCAGAGTTAAGGATAAATTTGTTGCGTAAGGTAAAAAGAATGAGAATAATTGAAAAATCTAAGCAACTTTTACCAGATAAAGACATTATAGATAATATAGAAACTGCATTGAAAAGTGCTTTTTATATGCATATTCGTCATATGTATAATAATATGGATAAATATCAATTTAATGACATTTATAGGGTTGTTTTCTTCCTTTTTATAAGAAATTTTGCTTATAGCGGAATGTTTAGGTATAATTCTAATGGAGATTTTAATGTTCCTTATGGTGGAATAGGGTATAATAAGAAAAATTTTCAAAAAAAGATAGACTATCTGAAAACGAGAGAGTTACAATCATTGTTGGATAATACAACTATTGAAAACCTTGATTTTGAAGATTTTTTAAAACTTCATACTCCAAATGAGAATGATTTTATTTTTCTTGACCCTCCTTATGACAGCGAATTTAGTACATATGCACAAAATGAATTTACCCAAAAAGACCAAATAAGACTGGTTAATTACTTAACTGGAGAGTGCAAGGCAAAGTGGATGATGATAATTAAAAATACAGATTTTATTTATAGCCTATATTCCACTCATAATCTTAATATAAGAATATTTGATAAAACTTATTTGGTCAGTTTTATGAATAGAAATGATAAAAATGTTGAACATTTAATAATTACTAATTACTAAGATGGCTAAAAGAATTACAGAAACGGAATTATTATTGCCTTCACTATACTTGATGAGCCTTAATAATGGCGTTATCACAACATCCGAATTGATTCAGAAACTTCGTGATATAATGAAGCCAATAGGAGAGGATTTAGCTATGTTATCAAGACGAAAAGATGATAAATTTTCTCAAAAAGTGCGTAACTTAAAAGCTCATAGTACATTTGAAAGATATGGTTATGCTGAATACAAGGGAAGTGCGAAGAAAGGTTTTGTTGAAATAACAACTGATGGAAGTTTGCATTTAGAGCAAAATAAGGATATTCTAAAGTACTTGCTAATCAATGATTTTGCATATATTGATATTGCAGAGAATCTGAGAAAAATAGAGCAGAAAGAAAATAAATTTCAAATAGAAGTTTTTGACGAGAACATAATCATCCAAGAGGGAAGGAAACGAGTTGCTGAAGTAAATGTTTATGAACGGTCATCAGCACTAAGAAACTATGCTATTAAGTTTTTTACAAAAGAGGATAGAATTAGTTGTAGTTGTTGTTATTTTAACTTTGAGGACTTTTATGGGGCGGAAATAGGAAAAGGGTTTATAGAAATTCATCATACTAAGCCAATTTTTAAATATGAAAATGATGACCTAGAAAATACACTTAAAAATGCCCTCCAAAATTTAACCCCTGTATGCTCTAATTGCCACAGAATGATACATAGGAATTGGAGCAAACCAATAGAAATTCAGGACTTAATCAATGGGATTAAAAGTAATGGTAAATTTAATTTAGTTTAATTTTGCTACTTTATTTTTTTTTCAAAAGTACATTTTTAACTCCAAAATGTACTATTCAATTTTACTAAAAATTTTCTTTGAAAATCAATGCTCAAAAGTACTTTTGAAGTCAAGAGAAAACTCCTAACTTCACAAAAAACTCTTCTATTATTTTACTTAGTTTTCTTACAAATATCTTGCCTCTCTGCGCAAGATATGCCTCGTGTGCGTGCTACCATAGACACGCTTTGCACGCCTTATATGGGCGGGCGTGGGTATGGGCGAGATGCCGCAGACAAGGGCGAGCGCAAAGCCGCAGAATATTTGGCAGCAAAATTTAAAAAAATAGGTTTGCAGCATTTTGGGCAAGATTATTTTCAGTATTTTAAGCTAAACGTGAATACGCATAAAGTTGTAAAACTCAAAATAAACAACAAAAAACTGGTTTTGGGGCAAGATTTTATCCTAAATCCTGTTTCAAAAAGTGGCAAAGGAAACTATAAAGTCCAACTTTTGGATAGTAATATTTTTGTTGAGGAAGAGATGCAAAAGCGTTTTTTGAATGAAAATATCAGCAAAAAAGTTATTCTTCTCAACAAAAAAGACCAAAAAAAATTAGTTGATTTGCCTATAGAGATTGTCCAAAAAATCTATACTGCGAAAGCTATTTTGGAACTGCAAGACGTAAAACTCACCGCCACAGTTGGTACAAAAGAAAATTCTAATCCAATTTTTGAAGTCAAAACTTCTGTTATTCCAAAAAAACTGAAAAAAGCTAAATTTGTTGTAAAAGCAGACTTTTTGAAAGATTATCAAACACAAAATATCATTGGATATGTGCGTGGGCGTGTTATGCCTGATAGTTTTTTGGTGTTTTCTGCGCATTACGACCATTTAGGGAAAATGGGTAATATTTATTTTCCTGGCGCAAATGACAATGCAAGTGGCGTTTCAATGCTTTTGGAATTAGCTGAATTTTATGCAAAAAATCCACCTAATTATTCTGTGGCTTTTATGTTTTTTGGGGCAGAAGAAGCGGGACTAGTTGGCTCACAATATTATACTGAAAACCCGCTTTTTGACCTCAAAAAGATAAAATTCCTCACAAATCTTGACCTCGTAGGCACAGGTGATGAGGGCGCAACCGTTGTCAATGCGACACTTTTTCCAGAAGAATTTAGCATATTACAAGAACTTGACATCAAAGGAAATTATCTTCCAAAAATCACCAAAAGAGGCAAGGCAGCTAATTCTGACCATTATTTTTTCTCCCAAAAAGGCGTAAAAGCATTTTTTATCTATACGCTTGGCGGCATAAAAGCCTACCACGATGTTGATGATATTGCAAAAACATTGCCCCTGACACGCTACACGCAGTTTTTTGCATTGATGAAAGATTTTATAAAAGCGTTGGATAAGAAATAAATTACCAAAGATAAAAATTTATGTATAATTTAAAAAAGCAGTAATTTTATATAAATAAGTAAAGGAATTATTTCAGAGGCGCAAAGATAGGAGATTAAATAAATATTTCTCATTCCAGAAATTTTATTTACGTGAATCCACAAGAAAATACTTCTTGCAATAAAGCCAAAAAGCAAAATAACACTAGATAAAGTCTTGAAAATAAGCAGTTGGGAAGGATTTACTACGAAATAGTACAAGCCCAACCCACAAAGCAACACATACAGTATTTGAGAAAAACGGATATGCTCATAAAAATGGGTATTAGAAATTTTATCTAATCCTAATAATTTTTCCAAAAAAACTATTAAAACAAATTTCCCCGCTATCAATGCCCCAAATATCAAAGTAAAAACAAGATAATTGTAAATATCTACTAAAAAACCGCCTTCACGCATCATAAAAAGGGTTTTGTAGCTTTGTACCTCCTGAAACATCAGCCCAAAATAACCCGCAAGCAACACACAACCCACCACAAAAAGTATATTTCCTGCTGATAAAGGTTTGTTTAAGGCATTTTCGTCTTCTCTACGTGCTAGAGAAAATAGCTTTTTTATGTTTAGAAAATTATAAAAATGACGTGGGTAAATGTTCCAAAGAAGTGTGTAAAATGCAAAAATCAGTATTCCCACCAAAATAATAACGCTTGTTCTAGGATTATTTATTTTTTGCCTAAAATATTCTTGCAAAGATGTAGTAATATTTTTTGTTGGTTTTTTGTTGCTGATTTTAGCAGAAAAAACACCTATAAAACTATCTGTAAGACCAACAGAGGTATTTTTATTATAAAAAGTAAGAAATAAAGTTTTGTCATTATAAAGTTTTTGAAGGCTATCAATTTTGTAGGCTTGCCAACCTTCTTTGCTAATAACTTGATGCAGCTGCTGATTTATAAAAAAATACTCATCTTTTCTGAGCTTAATGACAAGATAATAAGGATTGTTTTTTTCTGTATCTAACCAAAAACTAATGGTTTTCGTACCTTTATGACGAGAAGAAATGTAAGGTACATACGACTTATATTTGTCGTCATAAACCTGCCATTCCGTTTGTAAGTCCTTGAAAGATAGATAATTAGCGGAATCAATAGGCGTAGCAAAAGTGAATTTTGTCGCAAAAATCAGCAACAAAAAAAGGCAATAAAGCTTTTTGCAAAGTCTTTGAGAAAATCTTTTGTGAGGTTGTTTTAAAGGCATTTTTCTAAAAATATTTGCAAAGATATTGAAAAAAAACAACTTTAAAAGATAGATTTGAACAATACTTTGATATTTTTGCGTTTTATAACTAAAATAAAATTTAAAAACAGTTAAACCTTCAATTAAATCTTGAAGGTTTAAAAATAATCATATAAACTAATGTTTCTAATTCCTGCTATTGATATTATTGATGGAAAGTGTGTCCGCCTTACGCAGGGCGACTATTCCCAAAAGAAAATTTACAACGAAAATCCTTTGGAAGTTGCTAAAGAATTTGAAGCAAATGGGCTTCTACGTCTTCATTTGGTTGATTTGGACGGTGCAAAAGCTAAAAAAATCATCAACCACAAAGTTTTAGAGAAAATCTGCACACAAACACGCCTATGCGTGGACTTTGGCGGTGGCGTACAAGACAACGAAAACCTAAAAATAGCCTTTGAATGTGGCGCAAAGCAGGTTACAGGTGGAAGTGTGGCTTTCAAAAATCCACCACTTTTTGAAAGTTGGTTAGCAGAGTTTGGAGAAAAAATTATTTTGGGGGCAGATTGTCAAAATGAAATGATTGCTATCAGCGGTTGGGAAGAGAAAACAACGGTTTCTGTTTTTGATTTTATCAAAGATTTTCAGCAAAAAGGTGCAAAATATGCTATTTGCACAGATATTAGCAAAGATGGTTTGCTTGCTGGCACTTCTATTGAACTTTATAAGAAAATAATTGCACAAATACCTGATATTCAGCTTATTGCAAGCGGTGGCGTTACTGATATGAATGATGTCAGGGAACTTGCTGAAATAGGCTGTTTTGGCGCAATCATTGGCAAGGCTATTTATGAAGGGCGTATTACGGTCAAAGAATTGGGAGAATACAGCCACCTAACCCACGAAGAAGGAATAAAGATAAATACACAAAAATAAATTAAAATTCCTCTTTTGGGCTAGGCACTGCTTTTTATGGATAAATTTTCGTCAAATATCATTACAAGAGTGTTTTTTATCACGCTTACAAGTGTTTTGTGGGCGTTTTTGCTGGTTTATACCAAATATTGGTTTACATTTTCTTTGATAAGTATTGTAATTATTTTTCAAGGCTTTTCTTTGGTAAAATACGCTCAACAAAATACCAAAAAACTTGCACAATGGCTAGAAGGCATCACGCAAGAGGATTTTGGGCAATATTTTTCTATGGAAAATCAAACAGAAAATATAGAAAAACCATCAGAAAATAATCAAAAAAACACGCATTACGAAGAAAAAAAACACTTTTCTTCACCTTCAAAACGTCTTTTGAGTATTATGAACGCCACAATGCACAATTTTGCGGACACTCGCAGGAAAGAAATGGCACAGCAAGAATATACACAAGCTATTTTGCAGCATATTCCTGTGGGGATTTTGGTGCTTGACAATCTGCAAAATGTTCAAACTCACAACAATACACTGCTTAAAATTTTGTCTTGTAATTATTTTGATAATCTTAATAAAATTGCACAAAAATATCCGCCTTTGTTTAATTTTATCACAGAAAAAAACAAAACCCAACATAGCACGCTCCAACTTTTTATCAATAATGCCACTACGGAGGTCGTAATCAATAAAAATACTATTATTGTACTAGGAAAAACCTATCAAATTATTTCTATACAAAATATTCAGGAAGTGCTTGATGCTAAAGAACTTGAAGCTTGGCAAAATTTGATGCGTGTGCTTACACACGAGATTATCAACTCCATAACGCCCATTACCTCACTTTCTAATACGCTTTCTGACCAAATGGCTGAACAATTTGCCGTTACTGGCACGTATGAAGATTTTGCAGCGCAAGACATTGAAGATACGCACAAAGCCATACAAGTCATACAAAAACGCTCTGCGGGGCTTGTGCATTTCGTTACTGATGTGCGTAATTTTACTAAAATTCCTGCGCCAAAGTTCAAATTATTTGCTATAAAACCGTTTTTTGAGAATATTCGTATTTTGATGCAAGAAGAATTTAAACGCTATCAAGTTAATTTTGAAGGTATTGTGAGTTTTGATGATTTGCAAATTGTTGCTGATGAAGAACTTATAGAACAAGTAATCATTAACCTTGTCAAAAATGCCACACAAGCATTTTCAAACGACCAAAAAGATAGAAAAATCAGGCTTATTTGTGAGTTAGATGAGAAAAGTAAAGTAGTGATTAAGGTAAAAGATAATGGCGTTGGCATTGATGAGGAGGCACAAAAACGTATTTTTGTACCTTTCTTTACAACAAAAAAACAAGGTTCAGGGATTGGTTTGAGCCTTTCTAGGCAAATTATGCAGGCGCACGGAGGCACTTTAAGTGTACACTCTAGCAAGGGAAATGGTGCAACTTTTTTGTTGCATTTTGCTTAGTTTTCAATTAGATAACAACATTGATAAATTGGTTTTTAAATACATTGTTACCCGTTTCCGTAAGTACGACTTACGGCTATGAATATTAAATCCTTTCAGGATTTTAATACAAAATAAAAAAATAATTTATCAATAGAGTTTATGAATAACTCAAAAATGTCTTTGAAAAGTCCCCCTACTTCCTAAGGAGGGGTTAGGGGTGGTTAAAATAGACTTATTCATAAACTCTAATATCGTTATCTACGAATTAACCTATTTTTTGTAATTCTTGGTTTGGTCTTGCAAACGCATAACGAGCTATTTCTGTGGCTTCATAATACGCATCTAAACCAGAAATAACGGATGTTCCTGCTTTTTGAAGGTCAATAAAGCCATCTTTTCTAATAAAATTTTCGTCAATAATAATCTCCTGCACTTCTCCCACAATAATCCAGACATCATTTGTTTTAATATAAATTTCTTCTGCAAACTTCAACCCAATCTTAATACGGCTCTCTTTCACGTAAGGCGCAAAACCAAAATTAGTGCTAAATTGAGGCGTAAAGCCACATTTTTCAAATTCTGATTCTTCTTTTGCATATTTTGCAGACGTTTGATGTGCTGCGGCAGTCATTTCTGTATGAATATGGTTGATTGTGTAGTAACCAGTAGCACGAATATTGTCGTAAGTATGCCTAGCAACTGTCGTAGGGCGCAAAACAAAGCCAATATGTGGTGGTTTTGCGCCAATATGAAACACAGAATTAAAAACCGCCAAATTAGTGTTGCCGTTTTCGTCTTGTGTGCCTATCAAATTGCCATTTTTGTAGCCTGTGAGCGTATTCATTAGGTTACGCCTATAAAGTTCTTCTAATGATAAAAGTTTGCTTTGAGAAAATTCCATACTTCGTTGAGTTGTGAATTTTGGGTGGAACTTCCCGAAAGTTGGAGACTTTCTGGAAGTTTAGTAGGAATTTATTTACAAACTTTCAGTTTGCAAGTAATCAACAATTTTCCCTAAAAAATTGTTTTTAAAATCATTCAAAACGCTGTTATCCAAGTTTTCAGTCCTTAAAAGATAGCCAGAAAGTGCAGGAAAATAAGCTGAAATAGCTTCTTTTGTATAAAGTTCTTGTCCTTCCAGAAGTGCCTGACATTGTCCCATTTGGAAAGCAAAAGTCTTCTGAAAATCAAGTAAAGTTACTTTTCCAAGCTGATTTTCACGTTGATTATCCAAAAAAAACTCCTGCAAATCCAGTGCTAATAATACTTCAATTTTTCGTTTCCAGTCTGCCATTAAAGCCATTTTTATGGTTATTCTGTGCTTTGATTTGGTAAGAAAACTAAGCATTACCCGCAAAGTTCTATGTATTTTGTCAGTAATATTTCTTGGGACAGTTTCTAAAATATGGTTATCAAAATATTGCTTATGCAGGGCGTAGGTACAGAAAAGTGCGTTATTAGTTTCATCTTGATTACCTTTGTAGGCACTAATTAAAACGCCATTTTGAACAATTCCTACATTTGTATTGATTTTTCTTTGTGGATTTTCTGATAAACTTTTTGTTGAATTATCATTTAATTTTTCTGCTAAAATCTTTCCATAAGACAAGCAAAACTGACTACATTCGTACACAGAAGTAGGCAATTTTTCTACAAAAACCATTACATCAATGTCTTGAGAACTTTCAGAACCAAGAATTTGAAAAGGATATAAAAAATTCATATTTTACCATTTTCCTTCATTTTTTCCACCAATATTATGGTTAATTTTCTGTCCCATACTGTTTGTTACATAACCCATAACATTTTCTTCTTTTTTTTGTCCGTTGGATAAAAAATCAATATTTATGGAACAGTCGCCTGTTATATCTACCCAAACGGTTTTACTTTCTCCAATATCTAACTTATCAATATGTCCACCGCCACAGCCAATGATGTTTATATTGGTCAAAATGGTTTGAGTTTCATTTTTGAAGGTAATTCTCATTGTGTTTAAAAGTATGATAGCAATCCAACAATAAAACAGCATAATAGGAATGTTCAGCAACATTATTATGCTGGTTGTCAGGAGTTTTTTTCTGTTTTCTTTGTTTTCTGTTTCCTTTTTAGCTTTCAATAAAATAGCTCCCAGAATGCCAAGATTTATCAAAAATGCCAAAAATATAAAAGCATATCCAACAAAAAGTAAGTCATTCAAAGATGTAAAAAAATAAACCAAAAAGATGATTGTACCAAGCAAAAATGAACTAATGGCAGTTGTTCGTCCTAGTTTTATATATTTTTCTGTTGTCATAAGTGAATGTAATCAACTGATTATTAAAATTTTATATTCATTCCTAATTAAATAGCCATTTTTACTTTTTCCATTAACCAATTTGGGGTAGAAGTTGCGCCACAAATACCAATATTATCAGTTTCCAAAAACCATTCTTTGTTTATATCTTGTTCATTTTCAATAAAATAACTTCTTTTATTTGTTCTTTTACAAACTTCAAAAAGTGCAATTCCGTTAGAACTTTTTTTGCCACTCACAAACAAAATAACATCATTTTCCTTAGAAAAATGCGTTAGTTGTGGTTCTCTGTTAGAAACTTGCCTACAAATACTGTCATTTGCATCAAAATCTTTCAAAAAATTTTCTTCTGAATTTTCTGAATTATCTACTTCTGAATTATTTTTTATTGATTTTTCAGTATAATTTTTGGCTATACGTTCTTCAATAAGGCTTTTCATTTTATAAAAACCTTCTGTACTTTTGGTTGTTTGGCTATAAAGCGTGATAGGTTTTGAAAAATCTACATTTTCCAAATCACTTTCATTCATTACAATAATGGCTTTTTCGTTGGTTTGCCCAGAAAGCCCAATGACTTCTGCGTGTCCTTTTTTGCCATAAATAACAATCTGACCGTTATTTTTTTCTGTTTTATCAAAAGAATTTTTGATACGGTTTTGAAGCTTCAAAACCACAGGGCAAGAGGCATCTATGAGTTCTATGTTGTTGGAAAGGGCTATTTTGTAGGTTTCTGGCGGCTCTCCGTGCGCTCGTATAAGCACCTTGCAGTCGTGCAAAGTGCAAAGTTGCTCTTTGGTAATAATCTCCAAACCAAGCGCATTGAGGCGTTTTACCTCCATATCATTGTGGACAATATCCCCCAAACAATACAAATGATGGTTTTCATTTAGTTCATCTTCTGCCATTTGTATAGCATATTCAACCCCAAAACAGTAGCCTGAATTGGTATCTATTGTAATTTTCATAAAGTATTTTTTCAATATTTAGCATCAAAAATAGTGCAAATATACAAATCACACTTATTAAACTGGTAAATATTTTGTATTACTTTCCTTTAGGGCTTGGAGCAACTATTTTGATAAAAATATCATTAATACTTGGCACATTTTCCTGAAAACTAAGCAACTGCACTTTTTCCAAAAGCACGCTAATCAAAGCATTATTATTTGATATATCATTCATTTCTGTTTCTTTTAGACGAATAATAGCCTCCTTGTGTTCTTTGTGGCTTATTTGAGATAAGATTTCTATGTTTTCTGGCAAATTTTCAAGTGCGCCAATAAATTCAATTTTAAATGAATTATCTTTGTATTGATTTTTGATGTCTTTGGTTTTTCCATCTAACATTTTTTGAGAAAGATGTATCAGGGCAATGTTGTCGCACATTTCTTCTACGGATTCCATACGGTGAGTAGAAAATATGACAGTTGTTCCTTTGTTTTTAAGTCTAATAATTTCATCTTTGATAAGACTTGCATTGACAGGGTCAAAGCCTGTAAAAGGCTCATCAAGTATCAAAAGAGGCGGCTCGTGCAAAACGGTTGCAATAAATTGTACTTTTTGTTGCATACCTTTTGAAAGGTCTTCCACATTCTTAAACGCCCAATCTGAAATTTCAAACCTTGCAAACCAATCCCTAATTTTTGTTTTGGCATCTGTGGCAGAAAGCCCACGCAGTTGCGCCATATACATTAGTTGCTCTCCAACTTTCATTTTTTTGTAAAGTCCACGCTCTTCTGGTAGGTAGCCAATTTTTGGGATATGTTTTTCTGCAAGCATTTCACCGTTGAACAAAATAGTACCTTCATCTAGGCTGATAATCTGCGTTATGGTGCGTATGAGCGTGCTTTTGCCTGCACCATTAGGACCTAAAAGCCCAAAAATACTACCTGTTGGTATATCAAGACTCACGTTATTGAGAGCTTTGTGTGTAGCAAAACTTTTAGAAACTTTATTTATTTGAAGGATATTTTCCACGAGTTTTTTCTGTTTTTTGGAGAATTTTGAGAATATCAAAAAAATATTCAACTTAAAAACGAATAAAAATGAATTTCTAGTATATTTTTATAGATATTTGATGAATAATTAAGCAAAAGTAGTTTTTTTTGTGTAATTTAGCAATAGAAATCAACGCTTTGTAGTTTTTAATTGTATTGAAATCCTGAAAGGATTTAATATTCATAGCCGTGACTAGCAGTTGCTAGTGTCGTACTTACGGAACGTGGTAATAACGCATTTGTCTAAATCAACACAAAAACAAGTAATGGAAAACGAAATTAACGAATACCTTGACCATAAAATAATGTCTTTGCAAGACTGGGAAACGCTCCTAAATAATGGTTGGGATAGGGTCGGGACGCACTTTTTCCGTAGAAGATATGATTTTTATACTATTCCACTTTTTCAGATGGAACTCAAAATGCAACTAATGCCTTTGCGGTATGATTTACGTAGTAATTTGTGCAATAATTTAGATAAAAATAATCAATTTCCATTTTCCAAAAGTCAGAAAATACTCAAAAAAAGAAATCAAAATCTTACTTACATCTTTCAGAATGCACACCTTACAGATGAAAAAATACGCCTTTTTGATGACTGGTATGAAGACCGTTTCCAAACGCAAAGCACCGTTTTTAATTGGGTTTCTAACGACAAAACACCCTTTGAAAGCTACGAAATAAGTATTTATGACAAAGACAAACTAATAGCTTGTAGTTTTTTTGACCAAACAAAAACGCTACAATATAGCACAACAGCGTTTTTTGACCCAAATGAAGCCAAACGCAGTTTAGGAACTTATACACTTATGCTAGAAATTGAGCAAGGAATAAAAGACAAAAAGCATTTTCATCACCCAGGACACGCTTATCAGATTACTTCAAAATATGACTATAAGAAAAAAATCCTTAACGCAGAGCATTTTGATTGGGATTTGCAACTTTGGCTGCCACTAGAAAGACTAATTTGAGTTATGAATTATAAGTTGTGAGTTGTGAGTTAGAATACATTGTACTCTGTATCACAATTCATAACTCATAACTTATAACTTATAACTTATAATTCACAACTAAAAAAATGAACGCTTTACTAATTATTGATGCACAATTTGATTTTTGCCACCCTAAGGGTGCGTTGTACGTGCAAGGCGCAGAAATGGATATGGTGCGTTTGGCTAGTTTTATCAGAAAAAATCAGCACAAAATACATCATATTACACTCACAATAGACTCTCACCCAGTTAATCATATTGCGCACCCTTCTTTTTGGGAAGATGAAAACGGAAACTTTCCACCTCCTTTTACGCAAATTACGCTCAAAGATGTGACAGAGAAACGCTGGAAACCTCGTTTTGAAGCGCAAAAAGCCACCAAATACCTTGCGGACTTAGAAAAACAAGGTTTGTTTCCTCATTTTATTTGGGCTGAACATTGCCTAAAAGGCGCTTTGGGCGCATCAATAGACGAAAAACTGATGGCTGCCGTTCACGAGTGGACACGCTTAGGCTATGATAATAATTATAATGATTATCAAACCGTAAGAAAAGGTGAATATGCTTTAAGTGAAAATTTTGGCATTTTTCAGGCGCAAATCCCTGATGAAAACGTGCCAGAAACACAATTAAACGTCAAATTGCTAGAACAGCTGGCTACTTTTGATAAGATTTGGTTGGCAGGTGAGGCAAAATCTCACTGTGTAGCCACAAGCCTCAACCAACTGCTTGATTATGCGGAAGCAAATATGCCCACACTTATCCAAAAACTCGTTATTTTGGAAGATTGTATGTCTGATGTAGCAGGTTTGGCACATTTGGGCGCACCTGCCTATATACGTGCAAAGGCGTTGGGTGTTGCTTTTGCTAATTCTGCCAATGAAGTGTAAGTTTATCACAAAAAAAAAAATATTTAGTAAAAAAGATAGTAAATATAAAACATTTTAGTTACTTTTAAGGCTTAAAGTTTACATAGTTTTAATTCCCTAAACTCATTCTTTCTTATGCTAAAATACCCCAAGCAGGCTAAATGCCCAATCACGCCAAACAGTACAGATATTTTAAACAATTCTTTTTAAATTTTAATTCAATATTCATTTTTTATGAACAAAATTCACAAAACAGGGCGAACGTGGCAGACACCTTTTGGTGCACCACTTCTAGCCATTTTAATCACGCTTTTCTCTTTTGGAAAAGCTAATGCACAAGTAGCAGGTTATGGATTTGCTCCTACATCTGGCACCTATGCACCTATTACAGGTGGAACTGTACTTGGAACCCCCATAAATGATGATACCAGTTTTGGTAGTGGTGCTGCATTTCCACTTCCATTTGCATTTACTTATAATGGTGTAGCTTGTACACACTTTGCTGTGAATTCCAATGGTTTTATAGCACTCGGAACAAGTGCGGCTATGACTATTGCAAGTACCTATGATATAGTTTCAGGTTCAACTAGTAATGTTATTGCGGGTTTTAATAGTGATTTGCAAGGGACTGCTACTACAGGAGAGCTTTCTTATGCGACTGTTGGTACTGCACCTAACCGTAGTCTAGTGGTACAATGGAAAAACTATTCTTATTGGCCTCAAAGTCCTTCTAATGGTAATTTTGATTTTCAAATACGCCTAAATGAAGGAGCAACGTCTGCTAATAACACAGTGAGTATGGTGTATGGTGCCTTTGTAGGAATGCCCACAAGCACAGCTGTTGTAGGTTTGAGAGGTGTTGCTGGTACAGATTTTAATACTCGTCAAACAACAACAAATTGGGCAGCTACTACCATTGCAACTGCTACTAATAATTGTTCAGTATCTTCTACTGTATTCCCTGCAAGTGGGCTTACTTATACTTGGACACCTCCAACACCTTCAGCACCTTGTTCTGGTGCGCCTGCAGCTAATACTGCAGTTTCTTCTGTTACCTCTGTATGTGCTGGAGTACCTTTTAACTTGTCATTAAGCACAAGCTATAGTACTACTGGTATTGCATATCAATGGCAAACAGCTTCTTCTATTGGAGGAACATATGTAAGTGTTACGGGGGCAACTTCTTCTACTTATGCAGTAGCTACACAGACTGCTGGAACCGCTTACCGTTGTATTATTACTTGTTCAGGTTTTCCAATTGGTACAACATCTACAGCAGTTTTTGTAACACAAAATGCACTATCTGCTTGTTACTGCGCTCCTACAGGGCTTGGTAGTGGTATTTGTATCACTAACGTGACACTTGGGAATATCAACAATAACTCACTTTGTGAGCCTGCTCCTAATTACTATACTGCTTTCCCTAGTACAATTACTACGGATTTACCACGAGGAGCGAGTATTCCTGTAGGAGTAACAAATAATGGTGATGGAATTGTATCTGTATGGATAGATTTTAATGCAAATGGTGTTTTTGAAGCTAGTGAATGGACACAACCTTATATAACAGGTGCTAATGCTACTGCTATAGTTAATATAGCTGTGCCTGTAACTGCCGTACTAGGAGTTACTAAAATGCGTGTACGTGTTAGATTTACTGGTAATGCTAATGGAGCTACTGATGGTTGCCCATCTGGTGGTTCTGGTGAAGCAGAAGACTATTTCGTTAATATTGTTGCACCAACAACTTGTACAACTGTAAACGTAACGCCTGCGGCTGGTGTAGCAACTATCACAACTGGTGCTAACACTATTACGCTAGGTGCTAGTGGTGGTGCTAGTGGTGCTACTTATGTATATGGTGTAGTCGTGGGTGCTTTGCCTGCTGGTCTTACGCTTACAGGAAATGTTATCAGCGGAACTGCTACAGGTACAGTAGGTACAACTGGTTCGTTTACTATTGCGGCTACCTCTACGCCTAATACTTGTTCTGGTACTGCGGCTTACACTTATACTATTACTGCGTCTGGTTGTACTACAGTAGTGGTTACGCCTGCGTCTAGTGCAGTGGTTTTCACAAGTGGAACGGCTATCACAAACATTACTTTGGGTGCTAGTGGTGGAGCTACAGGAGCTACTTATGCTTATGCTGTTACAGCTGGTGCTTTGCCTGCTGGTCTTACGCTTGCGGCTGGAGTTATCTCTGGAACACCGACAACAGCAAGTACTGGTTCATTTACCGTTATGGCTACATCTACACCTGGTGGTTGTACGGGAACGGCTACTTATACATTTACGGTTAATGCTGCAACTTGTACTACAGTAGTGGTTACGCCTGCATCTGGTGCAGTGGTTTTCACAACTGGAACGGCTATCACAAACATTACTTTGGGTGCTAGTGGTGGAGCTACAGGAGCTACTTATGCTTATGCTATTTCTGCTGGTGCTTTGCCTGCAGGTCTTACGCTTGCGGCTGGAGTTATCTCTGGAACACCAACAACAGCAAGTACTGGTTCATTTACAGTTATGGCTACTTCTACGCCAGGTGCTTGTACAGGAACAGCTACTTATACATTCACAGTTAATCCTGTTGGTTGCACTACAGTAGTAGTTACGCCTACATCTGGTGCAGTGGTTTTCACAAGTGGAACGGCTATCACAAACATTACTTTAGGTGCTAGTGGTGGAGCTGCAGGAGCTACTTACGCTTATGCTATTTCTGCTGGTGCTTTGCCTGCAGGTCTTACGCTTGCGGCTGGAGTTATCTCTGGAACACCAACAACAGTAGGTACTGGTTCATTTACTGTTACGGCTACATCTACGCCAGGTGCTTGTATAGGGACAGCTACTTATACGTTTACTGTTGCTGGCACTTGCAGCCCAATAGTAGTTACACCTGCTTCTGGTTCTTCTGTATTTACCATAGGAACACCTCCTAACATCGTATTTAATGCAACTGGTGGACCAACTGGAACGCCTGCTTACACGTTTGCAGTAACTGGTACATTGCCTACAGGTGTAACAGTAGTAGGAAATGCAACTGTTGGTGCGCCAACAACTGCACAAAGTGGTTCATTTACTGTTACTGCTACCGCTACGACTGGTACTTGTCCTGCTGGTTCTGCTACTTATTTGTATAATGTTACGCCTGCTGGAGGTTGTACGCCTGCACTTACGCCAACGCTTACGCTTGTGCCTGCAGTAGCATCTGCGAATACACTTGTAAGCGGAACAGTTGGAGTGCCGTTTAGTCAGCAATTCACAGGAGCTGGTGTTACAGGTACATATACGTATGTGCTTACAACGCCTACACCTGCAATACCTGCTGGTTTGACTTTTAACAATGCTACTGGTTTGCTTTCTGGTACGCCAACGCTCTCTACTTCTTTCACGTTTAGAGTGATTGCTTCTGCTGGAGGTTGCCCTACTGCACCAAATCTTTATTCTTTGGTTATCAATCCTAGCCCTGCTACGGCTATTGATAATTCTTTAGCTAATTTGGTTAAAGTTTCTCCAAACCCTTCTAATGGTGATTTTAATGTTGATTTTGGTACAATAAATATGGCTAAATCTTCTGTACGTGTCTATGATGCGCAAGGTAAGGTTGTATTTACTTCTGAAAACAACAGTAATTTGATGACTATTTCTCTTGATAAATTTGCTAATGGCATCTATTTGATGGAAGTAGAAACTTCAAAAGGCAGAGTCTTGAAAAGATTAGCTAAACAATAAAAAAACAGCCCCCTAACCCCCAAAGGGGGGACTAAAACAGATACAAAAAATGTATTTTGCATTGTTCACCCTTTGGGGGCTAGGGGGCTAACATCAATAAAGACTGATTACCTTTATTGATGAAAGATTAGGATAACAAAAAACACTCTTCAAATATAAGGTTTGAAGAGTGTTTTTTATTGTAATAGTTCCATAGCTTCCAAAAAGAGAATAGTATATTGAGAGTTGAATATTAAATACTGAGGTGTCAGCGTTTAATATTAAGTCTTGATTCTTCAGAGTTAAGTCTTAACTATTCAGAACTAAGTTTTAAGTGTTCAGAACTAAGTTTTAACTGTTCAGAACTAAGTATTGAGTGTTTAGAGTTAAGTCTTGACTATTCAGAACTAAGTTCTAAGTATTCAGAACTAAGTATTAAGTGTTTAGAGTTAAGTCTTGACTGTTCAGAACTAAGTTCTAAGTGTTTAGAACTAAGTTCTAAGTGTTCATAATTAAGTCTTGACTGTTCAAAACTAAGTTCTAAGTGTTCAGAATTTAGTTATGAATGCTTATAGTTAAGCTTTGACTATTTAAAATTAGGTTCTAATCATTTTTATTAAAAAATCTACTAATAAAAAATATTAAAATATATTTGTTTTGTAAATATTTAATGTTTATAATTGTATTCACTTTTTAAATACTTACCATAATGGCTAAACAAGTTAGAGTACAAATCAGTGCAAACGCTGAAAAACTACTAAATCTAGCAGAATTAGTAGCAAAAAAACACCTTGAACTAGGTAAAGATTCTCCTCTAAATGTTTTGGAGTGGGACAAACAAGCAGAAAACGTGTCTAAGGCACTTGATTTGCACAAACAAGCAAAAGAATATCAGCGTTTGGCAGAGCAAGCCCACGAAAAACGGGATTTACTTATTTCTCCACTAGATGATTTGCTCAAACAAACACGAGATTTGCTCAAAGCACTCTACAGAGCAGAGCCAAAAAAACTAGGAGAGTTTGGTTTTGTGGTTGATGAGTCAGTCAGAAAGAAAAAATCAAAGGAATAAGCCTTGCAGGCTTGGTTAAAAGTTTAAACATTACCTTAAAAACATCACTCAAAAGTAGTATTTTGAGTGATGTTTTTATTTTTTAGACTAATTTCTCCAAAAAACATAACGAATTCTCAATGATAGCCTACGAATTCTCAATGATAGCCTGCGAATTCTCAATGTTTCTTTTTTTATTAAATTATTTTTGTACCTTTGCAACAATATTTTTACACTTAAACTTAAACACAACAATGAAAAAACCCTTTCTTTTTCTCCTATTTTTGGCTCTTATAGCCATTACACCCGCAAAAGCCTTCTTGGTAACCATACCAGATGCTAATTTTAGAGCAAGGCTACAAACGCTTTACCCAGCTTGTTTTGTAGGCACACAAATGGAAACCACCTGCACAAGTGTTACTACAGCCATTAGCTTAAATGTAGATAATTTGAATATTGCTAATCTAAGCGGCGTGCAGTATTTTACTAGTTTACAAAATTTGCAATGTAATTAAAATCAACTAACAAGTTTACCTACTTTGCCTGCCAGTTTGCAGACATTGTCGTGTAGTCAAAATCTATTAACTAGCTTGGTTGCCTTACCTACTGGTTTACAGAATTTAGATTGCCAAATTAATCAATTAACCAGCTTACCTACTTTGCCTGCTGGTTTGTTAAGGTTAAATTGTTATGTCAATCAATTAACAAATTTGCCTGCTTTGCCTGCCAGTTTGCAGAATTTAGACTGTGATACTAATCAATTAACGGGTTTGCCTACCTTGCCTGCCACTCTAGTGCAGTTGCTTTGTTATAACAATCCACTAATGAGTTTACCTGCTTTGCCTGCTAGTTTATTAGAGTTATTGTGCACTAATAATTTATTAACAAGTTTGCCTGCCTTACCTGCCAGTTTGGTGACTTTGTCCTGTGCTAATAATCAATTAACGAGTTTGCCTGCTTTGCCTGTCAGTTTAGGGAGTTTGTCTTGTGCTAATAATCTATTAGATTTTGCTGATTTGGAGCCTATCAATCCAAAACCTGCTACCTACTCTGCTAACCCTCAAAGTTATATTATCTTACCTACTACTCAAAACGTCAGTATTGGCAACCCACTTACAATTAGTGGTGGTGTTGGTGGCACACTTAATGTTTATCAGTGGTACAAAAATAGCACGCTTATTTCTGGTGCTACAAGTGCTACATTTTCCATTCCTGCTGTTGCTACCACAGATGCAGGCGTGTATAGGTGTCAGGTTACAAGCACATTTGTAGGTGCAGGCACTACCACAGGCGTAACAATCACAAGTAGCAATGTTACAGTAAATATCTGCCCTGTCGCTATTAGTCCTACTAGCTTACCAAACGCTACTATTGGCACTACTTACAATCAAACAATCACCCAAACTGGTCTTACTGGTACGCCTACTTGGTCTATTAGTGTTGGTGCTTTGCCTGCAAGTTTTACTATCAACGCTACTACTGGTATTATAAGTGGTACTCCTGCTGCTACTGGTACGTTTAATTTTACGGTAAGGGTTACAGATGGTACTTGCACACAAACAAGAGCCTTGTCTATTGTCATTATTTGTCCCACTATTGCTATTACTCCTGCATTTACCACAGCACAAAATTATACAGTTGGTACGGCTGTTAATATTACTTTAGGTGCAAGTGGTGCGGGTAGTGCTACTTACACGTATGCAGTTACAAGCGGTAGTTTGCCTGCTGGTACTGCGCTTGCAAGTGGTGTGATAAGTGGTACGCCTACAACTGTTGTCGTTTCTGGTAGTTTTACGGTTACGGCTACTTCTAGCTTTGGTGCTTGCACAGGAACACAAGTGTATAACTATACTGTTGCTTGCCCTGCGCTTGTTTTTACCAATACAGTTGCTAACGGTGCAACTGTTGGTACTCCATACACGCTTAATGCAGGCGTTACAGGCAATACGCAATCTGTTGTTTATGGTATATCTCCTGCGTTGTCTGCTGGTTTAAATCTTAATATTGCTACTGGTGTTATTTCTGGTACGCCAACCGCTCCAGCCACCTCTGTAACTTACACAGTTACGGCTACACAAGGTACTTGTAATATTGCGAGAACTTACACATTTGCAGTAGCTTGTACAGGTATTAGTATTACTACTGCTACTTTACCTAATGGTACAATAGGCGTAGCATATAATCAAACTATCACTCAAACAGGTCTTACGGGTACGCCTGTATGGTCTATAAGTGCAGGAACATTGCCTAATGGGCTTGCTATTGCAGGTGGTACAGGCGTTATTAGTGGCACATTGGGTGCAACTGGTAGTTTTACCTTTACTGTTCAGGCGGCAAGTAGTGGATGTTTTGCTACACAGAGTTATACTGTTGTGGTGGCTTGTCCTGTGATTACTTTTACTAATACAGTTGCAAGTGGCGGTGTTATCAATACGCCTTACACGTTGAATGCAGGTGTAACAGGTAA
This sequence comes from Raineyaceae bacterium, assembly GCA_043772375.1. Taxonomy (GTDB): domain Bacteria; phylum Bacteroidota; class Bacteroidia; order Cytophagales; family Thermonemataceae; genus JANYGM01. The sequence continues at coordinate 388 of JAYVGJ010000426.1, read as the reverse complement.
TAATGCAACGCTTACGTATTCTGTTTCTCCTACTTTGCCTGCTGGTTTAAGTATCAATACTGCTACTGGCGTTATTTCTGGTACGCCAACTGCACTAACAACATCAGCTACTTATACTGTTACTGCTGACCAAAGCGGTGGCGTTTGTATCAAAACACAAACTTATACTTTTGGTGTTACTAATTGTGTGGCTTTTGCGCTTTCACCTAACACTAATTTCTTACCAAACGGTTTTGCGAATGTGCCTTATGTGGGAGTCACAATATCAGTAGCTGCTCCTGTGGCTGGTGTTACTTATAAATATTTCAAAAGAAACGCTATCAACTGGCAAACTGGGCTTACGCTCAATGAGAATACGGGTATTATTTCTGGTACGCCTAGTTTTTCT
>JAYVGJ010000425.1:0-4963 GCA_043772375.1 Raineyaceae bacterium | reverse complement strand
GCTGCTTGCTTGATATTTTCAGCAAGAATTTTCTTTGCAGAATCCGTAGCCATCACCGCAAATGCTTGTGGGATAAGGTAATTACGAGCGTAGCCGTCTTTTACTTTTACCACATCATTTTTGTAGCCAAGTCCTGCAATATCTTCTTTAAGTATGATATTCATTTTTTTCTTAGTTTAAAATTTGATAATGACAGGCTTATTTCAAGCCATCAGCTACGAAAGGCAAAATTGCCAAATGTCTTGCTCTTTTGACAGCAACCGCCACTTTGCGCTGAAACTTCAAAGAAGTACCAGTAAGACGGCGAGGAAGGATTTTTCCTTGCTCATTGATAAATTTCAAAAGAAATTCAGGGTCTTTGTAATCCACATACCTGATGCCGTGCTTTCTGAAACGACAATATTTCTTTTTTAGTTCTTGCTTGTGAACTGGCTCATTGACCAGCATTGTGTTACTTTGCTTCCTCATTTCTTTTTTTACCAATTAAGCCTTGTCTTCTTTTTTCATTGTACGCCACAGCGTGTTTGTCTAGTGCAGTTGTTAGCTGACGCATTATCTTATCTTCACGTGTGTACTCAATAGCAAGCGTTTTGATAAGTGTCGTAGGAGCGGTAAACTCAATGAGGTAATAATACCCAGAATTTTTCTTCTGTATTGGGTATGCCAAAGGCTTTAAGCCAATGTTATCCTCGTGAATTAGTGTTGACCCGTTATCAGTAAGATATTTTCTGAATTTCTCTACGGTCTCCTTTGTCTGTTCTTCAGACAAAGCGGGATTTATGATGAAGACCGTTTCGTATTGTTGTACGTTTACCATTTTATTTGGTTAATTCAAATTTAGATTAAAATTGAGGTGCAAATGTAACACTTTTTTTCAGTATTGCAAAGAAAAAGGGAAATATTTTTTTGGGTTGTTCTCAAAAAAATGATGGTAGTAAGAAGAGAAAATACCTAAATTATTTAAAATTCTGCAATAATAGTTTGCTAAATACCCAATAAATCTTCTAAACCTGCAATATTGTAGCATTCTGTATCAAAAAGTCAATTCTATTCTAGTAAAGTAATTAGATAGAATCTACAATAACAATTCTTGTATTTATTTTTGGGTTTATTATTTGTTTCATTTGAATAGAAATAGATAAGAATTGACAGGCTGACCAAATAGTATTGATTTCTGGACTTCTACTATGTTCGTCTTGTTTGTCCCAATATGTTTTTAAAAAATAAAATTCATTTTCAATAACTTCCAACAACACTTTATTATTTTTGTATTTTTCAACTAACGCATCAATTATTATTTTTTCATTAAATTCTTCTTCATAACCACTAATAGATGAGCAAATTCCACTATCTAATATTCGTTTCATCATTAAAATCATATAATCATTGAACTTGAGAAAGTCATTTGAATCTATATTTCTTCCAACTTCTTCAATTGGAAAATAGTTTGTAAAGTTCCCATATTGAAACATATAGCTGTAGCAAGTTGTGGAAGACCCAATATCATATAGTAGCTCAAGTCCATATTGCTTATATATGGTATTATATTTTTTAATATCAAAAAAATCAATATTTAATATCTCATCATCAATGAAAAATAAAATCTCATTAAGTTCTTCTTCTGTTATAAAATTAATATCTTCTTTTACGGTTTGTAAAATTTTATCAAAAGATAAGTTATCTAAACTTTTATATTTAGTTTTCCTATCATTGATAAAACTTTCAAATGTTTTATTCTGAAATACTTTATTTTTTAAGTCTTGATAAAGAAAATTAGAAGATTTTTCTTTATCAAGCATATATATCTGTGTATGTCGCCCCATTTTAGAGTTTATTAAAGATACAATCTGACACTACAAGAGTTTTCTCGGAGTTTATGTTGTTTTATTGTTTTGTTATTTTAAAATTTAAAATTCTGCAATAATAGTTTGCCAAATACCCAATAAATTTTCTAAATCTTTGATTGTGTAGCGTTCTGTATCAATAGTTACTTGTTGGTTTTCTAATTTCATAAAAATCCATTCATAACCGCTCGTTACGGTACCAAAAATCACAGGAATTTCATTTTATTTTTTGATTCTAGACAATGCTTTTGTGCAAATGCTAGTTTAGTAAGTTGCTGATTTTAAGGATTAGAAGAAGATAAACGAGCTTCTATGTCGCTGATTTTCTTTGCAAAAGTTTCTTTAAGTGTATCTATTTCTGCTTTTAGAGTCGTGGCTTTGGCTTCAAAAGGCTTAAAAACAATACGCCTATCCCAAAGGACAAGCCCAAATATACCCAAAACAAGCGTTAAAATACCTATCACAATAGCTATCATAGCTTGCCAAATAGCAGTTATAGAGTTGCTAAGCGTTGTTACTGATGCACCAACATCAGCAATACGTTTATCAACTGCATCAAAACGTTTATCAATTGCTTCAAAACGGACATCTATCTGTTTTTGCAGTGCCTCTATTTTAACGCCTTGAACGGCTTGTTGTTCTGAGATTTTAAGCAAGAGTTCTCTGTCAGTTTGTGCAAAAATGCACCTAACAGGCATCAAAAGTAATAAAAAGAATAGTATTAAGATTTTCATATTAGTTTAACTTTATGTTTTTTATTTTATGTTGGATAATGCTACAAAAATACAAAAATAAATAACACAAAATACCTCATTATAAATAAAAAACAGTGGAAAATCAAAAAACTACTGAATAGTTCAGTAGCTTTTTTTTAGGAGATTTTTGATAAACGAAATTAAACTGTTTAGACTAATAGACTATTTTTGACATTTTTCATCATTTTTTGTACTTCTTTTGCAATATCTTCTGGTGCAAAACCGCACTCGTGATGCAGTTCTAGTTGTGTGCCGTGTTCCACAATACGGTCAGGAATACCCAAACGCTTGATTTGAGCTGTATAATCATTATCAACCATAAATTCTGCAATGGCTGTTCCCAAACCGCCCATCACACAACCATCTTCAATAGTAATCACTTTATCAAATTTTTGGAAAATAGTATGCAACATTTCTTCGTCCAAAGGCTTCACAAAACGCATATCATAATGAGCAATAGACGTTTCCGCAGAATTTTTTGAGTTTTTAAGTAATTCTATTGCTTCTGTTGCGTAGTTGCCAATATGCCCAATAGTGAGGATTGCAATATCTTCACCAGCTTTCACCAAACGCCCTTTTCCTATCTCCATTCTCTCCAAAGGCGTTTTCCATTGCGGCATCACGCCCTCACCACGTGGATAACGAATAGAAAAAGCACGTTTTCCGTTTTCTTCTGCGTTGAGCATAGCCGTAAACATCATATTACGCAGTTCTTGCTCATTCATAGGAGCAGCCACAATCATATTAGGAATACAACGGAAATACGCCAAATCATACGCTCCGTGATGTGTAGGACCATCTGCGCCAGAAAAACCACCTCTATCCAGACAGAAAATCACAGGAAGTTCTTGTATGGCAACATCGTGAATGACTTGGTCATAAGCACGTTGCATAAAAGTTGAATAAATATTGCAAAACGGAATAATGCCTTGTGTGGCAAGTCCAGCCGCAAAAGTAACAGCGTGTTGCTCACAAATACCCACATCAAATGCTCTATCAGGCATTTCTTTCATCATAATATTCAAAGATGAGCCAGAGGGCATTGCAGGCGTAATACCCACCACTTTATCATTCATTTTAGCGAGTTCTACAAGCGTATGCCCAAAAACATCTTGGTATTTTGGTGCTTGTGGGGTTTCGTATGTTTTTTTGAAGATTTCCCCCGTAACTTTGTCAAAAAGACCTGGTGCGTGCCATTTTGTTTGGTCTTTTTCAGCTAGTGCATAGCCTTTTCCCTTTGTGGTGATGCAATGCAGGATTTTTGGACCCGGAATTTTTTTCAAATCTTCCATAATGTCAGCCAGATGCTCTACATCGTGTCCGTCAACTGGACCAAAATAACGCAAATTTAGGCTTTCAAACAAATTGCTATGCTTGAGAAGTCCGCTTTTTATTGCGCCATCTATCTTAGAAAGTACTTCTTGTGCAGTTTTGCCAAATTTGCTCATTTTGCCCAAAACTTTCCAAATCTCATCTTTTACTTTATTGTAAGTGCCAGAAGTAGTAATATCAGTCAAATAATCTTTCAATGCACCCACATTTGGGTCAATTGACATACAATTATCATTCAAAATAATCAAAATATCACTATCCAAAAAACCTGCATTATTCATACCTTCAAAAGCCATACCACCAGTAATAGCCCCATCTCCAATGACTGCAATATGCCTTTTTTGCTTTTCTCCCTTGATTTTGGAGGCAACCGCCATACCCAAAGCCGCAGAAATAGACGTAGAAGAGTGTCCTACCCCAAAAGTATCAAAAATGCTTTCTTTTCTTTTGGGAAAGCCCGAAATACCACCATAAAGGCGGTTTGTATAGAAATTATCACGCCTTCCCGTAAGGATTTTGTGTCCGTAGGCTTGGTGTCCCACGTCCCATACGAGTTGGTCTTCTGGCGTATTATATTTGTAGTGAAGTGCCACAGTAAGCTCTACAACGCCCAAACTTGCGCCAAAATGCCCACCATAAACGGAAACATTATCAACAATAAACTGACGCAGTTCTGTGCAAACTTCAAAAAGTTGTGAACGGTCTAGTTTGCGTAAATCAGCTGGAGAATTGATTTGAGCAAGTAATTTGCCTGGTTGTATGTGCATAAATCTATATTTTGAAAAATCTTTATTCTTTATTTTTTATTCATTAATGAGTTCAGCTTCACAAGCATTCCATATTCTACCAAATTCGCTATCTATTTTATTTACTACATATAAACTATCCGACATATGTAATGCTATTTCCATAGGAGAATATTTGTGCTCAAGTTTAATTTGTTGATAAGAAATAATATATAATAGTCTGATAATCAAATAGTTTGAGCATCATTTTTTTGCAAAAGGTATCAAAGAAAACTGCCGTTGTTTG
>JAYVGJ010000424.1:0-4313 GCA_043772375.1 Raineyaceae bacterium | reverse complement strand
AATAAGGAAGAAATTATCATTGACCTTTTGCAAAAATATGCCGCTTAAAATAACTGATAATCAAGTAGTTATACTAATAATAAATATCAACAATTTAATCAGAAATTAACATTACTGGGGCTTGCCCCTACAAATACAACTTGTCCTACACCCCAATTAACATCATTAAACCTTTTCACATTTTTTTTTGTTATTTCACCATAAATCAATTTTAACAATACTCAAAATGAAAATTTTTCTCAAATCAAGGTTAGTACAATGCTTGCTCGTAATAATCTGCACCCTTTATGTTGGATGCAAAAAGAGTGATCCTGGACCACAGGTTACGACAGTTAGTAAGCAATTCAATCTGATTTCTAAATCTAACCCTAGTATAAATGGTACTGTTACGTTTGCAAAAAGAGATGATGCCGCAACGCTTGTTACCATACAATTGAAGGGTACTACTGCTGGAGCAACTCACCCTGCACACATCCACGCTAACACAGCAGCGGAAGGTGGTAATATCATACTTGACCTTACAAATGTAGATGGCGCATCTGGTAAAAGTGAAACGGTGGTCAAAACACTGAAAGATGGCTCTCTTGTAACGTATGAACAACTAATCAACATAAATGGATATGTAAATGTTCATTTTAGCAGTACTGACTTGGCAACACTAATTGCACAAGGTGATGTGGGGCAGAATGAACTGACAATTACAAACAAAGTATATACACTCAAATCTGTTTCTAATGTTGCTATAAGCGGAACGGCAACACTGACCAAAAGAGTAAGCGGAAAAGCATTAGTAACTATTGCACTTACTGGGACAACTCCTGGAGTTAGCTCTGTGGCACACATTCACGCAAATACTGTAGCTGAAACTGGAGCAGCAGTTGTTGACCTTACCTCTGTCAATGGTGCTACTGGTAAAAGTGAAACAAGCATAAATAGTCTCAATACAGGAACTGCTATATCTTATGACGAGCTATTGAATTTTAATGGATACATCAATGTGCATGAGAGTGCTACCAATTTATCAACACTAATAGCAGAAGGTGATATTGGAAGAAATGAGCTTACTAATACTAGCAAAACATACCCACTGAGTGCTGTTTCTAATCCTGCTATAAGCGGAACAGCAAAGTTTACAAGAAGAGTGAGCGGTGAAACCTTGGTAAGTATCTCTCTAAGTGGAACAACTGCAGGAGTTACCTCCCCAGCACATATCCATTTGAACTCTGTTGCTATAGGAGGAGGTATAGCCATTGACCTTACATCTGTTAATGGTGCTACTGGTAAAAGTGAAACTAGCGTAAAAAGGCTCAATGATGGGAGTGCCATTACCTACGAAGGGCTTCTAAACTTCAATGGATACATAAACGTTCACGAAAGTGCTAGTAATATGGCAACTTTAATTGCTCAAGGCAATATTGGGTCTAACGAAGGAGCCCCAAGTGTAGTGAATTATAGTGTAGTGAATGCAGGTGCTTCAAGTTATGTCTTTAGTGGTGGAGGTCTAACCAATGTAAACAATCCAGGCTTGACTTTACAAAGAGGCAGAACATACACTTTCAACCTAAATTCGCCTGGGCATCCTTTTTGGATAAAGACTGTCCAAAGCACTGGAACTGCTAACGCTTATAATGATGGCATTACTAATAATGGTGCTTCAAGTGGAGTCATATCTTTTACAGTACCTAGTAGTGCGCCAAATACCTTATTTTATATCTGCGAGTTTCATACTTCAATGGCTGGTACTATAACTATTACAAACTAAGTAATTATGAATTATAAATTGTGAGTTATGAATGAATACAAAGCTTTGATAATCAAATCATAACATACACTAATTATAACGACCTACTTAAAAAGCCATTCTGCAATAGAATGGCTTTTTAGTTGCTGTTGATGAGAGTTACAAGCAAAAAACGTAATTCGTAATTGATTAAAAATTATACCAATCTTTTGATTTGGTGAGTTGCGCCCAGCGTGTATATAAAAACTTGGCATAATCTATCACGTCTAAACCGTAATTTCCTATGGCATAACCATCATTTACTTCAACGAGAAGTGTTTTATTGTCGTCTGTAACACAAAAATCAATACCATAAGCGTTAGGGCAGTTTTTAAACTGTTTTACGGCTTTTTCTATAATGTCGTAATCAGGTTTTAGCCTATAATTTCCACTATATTGCTTTATACCAATGATTTTGCCATACCTAACAAACGTCCTAAATTCCGCAATCATATTCACGACTTCAGAACAATAAACAGGAATATCTCCTGTTTGGCTGCCCGTACCTATCAAATCTTTGGTGGAACGCACCACACGCCCTGTAAAAAGTTTGTCGTCATCTTTTGGTTTGACAAAAGCAAAAGGCAGTTCTGCGGCTACTTGGTTAATGGTAGAAATCCAAACTTTGCGTCCCAAAAACTCCTCTAACTCTTCTGGATAGTCGTAATATTCTAGCGGAACACCTAATTTATTCAGTCTATCCACCACAAAACCAACACCACCAATAGCAATATTTTCAGGATTTTCGTCCTTTATTTCTGCGGAATTTTTGACAATTTGCAAGTCTGCACCCAAAAACTTAAAACCTAAATATGCACTATAAGTACACGCAGAACGCACATTGTCAGCCGTAAAATCATAAACATAAGCTGTAACCATAATTTTTTAAAGTTTTAATAGATTGCGGTGCGTATCCACAACAAATACATCTAACAAAATTATTCTCTACGCAACTTGAATTATTGATTTGGTTCATCACTCAAAACAACATGTAAATAATACAAATCTCCCCACTCCTCCTCACTAAATCCTAATGTCCAATCATTTTGTGGTAATGAACACCACCAATTTTCATCTATAAAAGGATATGTAAGTGTAGAAATAACTAAATCATTCTTCAAGACACGTTCAGTTAATTTATCCAGCATAGTTTCAAAACTTTCACAACGAAGAAAGCCTTGACCAAGATTAGCACCACTCTCAATAATTTGCCCTAAAGTTCCTTTTGCTCCTGGTACAAAGTCTATAGCATAAAAATCACCTGTACCTTCTGTACAGCAAAAAATCAACCAATTTTTATGGTAATAGTAAGGTTGTATAATATCTTCAGGGGTGACATAATATTCTTGATAGTTATTATTCTTCCAATAGCCCTCATCATCATAAACAGATTCCCTCCAATATTGAGAAACTGCCAAAATTTGTTCTATACTGCCGAAATCCTGTATTATAGGCATACACAAGCCGTCAGTAATTTTATAAAAATCACTAAAAGCTTTGGGCATTGGCGTTTCAAATCTCTCTTCCAAAAGTGCTAATGCTTTATCTGTGCAAGGAAGATTTAGATGAAAGGGGTATTCTGGTAATTTAGCATACATTGCTTCAAAAAAACGCTTTACTGATGGGTGCAGGTTTTCGTCTTCCAAATAAGCAGGTTTTGGATAAAACTTTCTTTCTAAAGCATCTGTCAAAATAAAATTAGGAAATTTTCTTGTAAATTGAGAAAGCCCTAAGTTTCTTTGTGTTTTGCAACTTTCTAATAAGTAGTATCTTGTACTATTAGCTAAAATATGTGCTATTGGCAAAAGTGCGTTCTCTATTTGTTCTATGCTATAGCCTTGATTTATCAAACCAAAACAATAATCTTGGACTTTGTCGTATAAAATTGGTTTTCTCATATTGATTTGGTTTTGTTATTTGTCAATAATGTATGCTTTATGTTTCTCTAGGTCGTTTATTTGTAACTTAAATGAGGCGTTTGGTTACGCACTCGTCAAGCAAAATTTTCATTCAGAATGTTGGTTGAAGTTTCAATTAGTTTTTGTGACATTTCCAGTAGGCGTACTACTTGACTTTTAGAAACGCCTTCAAAGTCATCAAGAAAAACATCAATAGACTCTCCCGTTTCTAAATAATCAAAAAGATTTTTTATAGGAACTCTTGTGCCAAAAAAGACAGGCGTTCCACCTAAAATATCTTTGTCTATATTTATTATTTGTCTGTTCATAACTGCAAATTTAGATGATTACATCACAAAGATAACGAAAATAAACCTGCTTTTTGGTGTTGTATAAATTTAGTTTTTCCAAATTTTTGAGGTAGGCTGTTCAGAAGGCTGGGGGCAAGTTCCCCGCTTTTTGAAGTAGGTTTATGTATTTTTCTGTCTGGATTCTCTTTTGTTTTTGTTATTGCTTTTCCAATTTTTTAGCATTTATAAACTTACTTTTTCTAGGGCATTTTCTAGCTCTAACGCCGTGAAATGGTTTCCAAAATTAGCTATGGTAAATATAAATTCACTCATAACTGGTGCATT
>JAYVGJ010000423.1:0-4455 GCA_043772375.1 Raineyaceae bacterium | reverse complement strand
TCATTGATTATCAAGATATTGTAATATTTTATTTTGATAATTGAACATCATATTAAGTGAAATCACTTGAAAAATATTTATAATTTTAAAAGTGTTTTAAAGTCCACCCAGCAGGGGTGGGGTTTCCTTTATTATGATAGATTTATCATAATAAAAGAGCTAAACCCCTATCCCTAAATCCCACTAGCAACTGCTAGCCCTGCTGGGAAAGGGACTTTAATACACTTATCTGACTTTCGCAGGAGGTCTAATGACATTGTTAATTTGTAAATTTTTACGTAGGCGTTTGATTTATCAAAACGCTGTTTTGGGACAAAACAAATGGTAGAGAACAAACTGCGCTGCAAAGTATTTTTTAGCAAATAAATTACACGCAATTTGTTTTATCTCATTTGTTCTACCTCATTTGTTTTGTACCAAAACACCACTTGATAAATCAAGTGGCTACGAAGTTCAGAATACAATTTATCAATGTCGTTATCTAAATAACATCAAAAAGTTATTCCTCCAAAAAAGCCTTTTTAAGTGGTGATTATTCGTTTATTTTAGTAATTTTAAAATCTATTCTACGGTTTTTGGCACGGTTAAACTCACTGTCATTCTTAACAGTTGGCTTGGTATCTCCAAAACCCAAGTGTTTGAGCCGTGTGCTGCTGATGCCTTTTTCTACCAAATAATCATAGACAATTTTTGCTCGTTGCTCCGAAATAGCCTGATTTTGTTGCGCATAACCCACATTGTCGGTGTGTCCTTCCAAAATACCCGAAATATCTGTATTATTATTCAGAAAACGTACCAAATGGTCAAGTTCTGTTTTGGCACTTGGCGACAAAACAAGGCTTCCCGCATCAAAAATGACATCTTTTAAGATAAATTCTTCTCCTTTATAATGTTTACTTTTCTCCCAATCTTCTGCATTAACTGCCACAATTTCATTTTTTGCTTTTTGGTGTAGATTTTTATCTTTTTTGAAGAAATAAAAATAAATACCACCTAAAATAACTCCTGTCCAAAGCAATTTTCTCACAGCTTTCCAAAGAAAAGTTCTAGTATCCGTACTTAAAAAAGGTTTACTCTTTTCTTTTTTGAGTAAACTAATAATATTGGCTGCTCCGTCATGTGAGGGATATATTTCTAAGCATTTTTCTGCATACCCAATAGCTTCTGATTTGCTACTATTGCGTTGTTTCTCTTTCCAAAGACCATAATTAGCATCTGCACACAAATAAAGCACGTTTACATCATTTGGGTTTAGTAAAAGTGCATTTGTGAACTCTTCAAGGGCATCTTCATAATTATTATGGCGCAGATGGTTTTGTCCTCTGTTGCTAAATCCTCTAAATTCTTTGAGAAGTTCGTCCCATTCTTCTTCCGAAATCATTAGTTCTAAGGCACGAGAGCGCACTTTTTCATCTGTAACGAGGGGATTTTCGTCATCTTCTTTTAGTTTTAAAACTTTATTGATGTATTCTATATGTATTTTTTGAGGCTTACTCATTGGGGCTGTTTTTTCTAAGTTTCTCTATGTTTTTATCAAAAATAATCAAGCAAATATACATTTTTTTGTGTTTTATTTATAATAATTCAGTATAAAATCAAAAAATAGTATTTTCCAAAAACATATTTTTATACACAAAGTTATTAGGGTATGAAAAATAAAAATGCTATTGTTTGGCTTAGAAATGAACTTCGTTTGCACGACAACGAACCTTTGGTGCGTGCCATACAAAAATTTGAGCAAGTTTTTGTGGTATATTGCCTAGACAAACGTATGTTTGAAAAAACAAGTTTAGGCTTTTTAAGAACTGATTATTTTAGGGCAAAGTTTTTGCTAGAAAGTCTGCAAGATTTGCGCCAAAACCTGCGTAAAATAGGCGCAGAGCTTATTATACGTATAGGAAAACCAGAAGAAATAATACCGCAACTTGCTACATCTTTTTCTGTTGATGCTGTTTATTGTGGCTATGAAGTTACAACAGAAGAAATCAATATAGAGAAGAAAATAGAGAAAATACTGTTTGCTAATGGCGTTACTTTGGAGCGTTTTTGGGGCGCAACGCTTTATCATCTTGATGATTTGCCTTTTGCTACCACACACATTCCTGATGTTTACACAGAATTTAGGAAAAATGTAGAAAAAGGAACAAAAATACGTTCTACTTTCCCTGCGCCCACAAAATTAAGCAAGTCAGAAAATTTTAATATTGGAGAAATCCCAACACTCAAAGAACTTGGTTTTGAGCCTCTAGAAGCAGATAACAGAAGTGTTTTAGCTTTTGAAGGTGGAGAAACTGCAGCCTTAAAACGACTAGATGATTATATTTGGAAAAATGATTTACTTCGTGTTTACAAGGAAACCAGAAACGGGCTTTTGGGTGCAGATTATTCTTCCAAATTCTCTGCTTGGCTTGCTTTGGGCTGTATTTCTCCTAGAAAAATCTATGAAGAAATAAAAAAATACGAACGCCAGCGCATCAAAAATGATTCTACTTATTGGCTGATTTTTGAACTGATTTGGCGAGATTATTTCCGTTTTGTGGCTAAAAAATATGGTGCAAAAATATTTTCTTTGGAAGGAACAGGCAAAAAAACACTTCCAAAATTCTCTGAAAACAAAACTTTTTTTGAAAAATGGGCAAATGGGCAAACAGGCGTGCCTTTTATTGACGCAAATATGATAGAACTCAACCAAACAGGTTTTATGTCAAACAGAGGAAGGCAAAATGTAGCAAGTTTTTTAGTCAAAGATATGAAAATTAGTTGGATTTGGGGAGCTATGTATTTTGAGAGTAAACTCCTTGATTATGATGTATGTAGCAACTGGTGTAACTGGAATTATGTGGCTGGTGTAGGCAACGACCCACGAGAAGACCGTTATTTTAATATCCTAAGGCAAGCAAAAAATTATGATGCCAAAGGAGAATACGTAAAGTATTGGTTGCCACAACTTAATATGCTTCCAAATACGCTTATACACACTGCAGGCGCACTTTCTAACGCAGAACAACGGCAATATGACGTAAAAATAGGCGTAGATTATCCTACTACTATTGTGAGTTATGAGCGTTGGGCAGAAAAAGAACGCTATTAAAAAATATTAAAAAAAGCCCCCACGCAATGCGTGAGGGCTTTCCCAATCTTATGAAAAACTATTTTGCTGTAAGGAAAGGAATTGAACCTCTAAGAAGAAGTTAGGACGAACTTTGTGGCGAATAATACGTGTTTGAAACGTATTATTTATCACCAAGTTGGTCTTTGTACCTTTGTCTTCACCCCCGAGATAGGAGGGCACGTCTGCCAGTTTCGTCACCTTACATTATGATAAAGAAAAACGTAATTGTTTGTTTTTCTCTGTTGCAAATGTAGCAGGTTTGTTTGTATATTGCAAATTTCTTAATAAAATAATTTAAAATTTACAGTTTAATCAAAATATTGCTATATTTGTTGAAAATTCAGCAAAAAACTATTAAGAAAATGGATAAAAATTTCCAAATTGATAATACAGATTTGAAGATATTGAGTCTTCTTACGCAAGATGCCAATATGCCTTATACAGAGATTGCAGACAAGGTAAACGTGTCTAGTGGTACCGTACACGTACGTATGCGCAAAATGACAGATTTGGGAATTGTTACTGGTGCGCAAATTACTATCAATTATGCCAAATTGGGTTGGGACGTTACAGCTTTTTTAGGAATTTACCTTGATAAAAGTTCTCTTTATGATGAAGTGGTGCAGAAACTAGCGCAAATATCAGAAGTTGTCAGTCTTAATTATACGACTGGTGCATATAGTATTTTTGCCAAGATTTTGTGTAAAGATACCAACCACTTGAGGGAAGTTTTGAATGATAAGATACAAAAAGTTGGAGGTATACAACGTACAGAAACTTTTATTTCTTTGGAAGAAACACTTTGTAAACCTACTTTTTTTGGGTGCGGTTTTCATTAGTAGTATCCCTGATTTGGTAAAAATGGTTACACATGCCAAACTTACGAAGAGCTTGCTAAAACAACAGACGTAGCTGCAAGAGAATTTATAGAAAAGAAAATTTTGCATGTAAATATGGCTAGGATACTTCTCTTAGCAGTTTTTGGGGGTGTTTCATACCTTGTGTACGTTGCCTACGAGAAACGCAAACGTGAAGGTAGGATTTCATAAGTAATATTTTTAATAAACTAAAAAGCCTTCCCAAAGTTTGGGAAGGCTTTTTTATAGATGGTGGTTACAGAATATATACTGCAAAATATAAGATTAAGATTTAAGAAAGCTGCAAAGTGGTAACGAGTTATAAAAGTTGCTATCACCCATTCAATCAATTTATCAAAATTAGGTTATTCGCATCTAATTTGGCACTTTTATAAATAATTAAACATTTATTTTTGCTATAATACTCTGCCTTTTCAATGTTATGGAGTCTTATTTACTAGTGTTACGCAAGAATAACTTTGAATT
>JAYVGJ010000422.1:0-7034 GCA_043772375.1 Raineyaceae bacterium | reverse complement strand
TAAAACTTCACCCAAAAATAAATTCTTCTTGGTTAGGCGACAAAATCCGTTACAATAATCACGTACATATTGGCGTGGCTATTGCTGTAGAAGATGGCTTACTTGTGCCTGTAGTGCGTTTTGCTGATATGAAAGGGCTTGCAGCTATCTCGGCAGAAGTCAAAGAAATGGGCGCAAAAGCTAAAAATAAGTTACTTCAACCAAAAGACTGGGAAGGCAATACTTTTACTATTTCTAATCTGGGAATGTTTGGTATTGATGAGTTTACGGCAATTATCAACTCACCTGATGCTTGTATCTTAGCTGTTGGTGGCATCAAAGAAACGGCTATTGTCAAAAATGGTGCGCTTGCAGTAGGGAATATTATGAAAGTAACGCTTTCTTGCGACCATAGAGTTGTTGATGGCGCAACTGGGTCAGCATTTTTACAGGCACTAAAAGCTAATTTGGAAGAGCCAATGCGTATGTTGGTATAACTTTGAAGTGAGATAAGGAACTTCCAAAAGTTTCTAACTAAGACTGTAAGGAACTTTACAAAAAGTAGTATATTTGTGTTTAGGACAACTATACTACTTTAAAAAGATGAAAACAAGCAACACATCTGTAAAACAAATATTAAACTATATTCCAGATGAGCAACTTGATTTTTTTGCAAAGGAAACGCTGTAGATTGGAATGTAAAGAAATTAGCAGGAAAATAGTTGTTCAAATTACGCTTTTTGGCGTTTTAAATGAGAATAGAGCTAGTAGCTACAAAAAGATAGTACAGTAATACCATTAAGTTTTGAAAATGAGCTTATTCGTTTCACTTCACATAAAAAAGTATATTTATTTTGCCATCACAAAAAGACACAAGTGGTGTTTAGATTAATACAAAATTTTGATTGCGTCCATACTGCTCTTGAGCTATATAAAAAGTAACGGATTAAAAGGTTACAAAATATCCAAAATAGCATTTTGTAACCAACTGCAACACGAAATTATTCAACAAATTATTATACATTGTGGTGGAAACCCGAGCAAATTGGATACCTATGCGACTCACGCAAAGTTTCTTACAGCCTTGTTTCGTACCTCATAAAAAAATGCAACACACCGTTTTATATTCTGCTTTTGATGTTCACCCTTCCGCAAAAGGGGCTAGCACGCATATTACGCACTTTTCTAAGGCACTTTTTGATTTTGGCGGTGGCGGTTGGCTCAATGTGATGGCTGATGAAAACCTTTTATTACACGAAATTTTAAAGGATAATAAAACTACAAAAAATACCATAGAAATTACTCGTTTTTTGGGTGATATTCCTAATTATTTATTAAGAGCGCAAGCCTTTACAGATGCGCTTTTGGAAAAACTTTTTTTGCAAAATAATCTCCAAATATGCCATTTTAGAGATATTTGGAGTGGTTTGGCTATTCTTTCTAACCCCAAAAAAAACTATAAAACTATCTTTGAGGTAAACGGTTTGCCTTCCATAGAACTTCCATACCGCTACCCTAATTTATCTCAAAAAACATTAGAAAAAATCATTATTCTGGAAGATTTTTGTTTGAATAATTGTGATAAAATCATAGTTCCTTCAGCTGAAATCAGCAAAAAAATTATTTCTCGTAATATCTCAAAAGAAAAAATAACAGTTATTCCAAATGGTGCAAACCTGCAAAAACTGCGTCCACGCCCAACAGATGCCCCTGAAAAATATATTATTTATTTTGGAGCGTTGCAATCTTGGCAAGGAATTGATACTTTACTTCAAAGTTTTGCGCTAATTTCGCCTGTTTTTGAAGGTTTAAAACTCGTTATTTGTAGCGCAAATAAACCTCGTCAGGTGAAAAATTATCATAAATTAGCGGATAAATTGCATCTTTCAGAGAAAATTATTTGGAAATATCAGCTTCCTAAGCGTATTTTGGCAGGTTGGGTGAGCAATGCGCTTTTTTCTGTTGCACCTTTGAAAGAATGTAGCCGTAATTTGGAGCAGGGTTGTAGCCCGTTGAAAATCTTAGAATCAATGGCACTTGCAACACCTGTAATAGCCTCTGATATTCCTGCAGTGAAAGAAATTATCACAAATGAGCAAGTTGGCGCACTTGTACGTGCAGACCGCCCAGCCATACTTGCACGTATGATGCAAAAATGGTTAGAAAATGACATTCAAACTCAAGAAATTGGCAAAAATGCAAGAATTTTTATCAGACAAAACTTTAGTTGGAAAGTGCAAACCGCTATTTTGACAAAAGTTTACGAGGATTTGATGAGATAAATAACGCAAGCAACAACTTGCATTTTATTTGGAAAATACAAGTATTTTTGTTACTTTTGTTGTCAAAAATATCATATTCATAAAATACCAGACCAAATGACACAAAAAATAGTATTCTTTAACCATAAAGGTGGTGTAAGCAAAACTACTATGACATACAACTTAGGCTGGATGCTTGCTTTACAAGATAAACGAGTTTTACTCGTAGATGCTGACCCCCAATGCAACTTAACAGCACTCATTCTTGGTGAAAATTATGAGGAATATTATACAAATGATGAAACAAAAAACAATAATATCAAAGATGGTGTAAAAGTAGCATTTGAAGGTAAACCAGCTGCAATAACCGCAATAAATTGCCTTGTATCTGCAAGAAATTCAAATCTATTCCTTTTACCTGGACACGCAAATTTATCTGAATATGATGCTGCTTTAAGTTTTGCCCAAACATCAAATAATGCTATTTCTACCTTACAGAATTTGCCGGGAGCTTTTAATGAGTTAATAAATAAAACTGCTGAACATCATCAGATTGATTATGTTCTAATTGACTTAAACCCTGGATTAAGCGCAATAAATCAAAATTTATTTGTTCTTGCTGACTTTTTCATTATTCCGACAAATCCTGATCCATTTTCTATAATGGCATTAAATACTTTAGTTTCAGTTCTGCCAAGGTGGGTTGATTGGGTTGAAAGAATGAGACCTTTGTTTATTGAAGCTGCGTACCCTCTTCCAACATCTACACCAAAATTGATTGGAACACTCATTCAAAGATTTAATATTAGAAATGGTAAAGCGGCTAAACCTTATAGAGAAAATATTGAGGAGATAAAAGAAACTGTTTTGACTAAATTAGTACCAGCGTTAAGATTAAAAAAAATGGTTTTTGATGCTCAAGTTTATAAAGATGCAGGAATATCTGATAATTTATGCCTTGAACAAATCCCTGATTTTCAAGGACTTTTGCCAAAAGCTAATAATAACGGCGTACCTGTATTTGCTATTAAAGATACAGAAATTAAAGAAACTGGACCTATTTATGATGAAATGATTGCAAAACGTGACACTTTCTATAAATTATTTGAAAATATTTCCAAACAAGTAATATCAATTTGTGATTATGCAAAGAGTATTTAACCAGTTCAAAGACAGCCTAAAGTATGTTAAAGAGTTGGATACTTTATATGTCTATTTAAAAGATACACTACTTTTACCAAATGATTTAACTGATTTACTAAGAGCTGAATGGGTATATACAATTAGTGCAATGGATAAGCTAATTCACGAATTAGTGCGTTTGGGTATGATAGAAGCATTTCAAGGAACAAGAGTTAGAACAAAGAAATTCTTAGATTTTGGAATAAGTGTAAGTACGTACACAAATATATCCTCTTCTATTTTAACAAATTTCCCCCCACCTGAATATTGGTTTGAACAAGAGGTTATTCAAAAGCATAAGCAATTGTCATTTCAAGACCCTGATAAAATTACTGACGGACTTAGTCTTATATGGGATGAAAATCATAAATGGCATAAGTTATCTGAAAGTATTGGTATTCCAGAACGAGATTTAAAAACTCAATTAAAAACAATAATTTCTCGTAGAAACCAAATTGTACACGAAGCAGATATAGATTTATTGAGTGGACAAAGAAATACTATTGACAAGGCAGACATTGATATTGTAGTTTCGTTCATAGAAACATTATCAGAAGCAATTTTTGATGCGGTAAAATAGCTTTACATATTTTCCATAAAAAACAAGATTGCATTAATATGACAACAAAAAAACTCCTTATTTTCTTATTTTTTCTCTGGAATATAACTATCATTTCAGCGCAAAAACCGCAATATTTTAAAGGTAAATTTGCGTTCCCGACACCTAACAAATTCTATCTTACGGGCAATATGGGTGAGATTAGGGCGAACCATTTTCACGGTGGCTTAGACATCTTGGCGGGTGAAACTGTGCCTGTCGTGGCGGCTGATGATGGTTTTGTGGGGCGTGCCAAAACTTCTACCTATGCCTACGGAAACGCACTTTACATCACGCACCCAACGACTGGACATATTGCATTGTATGCGCATTTGAGTAGGTTTTCAGGAAAAATAGCCACTTACGTAAGAAAAAAACAATACGAACAACAAGCCTTTGAAACAGAGCTTTTCCCTGCGTCTGACGAGCTTATTGTCAAAAAAGGAGATACTTTAGGTTATGTGGGTAATACGGGGGCATCTTCTGGAGCGCATCTGCACTACGAAATCCGTACCACAAACGAACATATACTTAATCCTTTGTTATTTTTTACTGAAATAAAAGACACCAGACCGCCCATTTTGCAACGTCTTGCCATTGTGCCACAAGCCTACGACACACAGTTGCAGGGAGAATACAAAGAACTTCTTTTTGTTCCTCAAAAAGCTAAATATAGCCCCAATCAGCCCAATGCCTATATTATTCCGCAAGCAATTGAGGCTTACGGCTGGATAGGGCTGGAAATGATGAGCTATGATGTGGCAGAAAATGCTTCAAATAGTTACGGCACTTCACGAGTGAGGGTGAAAGTAAGAGAAGAAAATGCTACACAAAATCAAGCAAGTCAAGCAACTGAAAAGCAAATTTTTGAGTATTTTATCAATAATTATGCTGTTGATGACCAACGCAATATGAATATGCACCTTGACTACCGCAAACACCGTACAATGGGTTTAGCACTAGAAAAATGCTATGAAAGTGATGGAAATTACTTGAATATTTATACGTCTGATACAACTTCATTACAAAAATACAATAAAGGAAAAATCAATATAAAACCTAATCAAATTTATTTTATTAGTATAGAAGCCACTGATATTCATAATAATTTGTCTGTTTTGGAATTTAAAATCATTGGAAAAGATAAAAAAGTGCTTTCTTTTGTGCCTGACGCACTTCCAAACAAGGCAAAGATAAGTTATGAAGTAAGCAATAATACACTTATTTTGAAAGTAAGCGGCTTGCGTAAGCAAGAAAAAATGTTTGTCTATGATGCAATTTCATCTCTGCCATTTGAAGTGGCACTCGCTGCAACTAATAGACAAAATGGTGTTCAAAATATTTATACTTATCCTATTATCAACGGGAAAATGCCATCAAAAGCGCAAATAGGGGATATTCTAGTTGTTTTTATGAAGAAAAATTACATTCCTTCTGATATGGAGTATATTTATAAAGACAACTATTTTAAGATAAATTTCAAGAAAAATGCTTTATTTGATAGTACGTATATTCCTATTTGGTCAAATCAGACCAGTTTTAGCATAGGAAATAATTTAGTACCGCTTGCTAGGGAAATAGAAGTGACGTATTTTTATAAGAAAGCAGGTGTCAAAATAGACAAACTATATGATAATCCTGCTAAAATGGCGGTTTTTGGTTACGGTTATACTCGCAGTTTTCTAAAATCTATCATTACGGATAGTACAATCACTTTTAAGACAAAATATTTAGGAGAATTTAGGATAGAAAAAGACACGTATCCGCCAAATGTGCATTTGGTAGGCAAAAGTGCTAAACGTGTGAGTTTTTCTATTTCAGATTATGGCGTTGGGATAAAAGATTTTAAGGCGTATTTGAATGGAGAGTTTATTTTGATGCAATATGAATCAAAATCTAGCCTTATTTGGACTGATGTTGCCTTTGAAAAACCGCTTAAAGGCACATTTGAGCTACGTGTACGAGATGAATTAGACAACGAAAATATCACTAAAATTGAATTGTAGATTTGAGTTATTTATTATGATTTTGAAGCATATTTTTTATCAATTTTTGTAGTTATGAAACTATTTAGTCCACTACCGTTTTCCGCTAATTCTTTCATAGTTTTAATGTTTTCTTCTCCAGTAACAGCATTATTATAGGTGTATATTTTGCCATCACTAAATTTTACTTTAATGAAATCCTCTCCAATTTCGTATGATTGTATTCCTGATTTTCCGCCCTTATTTGTGTATAACGTCATTATTTTAGAAAATTATTGAGGGATTTTTTATGAAAATTTTATGTCTTTTCTAGGTAGAAAAAAGCCTTTAATACAATTATTATTTCTAATGCAAATTTGTATATGATTTTTCTTTTGAAATCCAGCACCAGAAAATGCTTCTCCACCTTCAGTAAATAAACCTCTTGTAGAATCAAAACTTTTATAGTCTGAATATCCTTTGTTATTCATGTCGTTTTTTATTTCTTCAGATATTCTTTGGTGCATAAACTCAATTACTGTACAATCTAACTCTCTAATTAGTAAGTCTTTATGTTTATCTTGTTTTACATTCTTATTTTGGGGGAGTTGCTTATTCATTTCTTTATATTCTTTGCTCATCATTTCAAAATACGCTATTAGGAGATTGATAAAGGCTGTATCTGTGAAATCAAGGCAATTATCAAGAGAAATAACAGCACCAATAACAGCCGCTTTTTTGATTTGCCCGCTTTCTTGTTTCTCTTTTGCCCATTGCAAAGCTCTTTCATAATTATTCTCCCAAAAGTATATTCCGTGTCCCAACCAGTCATAAGGTTTATTACTTGCTTGAATTTTATTAGGTTCGTTTAGTAGTGCTTTTTGAACTTTCTCATCACAACCGTGAAATCCAATAATTAAGTTATTCCTAGAATTATACATAATTTTTATTGGTAGTGCTATACTTGTAATGATTTTATATTTATAAATATTTATATAAAAATGCCGTTGTTTGTGCTTTCACAAACAACAATGAGGTAGTACAATAGCA
>JAYVGJ010000421.1:0-2644 GCA_043772375.1 Raineyaceae bacterium | reverse complement strand
GAGATTTACAGTTACAGAAAAAACTGGTTTTAGGTTTAATATAGACTCTGTGGGTGTGGCAGGGCTTGCTCGTGCAGGTAGTGGCATCAACAAATACAGCGCAGAAATGCGAATGATACGTGATAAATTTGCCATAGACACCACGTATGACAAAAAAGCCAGTTATATTTTTGTTGTGTCTGCTTTTGAGGGAGGAGGATTGGACGGTTTTATGGTACGAGGGCGTAGTATGGGTTTTGTGGCAAGTGGTGCAAGTAAGCGTACTTATGCCCACGAGCTAGGACACGGAGCTTTTGGCTTGGAGCATACGTTCCCAGAAATAGGGCAAAGTCTTTCTAATAATTTGATGGATTATGGAGATAGCACGCACCTGACCCACAAACAATGCAAAGATATTCAAAGGCGCAAGTTTGTTTTTAATTGGGCGGATAGTGAAGAAGATGGAAGTTCAAAACTTTGTGCAAGATGCCCTGTTACAGGAAAAGAAGGTGAAAAATTTGTAGATTTGCCTGCTTTTATACTTGAAACTTGGACACTAGAACAAATTTTTGATGTTACGTATAGATATCACCAAAAAAATACATTTGGTAACTATCCATCTGGTTGGTACTTAGAAAAGAAATATTTGGATATAACCAAAGGCATTATAGCGTCTAGTGCATATTTTGCTGATATTCTGACCTTACCAGCACGTGTATCTCCCGTTACGCCAATTTATTGTGATAACAATATGCATGACTTTGCAAAAATATTTTTAAAATTTCATATTCAAAAAGACTTTAGTGATGATTTTTATGTTTTTTTGTATAAAAACATAAAAGATGTAGCTAAAGAGTATAAGGTAGCTTGTAGTAATGGAATGATAACAAGCACAATAGATGCAAGCATAGAAGCTGCAATCAATTTGTTTTTAGGCGTTTTGGTTAATCAAGAAGATAAAGGAAGGACTATTTTTACAAATGCGTATAACAAAGCAAGAGCATTTCAAGATTTATATACATCTTTGAAAAATGACCAGCAACTAAAAGACCATATTTTTAAGGGATTTACAAGTAAGAAATTAAATTCACAACGAGATACTATTTATAGAGTTGTGGGCGTTCATCATAAAAAGGCTTTTACAGATAAAAATTCTGGTTTTGCAGAAGGTGATGTAAAGTTTAAAAATTATAAAACAGTAGCTCCTGCTAGCGGACAAGTACCATACAAATGTAAGGTGAAAATGTATTATCCTGGATTATTATCTTTTCCTAGTCAAACTCCTGATGAAATTGGTTGGAAAACATCAGAAGATAAATCATTTTTTCCTGATGATTGGTCAGAAGATAAGATTTTTGAAGAAATTGCTATTGCATTCCAAAATAAAATATTTGAAAGAACATCAATAAATGATGAAACTCAACATCTGACAAATATTTACAAAGGAAACAGTTCAGTAGGTTTTGAAATACAAATAATTTTTGATACAGTAACAAATAAAATAGTATCTGCATACCCAAACCTAAGAAATTAAAACATGATAAAATACAAATTTATACGAACTTCAACAAAATACGAATATTGTGAAATATATGACTCTGAACGCATTTTGGAAAGTGTTTTTAATCACCGTATTGAAGATGCTCAGAGTTGGTCAGAAGTTATAGAGGACATAGAATTTATAATCTCTATGCCAAACGAATATGTTTATAATGCTGATGGTAGTATTTATGAAGGCAAATGGAATCTTGAGCAACGTGGTATGGCAGGTTATGCTATGCAAGTTTCTTACAGTGCAGAAAATGTTGTTACACCTAATTGGACATATTCTAATAAAGATTATACAGAAATCTTACAAGATAGAAAAGATAATAAAAATTTACAAGTTAGATTACCTACATCTCAAATGCTTGTTTTAATCAAGAAATGGAGAGATTTTTTATTATCAGAAAAAACAGAAGAAGAGGGCGAGGTAGAAATAGACTTTTTGGAGGTGGTGTATTATGATAGAAAAAATGTAGAGTAGATTGTTTGGTTGTGGTTTTATGGTACGAGGTCGTAGTATGGGTTTTGTGGCAAGTGGCGCAAACAAGCGTACTTATGCCCACGAGCTAGGACACGGAGCGTTTGGCTTAGAGCATACCTTCCCAGAAATAGGGCAAAGCCTTTCTAATAATCTAATGGATTATGGAGATAGCACGCACCTGACCCACAAACAATGCAAAGATATTGCTAAACGTAAATTTGTTTTTAGTTTGTTTGATAGTGAAGAAGATGCCGCTATAGCTGGTGGATTTGCTATTTCTCCTAGTTGGCAAATAATTTCTGCTGGACTTAATGACTTGGCACTCAGTACTTATGTAGATGATACACCAGCACCAGATGGATTTTTAGGTGGTGTTGTAACAGGTAAAACAACAAAAATTTACCATAGATGGAATGATAATAGTAAAAAATATGAGCCAAGTTTTATTTCTAACCAAAATGGTTATCCTACTGATAATGATGTTGTATGGCTACCTTATGATAATGGTGCTGGCTGCGTAGGAAGATGTATTAGAACAAGGTATGGACTAATAAAAACTATCATTTCAACTAAGGATGAGGGGCGTTTAAAGACTTATATAGCTTCTATAACAACAACAGATAAAACACAACCTGCATA
>JAYVGJ010000420.1:0-2517 GCA_043772375.1 Raineyaceae bacterium | reverse complement strand
TTGAAGGTAATAGTTGCACGCCAGATAAAGGTGGCGCATTTTATTTTATGAATGGTAGTCTAAATCTTACTAATTCTACTTTTGCTGATAACACAACTATAGGGCTTGGTGGCGCAATTTGGACGAGCAATTATAACGCAACTATCTCTAATTGTACTTTTAAAGGTAATAATGCTGTTAGTGGCAATGATGGTTTGGGTGGCGCACTTGCCTTAGATGGTAGTGGTACAAGCAAAGTAGCAACTATTACAAATTGTACTTTTGCTGAAAATAGGGCTGGAAACTTTGCTAGTGCCATTTTTAATGGTGGGAATTTGACTTTAACCAATAATTTATTTTACAAAAATAAGGTTGGTGTTGGTAGCCAAA
Organism: Raineyaceae bacterium; assembly: GCA_043772375.1. Lineage (GTDB taxonomy): Bacteria > Bacteroidota > Bacteroidia > Cytophagales > Thermonemataceae > JANYGM01. Next base: position 2,148 of record JAYVGJ010000420.1, on the reverse strand, counting down.
GTAATGCAGATGCAGGCGCAGTCATCAACAAACAATCTAATCTTACTGTAAATCAAGGGAATATGCAATTTCCAAAGGAATATACAAGCCAATTTGGAACAGCTGACGACAACTGGATTACGACAACCGTACTCACAACTGATGCAGGACTTTTGCCCCTCGCAGACAACACAGGCGCAACAAAAACAATGGCTATTCCTGCCACAAGCACCGCAAAAGACAAAGGAACTAGCACAAATGCACCTATAACAGACCAAAGAGGCAAACCTCGCAACGGAAATGTAGATATTGGCGCATTTGAGGTGCAATAAAAAATAAATATGAAAATATTTTTTTAACTAAAAAGAAGACTTTGCTTAAAGCAAAGTCTTCTTTAAATAATTCACAACTCACAATTATTTTTGCCCTTTTTTCTCTGTCGTTACTTCGTCGCCTGTACGCAATTTCTTAGAAATAGCATCAGAAGGGGCAGAAACAACTTTTTCGCCCTCTTTTATGCCTTTCGTAATTTCCATATTATCAAAATCACTAATACCAATTTCTACTTTACGAGCTTCCACTTTTTTTGTTTTTTCATCATAAATAAACACTAACAAATCATCTTTTGTATCAGAAGATTTTTTCTTGTTTTTCTCATCTGCTGCATTTTTAGCTGCCTTGTCGTCCATTTTCTTGAAACTTTGCTCTCCTTCCTCTCTTTTTTTGACTTCATCAAGGCTTTTAGCTACAATAGCACCGTTTGGCACAGAAATAATATTATTTTTTCTTTCTGTCACAATATCTACAGATGCCGTCATTCCTGGTCTGAAAGGTGAAAGTTTACCTGTTGTTTTCTTCAAATCAGCATAAGAACTACCCAAAATGCGGACTTTTACCTCAAATTCTGTGACGGCATCAGCCGTAAGTGTGGCTTTTGCAGTGTTGCTGATAGAACTTACAATGCCTTTAAACTGCCTATCTCTGTAAGAATCAACCTCCACAATAGCCGTATCACCCAATGCAATACGCACAATATCCGTTTCATTGACATCAACACGCACTTCCATTTCGTTTAAGTTGGCAATACGCAAAAGTTCAGTTCCACTCATTTGCGCTGTCCCTACAACTCTTTCTCCTTTTTCAATAACAAGTTTAGAGATAATTCCGCTCATTGGCGCATAAATAGCAGTACGAGAAAGGTTATCAGATGCCTCATTTACGACTGCTGACGCACTTTGTACGCTATATTCTGCTGCATTGATATTCTGACGAGCTGCATTTACTTCCGCTTCTGCCACTTTGTATTCAGAGGTAAACTGGTCAAATTCAGCATCAGAAATGACTTTTTGATTATGTAGTTCTGTATTTCTCTTGAAACTAGCTTGCACACGCACAAATTGTGCTGCAGCTTGTGTTGCACGCTCCTGCGACTGCGCAAGACCTGCACGCACATTGTTAAGCGAGGCATTTGTACGACTTACGGCAGTCTGATAATTATCAGGACGAATACGCAAAAGTAATTGTCCTTTCACCACAGAATCCCCTTCTGCTACATAAAGTTCTGTTATTTCACCAGAAACATCTGGCGAAATCTTTACTTCTACCTCTGGTTGTACTTTGCCTGATGCCGTTACTTTTTCTATAATGCTACTAGGCTTTACAGTAGCTATTTCTACAAAAGTTTTTTCTTTTTGTCCTATCCAGCCTGCACTTTTGCCGACTATAAAAAACAAAATCAAACCTCCGACAATAACGCCTAGATAAATAAAAATTTTGTTGCTTTTTTTCTTGGTTGCCATTTTTCTAATGATGAAATGTTGGTTATTCGTAATTTTTTGGTTGTTTTATCATTTTATAGAACAATAACGGCAGATGCAAAAAAAAATTACTTTTGAGTAGTTTTTTTTGTAGATATAGCTAGTTTTTGTGTAGTTTTGTAGTTTTAGTAGCTGTTACTAAACATAAAATTTTGCTGCCGTACACAATTTTAAAAAGAGATTATGTCTGTACCGTAGAGCAACGAAGGTCTGACATAATCTCTTTTTAAAATGAAATGACAGTTTTTATTGTTGGTCTGACCTAGGTTGCTCAAAGGTCTGATTTCTTCTGTTCATTTTTGAAGAAATTCCTCCTTTCAACGGCTTGATTATTAACATTTTGACCTTTCTT
>JAYVGJ010000419.1:0-13961 GCA_043772375.1 Raineyaceae bacterium | reverse complement strand
TTGTCGTCAAGGGCAATTAGTTTGGTAAAAAGTATGGCTGTTGCCTCTGCATCACCCATTGCTCTGTGCCTATCTTTGATAGTAATCCCCAAAGAATGACAAAGTTTGCCTAGACTATATGAAGGCTCATTTGGTATTAGTTTTCTGCTTAAGCGTATGGTACAAAGCGTTTTTCTATTAAAATTATAACCCAAATTTCTAAAAGATTCTTTGACAAAAGAATAATCAAAAGATACATTATGTGCCACAAAAACACATTTATCTGTAAGTTCTATGATTTTTTTAGCAACCTCATAAAATTTTGGCGCATCTTTCACCATATCATCATTGATGCCCGTTAGTTTGGTAATAAATGGCGGAATATGTACTTCTGGGTTGATGAGCGTACTATATTTTTCTACTATTTCGCTACCATTATGCAAAACAATAGCAATTTCCGTAATTTTACTTTTGAGGGCTTGTCCTCCTGTGGTTTCTATGTCTATAATTGCGTACATTTTGTTTGATTTAGTTTCTCAAAAGGAATTTTCAATTTTAAACCATTCAGTATATAAACGTAATTGTATTGTTACTGTAAATTACTGATTACACTTTTTACCAAACTTGGGTAATAATCTTTGGTAGTGTTAAGCAAGTAATGCTGGAATTTTTTCCGTAATTTAGTAAAAAATCACTTCAAATTAAACTTTTATTTTTATGTTAATTGACACATTTTGCAAAACGCTAGATGAGGTAACAGACAAACTTAAGAAGAAAGAAGGAAAACAATTTATTTTTTAATATAATATTGATACTAAACGTAAATTAAAGATAATTTATTAAAATCTAAAAAATCCTATAATAAAATATTTTACCGAAATATTTGGAAAGTACAAAAAAGATACCTAATTTTGAAATATAATTTAATTTAAAAAAATTTAATACAATGAAAAAAAACATTTTGGTATTCACTATTATGCTGGTGTGCGTATTTTCTACACAAGCACAAATCAATATTATTCCTAAAGTAGGTATAAATTTTGCAGGGATTGGCTATGTACCTCACCCACAACCAAGCAATGGGATATTATTAGGAATGCAAATAGGCGTTGCAACAGAAATAACCATTAATAATAAATTCTCTATTCAACCTGAGCTACTTTATACACAAAAAGGAAATCTTTTTATAGGTGATCAACCTTATATCAATAATCAAGTTATATACTTTTCAAACTACACTAAAACTATCAGGTTACATTATTTAGAAATTCCAGTTTTGGCTAAAATGAAATTTGGAAAAGGAAACTTTAAGTTTTATCTAGGTGCGGGTTTCTCTACTGGTATGGCACTTGCTGCAAGAAAAACAACAGATTCTGATTTACCTACTTCGCAAGGAGATATAAAGATAGGTTCTGGACGAAGAGAATTAAAGCGTTTTGATGTTGGCTGGCAAGCTGCAATGGGTTTTGTTTATAAAAAATTTGTACTAGACTTACGTTATGGACAAGGATTTACTAATACTTTCAATGAAGGTTCTGGTTATAGTAAATCTCAAAATAAAGTTTTTGGAGCTACTTTAGGCTATATTATTCCATTCAAATTGAAGTAAAACCTTGTATTCTAAGGGTTTTGACAGTAAAATTATTAAAATATTACAGAAAACTATTTTTTATTTTTTCAATAATCTGGCTTGTAGAATACCCTTCCACCAGCGCAATAGTTTCTACTTTTCCGCCATTTGCTAAGACGAAATCAGCTCCCACAATGTTTTGAATGGCATAATCATCACCTTTTACCAAAATATCAGGGCAAATAATCTCAATGATTTCTTTGGGTGTTGGCTCATCAAAAAGTACAACAGCATCAACAAACGCAAATGCCGCCATCATACGTGAGCGAGCATACTCGTTCACGACTGGGCGCAAATCACCCTTCAACCGCTTTACAGAGGCATCAGTATTTAGTCCTAAGATAAGTTTGTGTCCTAGTTTTTGCGCTTTCTCCAAATAATCAATATGCCCTAAATGCACAATATCAAAGCAACCATTAGTAAAAACTAGCTTTTGATTGTCATTTTGCCATTTTTTTATGAGTGGTAACAAATCAGCGAGAAGAAAAATTTTGTCAGAAGTCATTTTGAGTTATGAGTTATGAATTGTAAATTATGTTGTGCAGTTTAATTTTTGAACGGTCTGTACCGTAATGAAATGGAGGTCTGACCGCTCAAAAATTAAACAAACAGGCTTTTCTGATTTTTTTTAACTTAACAAAGTGGTCAGACCTGCGTTTCACTACGGTACAGACCATTTTGTTAAATTAAAAATTGTATTATTGTTGCAATTTACCTATAATTGTGAAACAATTTCGTAAATTTATTATGATCAATAAAGCAATTTTTTTGGACAGAGATGGTGTTCTCAATGAAGAAAGAGGAGATTATACTTGGCGCAAAGAAGATTTTATAGTGCGTCCAGACGTTCCAGAAGCACTTTCTTTATTAAAAAATGCGGGTTTCCTATTGATTGTCATCACTAATCAAGGGGGCATCAATAAAGGACTTTATACTGCTACTGACGTGCTAAATTGTCATCAAATTTTGCAAGAAAAATGTAATTTTTTATTAGATGCAATTTATTATTCTCCCTATCACCAAGATTTTACGCAATCTCTATCAAGAAAACCCAATAGTTTGCTTTTGGAGCGTGCTATTAGCCATTTTTCTATTGATGCAACGCAATCTTATATGGTTGGCGACAGTCTTAGAGATTTGGAGGCGGCAGCAAAAGTAGGTGTAAAAGGCATCAAAATTGCACCAAATAACCCTGAAAATGATGAAAATATCTATTTTAATTTATTAGAAACAACAAAAAAAATTATCAATTAGGCTGTTTAGCCTTCTTCTTTTTAGCGAGTTTTCGTTGCTTTCTTTTGTATGAAAGATTGGTACGAGCCGTATCCACAATAAAGCGTTTTTTGAGTAATTTTCTACCCAAAAGTACAGGAAAGCGCATATCCCCTCTGTCTGCAAGGGTAAATTCTGCATTAAAACTTCTTCCAAAAAGGCGCAAAACAACCACAATCATAAACCTTATTTCTTGCTCACCATTAGAACTTTTAACTGCTTTTGTCTTAAATGATGAGGTTCTAAATTCAGTTTTATTGTAGGCAGGGTGCGGGTCGTCAAGTAAATGAAAAGAAAGCCATTCTTGCTTGTTTTCATCAACAATAATTTTGATTTGATTACAATGAATTGAAGACGTATAAGCCCCTGTATCTATCTTACAAGCTACATTACGGCATTTCAGTATAGGGAAATCAACAAAATCTTTGTAGCCAATAGTCCGCTTTTTCTTTTTAATATATAATTTATCTTCTATCATTTTAAAGTCCCCTTTGGGGATTTAGGGGCTACTATTTAGTCAATAGGAAATAAGTTGATGACAAGTCCAGTGTCTGTTTGAAAATCCTCTGCTTCATCTCTCATTCCTTCGTCGTGAGAAGGGTAATACCAATTAACAACAGGTTTTCCGCCTTTTTCTTCAAAATGCTTAACCACACGCAACATATCTAGGATAGCCCTTGAAGATGCCGTATTAAAATATGTAAGTTTAAAAGTCAATATGAGCGGTTTGATACCACTTTGTGTATATTCTTGCAACCAGCTGGTTAGGCGTGTGAAAAACTCAAAAGTTTCTTCTTGATACGACTCTCCTTCTATCTCGCAAATGCCTGTGCTTGCGTTGAAAGTTACTTTGGGGTTGAGGTAAGTGCCTTTTTGCCCTTGTATTGTTAAATCTTCCATAGTGAAAAAATAGGAAATATGCTTAATGAGATAATTTAATTGTTACAGATGCTATTGCAAATAAAGCTATTTTGTTTGATTTTGTTTAACTTTATTTGGGAAAATGTTTTGGAGAATCAAATATTTCTCGTTTTTAATTTACCGCTATTGCTTGTTGCTTGGCAATGGTTACAGAAATCATAAAGTAGGCATCTTGCTCATTGAAGTCGTGCCAATGAATATCTATGTTACTATCAGCTCTGATAGCAACATTCACAAGCCCAATATTGCCTGTGGTATGCCCTTTTTCGTCACCTTCAGTTCTTAGGCTGCTTTTTATTTGCCTAAGATTTTGCCTATCTTTTCCTGTAATAAGTTCGCATCTTTGTTTAAGATTAGCAGAATTAGCAACTTCCACAAGATTTCCTGCCATTAGCGTAAAATGGCTGTCAGTTTCCAAAAGCATAGTTCTACCAATACCAATTTGCCTATCATTAAGCATACAATGGTGTGCAGAATAAGATTTTATGTTTTCAGCAAGTTCAATGAATACATAAAATAATACTTCGTTGATACTAGGCTCACCAGAGGCATTTTGCCTAATATGTTTTCCTAATTCAAGGATAAGTGGCGGTACAAATGGTCCATTATATTCTAGTAATATATTGCCATCACTTCCCACATATTTTTCTAAAACCCTTGCTGTATTATTCATCTGTAATGAAGTTTTGGGCGCAGTTGATACTATCAATTTCTTATCAATTAAATAGCGTTTTTGATATTTTTTTTATTTTTATTGTTACTTTTGTCTAACTTATCACTCATAACTCACAATTCAATTACAAGCTACTTTATCCAAAAAATCTATCTCGTCTTCTTTTAAAAGCGGTTGTAGAGAGTATTTCAGGAAAACTTGTGCTGTTGCTAGCACATCTTTCTCACAATACGTTGCAATACGTTCTGCATCTTTTTCTTCCCAAAAAACTTTTCCCACTTGGCTGCCATCAATGTCATCTTTTGGCGTTGGGATTTCAAAAATAGCGCAAAGCAGTTCTAGTTTTGTGTAGGCTTTATAATCTCCAAAGCGCCACATTTCCATAGTATCCACATGTGAAATTTCCCAAGGCTTTTTCCCTTGTGTTTCTAATATTTTTGGAATAGGAATTTGCAAAATCAAAAATCTACGACACATATAAGGGAAGTCAAATTCTTTTCCATTGTGCGCACAAAGCGTTTTATCCTTTGCTTTTGTATCTAAAATATTGGCAAATTGCCTCAAAAGTTCTCTTTCATCTGCGCCATATACAGATTTTACAAAAAAACGGCTTATTCTTTTTTCTTTGTCATCATATTTGCAAGTACCAAAACTAATACAAACAATTTTTCCAAATTCTGCATAAATGCCTGCATATTCCAAGTATTTTTCTGCATCTGTTTTGGTGCTTTCAGGCTCAATTCTTTTAGCTTTGAGATGCCACATTTTTTGCATTTGCTCCGAAAGTTCTTCGTAAGTGTCTGTCCCTCTTACGGTTTCTATATCTAAAAATAAAAGTTTTGAAATATCTTGTGGCGTGTACATTCGTTAGTTTACTGCTTTTTAATTTTCTTTATTATTTTCCAAAAATACAAAAAATAGTTTGTTATTACAAGAAAATAGCATTTTTTTTTATGATACAAAATTTTCTTTCTGATAAATTAAAGAAATATTTTCTTTAATTTTGTTTTTAACATTGATTTTGTAACTTTACAGATTACATCAATTACCTTAAATAATGCTACTAAAATTGCTAAATATCATCAAAATCAACCCAAGAATTAGCTTACCAATCAGCTCAAAAGCCGTTCAATACCTACTTGTTTTTATAATAAGTTTGTTCTTAAATTCTCTTATTTCTTCATCAGCACAGGCACAAAATTATTCTACAAGCAACAAAAAAGCCATTACCCTCTACGAAAAAGCTAGTGAAGCTTTTAAAATGAGAAAGTTTGAGGAAGGAATGAATTTACTTCAAAAAGCCGTAGAAAAAGCCCCAGAATTTGCAGAAGCACATTATTTATTGGCTCGCAACTATCAAATGACAGGAAAATACGAACCAATGCTTTTTCATTATGAGCAAACTGTACTCAATTCTCCTAATAATGCTAGTTATGTGGGTGCATACTATACGCTTGCTGGTGAGCAACTTAAGAAAGGAAATTATCAAAAAGCTAAAATATATGCACAGGCTTTCCTGCGTTTTGACCAACAAATTAAAAGTTTTGACAAAGAATGTGAGCGCATTATTGCTTGTGCTGATTTTTCTTTGGAGGGAATGAAAAAACCTCTTAATTTTTCTCCTAAAATTCTCCCAAAAAACATCAATAAAGATTCCGTTTTGCAGTATTTTCCTATACTTTCCGCAGACCAAAATATGCTAATTTTTACGGCTCGTGCCAATAAAAATGGTTCTGATGAAAATATGTATTTAAGTGAGAAAATGCCCAATGGTGAATGGTCAAATCCAAAATCTTTAAGTGAAAACATCAACTCTGTTGCAAACGAAGGCACTTGTAGTATTTCTGCTGATGGAAGAGTGTTAGTTTTTACAGCTTGTAGTGGGCGTAAAGGTTATGGAAGTTGTGATTTGTATATCTCGGAGCGTGTGGGAAATGATTGGAGCGAGCCAAAAAATTTGGGTGCAAACATCAATTCTCTTTCTTGGGAGTCGCAGCCTTCTCTTTCTGCTGATGGAAAAATGCTTTATTTTGTTTCTGAACGCAAAAAAGGCAATGATATTTATGTGAGCCGCCTTGATGATGAGGGAAATTGGTCTGTGGCAGAAAATTTGGGGACAACTATCAACACAACGGGAAGTGAAATGTCACCATTTATTCACGTAAATGGAAGAACGCTATATTTTGCCTCTAATGGGCGTGTAGGCTACGGAGATTATGATTTGTATTATTCTAATTATGAAAATGGGACTTGGTCAGAGCCTCAAAATTTGGGTTATCCTATCAATAATAATGAATCTCAAATCTCTCTTTTTATTACTATTGATGGCAAAAAAGGCTATTATGCAGATGAAAAAACGCAAGGGAATAAAAATCTTTATAGTAAAATAATGGAGTTTGATATGCCGCCAGAAATTAGCCTAAAACAAAAAAGTAATTATGTTTCTGGTACAATTTATAACGCCAAAACCAAAGAAAAAATTAGTGCTAACGTGGATTTATTGAATATTTTGCAGAATGTAAGAGAATATTCTGTAGTATCTGATATGAAAACGGGTAGTTATTTGATTGTTCTTACGCAAGGCGCAGAATATGCGCTGGAAGTGCATAAAAAAGGTTTTGCTTTTAAGAGTTTGACTTTTAATTATGTGGATAAAACGGCAGAAAGCCTTGTTCCTATCAATGTGGACATTTATTTAGAGCCAATAGCCACAGGCGTAAAGTTTATTTTGAATAATATTTTTTTTGAAAGTGCCAAATATGACATCAAAGATAAATCTAAAAGTGAACTGGACGAACTTATTAGGTTTATGCAGGAAAATGAAACCGTTGCAGGAGAAATTTCTGGGCATACAGACAATATTGGAGATGACAAAGCCAACATAGAACTTTCCCTAAAACGTGCCAAAAACGTATATGATTATCTCATAAAAAATGGCATAGAAGCCAAAAGATTGAAGTTTAAAGGTTATGGTAAAACACAACCCAACAAACCAAACGACACAGAAGAAAATAGAAAAGCCAACAGAAGAATTGAATTTAAAGTTTTGTAAGTTTTTTGAGGTACGAGGTTTGAAGTACAAAATGTTATTTTAAATATAAAAAACCCATTCAAAACAATGTTTTGAATGGGTTTTTGGACTTTTCGTACCTCGTACTTCGTACCTAATAATTTTAGTCATCATTATCTGTTGGAACAACGCCATTTCCGTTGTCTATTTTCCATTTTTTGAATCTTGCACTGATTTTCTTTGAGATTTTATCAAAGTTTTTCCAGTTATCTTGAACGTGATAAATGGTTGAAAGGTCTGCTGCAAGGGTTTTTTCATAATCTTTTTTGTATTTTCCACTTTGATAATAGAAAACACAAAAGTCGTTGCCTTCCTCATTGAAAAGCTCTGAACCGAGATAGCCGTCCCAAACTGCGCTTAAAATTGAGCAAGTAATTTGGCGGCGGCGGAAACGCAGAATTTGCAAAGCAGCTTCTTCTTCAAAAAACTCGCTATAAAGTTCGTTTTCACATATCCAGCCAAGAAACATACCAATATGTACGTATGCTTGTTCTATTGGCAAAACAGCAGGGAAATTACCTAAGAAATGGTGCTTTGCACGGTCATAGATAAAGTTTTTGGGTCTTTGTACTTGTGTAAGGATTGCCATAATAGTAAGCGTAATAGTTGTGTAAATTGGTGATTTTAATCTGGTCAGTAATTTATCTCTAACGTAAATATACGCAATTTTTTATCAAAAAATTTATTTTTGTAGATTTTTTTAACTTTTCTTTACTTTTTTTCAAAATATATCAAAAATCTCTCCGTTTTTTTTCAAAAGTACACATTTTTTTCATAAATTTAAAAAAAATATCAAAAAAGTCAAAAAGAATAGAAAATATCAAAAAATTTAGGAAAATAAAAATGACAACAACAGAAAACATATCAGAAAAACCAATAAAAAGAATAGTGATTTTAGGAGCAGGAGAAAGTGGCGTGGGTGCAAGTTTATTAGCACAAGCAAAAGGATTTGAAGTTTTTGTTTCTGATGCAGGAGAAATCTTGGAAAAGTACAAAAATATCCTTTTAGAAAATAATATTCCTTTTGAAGAAAATAAACATACTAATGAGCTGATTTTGTCGGCTGATGAAATAATCAAAAGTCCAGGAATACCACACAAAGCACAAATCATCAAGGATTTACAGGCAAAAAAAATCCCTATTATTTCTGAAATAGAATTTGCTTTCCGCTATACAAAAGCCAAAATAATTGGTATTACGGGTAGCAATGGCAAAACAACAACAACACTTCTTACTCATCATTTGCTCAAAAATGCAGGTCTGAATGTTGGTTTGGGCGGAAATATTGGAGATAGTTTTGCAATGCAAGTTATTGAAGATAAGTTTGAGTATTATGTTTTGGAGCTTTCTAGCTTTCAGTTAGATGATTGTTTTTTTATGAAACCTTATATTGCGGTTTTGCTAAACATCACGCCCGACCATTTGGATAGATATAATTATGATTTTGAGCAGTATGCAGCAGCCAAATTTCGTATTTCACAAGCACAGACTAAAGAAGATTTTTTTGTTTATAATGGTTTTAGTGAAGAAATAACAAACAACCCGTTTCTTGAAAAAATACAATCTCAAAGACTTCCTGTTTTTGTAGCGGATAACTTACCAAATAACAATCTTGAAACGTCTGATATAACTACTTTTGCTACTCAAAATAGCATTCAAGTCGTTTTTGAGGGCAAAAAAATAAATTTTTCAGAAGAAAATTTTACACTAAAAGGCAAACATAATATTTTCAATACGCTTTGTGCGGTGCAAGTGGCTATGATTTTGGGGATTTCTGAAAGAAATATAAAAGAGAATTTGCGCACTTTCAAAAATGCGCCCCACAGGTTAGAAGAAATTGCTGTTATCAATGGTATTACTTTTATCAATGATTCAAAAGCTACCAATGTAGATTCTGTTTTTTATGCATTAGGGAGCTTCAAACGTACAGAACCGCATATTATTTGGATTGTGGGCGGCGTGGACAAAGGCAATGAATATGAAGTTTTGGATAATCTTGTCAAAGAAAAAGTGAGAAATTTCGTTTTTTTAGGGAAAGACAACCAGAAACTGGAAAAATATTATCAAAATAATCAACCAGAAAATCATCAGCAAGAAAATGAAAGAGATGACGACCCCAAAAAGGAACTAAAAAAGTTTGATAAACCTATTTTCCAAACGCAAAGCATCAAAGAAGCCATAGAATACGGCTTTAAAGTAGCAAAAAAAGGAGATATTGTACTGTTGTCGCCTGCTTGTGCAAGTTTTGATTTGTTTCAAAATTATATGGATAGGGGCGAAAAGTTTCGTGAAAATGTGCTTAATTTAATTAAGAATTAGTAAGTTGTGAATTAGGAATGAACAAAAAATATAAATATCCAAAAAAATGCCTAATAATGATTTAGAACAGCTTTCAAAGCCAGAACTTATTGCACTTATCAAACAAATTTCTCCAAAAAATAGAAATGATGTGATGGAATCTGAAATTATTCGTGCCAAACAAGAAGAAATTAACCGTTTGCACGACCGTTTCAAACTTGCCAACAAAGCAATGAAAGAAGGACTTTGGGAGCTTGATATACCTGATAATCAACAGCTTACGGGTGATACACCTATTTGGTATTCTCGTCAGTTTGTCAAACTTTTGGGCTTTGAATACAACGAATTTCCGCCAAAAATCCATTCTTGGAGTAGCCTGATTCACCCTGAGCATAAACAAAGAGTTTTTGGTCTTTATAATGATTTTATTAGTGGAAAAACTGCTATTTATGAGGTAGAAGTGCTTTTAATGACCAAATCTGGTGAGTACCGTTGGTTTAATGAGCGTGCGACAATGTTACGTTTGCGTGATGGGATTGCTATACGTGAGGCAGGGTCGCTTCGTGATATACACGAGGCAAAAGTAGCACAACAAATTGTTGTTGATGAAAGAAAAAGATTAGAAAACGTACTTTACACCACAAAAGACGGCTATTATGAAGCTGATTTGGTTGGTGAAAATGTTTATATGAGTGAGAATTATTATCTTCTGCTTGGCTATCTCCCCAATGAAATTGAAATTGGTTGGACTTGGTGGACAGGAATGCTTCACCCAGAAGATAAAGCCTCTATTACGGAAGCGTATCAGCTTTTTTTGGATAAAAGACTGAACTCTTTTAAAAGAGAATACCGCATAAAATGCAAATCAGGGGAATATAGATGGGTGCTAGATAGGGCTAAATTTGCAGAATTTGACGAAAACGGCAATCCAATAAAAATTGTAGGTGCAATGAGCAATATTCATAAGCAAAAAGAAGTACAAGAAACATTACAAATTACTAATAATCAGTTAGAAATACAAAAAGAAACACTAGAATTTACCATAAAACAGCTTCAACACACACAAGAGCAACTTATTCAGGCAGAAAAGTTAGCGTCTATTGGTACGCTTGTGGCAGGAATTGCTCACGAAATCAATAACCCAATAAGTTATATTGTGGCAAGTAGTGAAGGACTAAATATGACGCTAAAAGATATTACTAGTGTTCTTAAAGCATACGACAATATTGCTAAAAATTTTTCTAATGATAATAATATCATCAAACAACAATTTGAGGCTATTGTTAAGCTAAAAAAACAAATTGGGTATGAGTATGCGCTTCCTGAAATAGAAGAATTGTTGGCAAATATCAGCTCTGGCGCAGAACAAACGGCAGAAATTGTCAGAGGATTACAAAACTTTGCACGTGCTGATGAGGGTATGTTGGGCGTTACGGACATACATAATTTACTTGATGCAACACTGATATTACTTCAAAATCAAAATCAATATAATACACAAATTGTCAGAGAATATGCAGAAATTCCGTTGATACAATGCTATCCAAACAAACTGCGGCAGGTGTTTATGAATCTTATTGCCAACGCCATACAAGCCATTGATGTCAGCAACAATAAAAACAAGGGTTTTATTAAGATAAAGACTGGATATGTGGAAAATAGCGCGCAAAATGAGGTTTTTATTGAAATTACAGATAATGGCATAGGTATTTCTGTAGACAAGCAAAAACGTATTTTTGAACCGTTTTTTACAGATAAAGAGATAGGAAAAGGGACTGGCTTGGGTTTGTCTGTAAGTTTGGGTATTATACAAATGCACAAAGGAAATATAAACTTTATTTCAGAAGAAAATCAAGGAACACAATTCACGCTAACCTTGCCTATTTTACAAACTAATAATGATTTTAGTGGCTTTTAAAATAATTATGAATTTTAAGTTATGAGTTAAAATACATTGTATTTCAACTCATAACTCACAACTCACAACTCATAACTCACAATTATGCCTATTCTTTCAGAATTATACACTTATCCTATTAAATCTTTGGGAGGAATTTCTCTGCAAAATACCTATTTAGACAAATTTGGGCTTGCAATGGATAGGCGTTTTATGCTCATAGATAGCAATAATAAATTTATGTCGCAAAGAGAAATACCAGAATTGGCTCTTTTTAGGCTCAAATTTCAAGAATTAGGCTTTATGGTGCAACATCTTAACCATAAAAATCAAGAAATATTTATCAATATAAAAGTTGAACAAGCTAAAAAAGAGTTGAATGTGCAGATTTGGGACGACAATGTCGTTGCAGAATCTACAAGCAACGACATTGATACTTGGTTTTCTGATATGTTGCATGCCAAAGTACGCCTTGTGCAGATGCCAGACAGAGGAATACGTCAGGTGGACACAAGATATGCACCAGAAGGCACAATGACAGCTTTTTCTGATGGATTTCCTATTTTGCTGATTAGTCAGGCTTCTCTTGATGATTTGAATGATAAACTTTTGGCAAATGACACGCCTAAAATAACAATGGATAGGTTTCGTCCTAATATTGTGGTGAGCAATACAGAGGCTTTTGAGGAAGATACTTGGCAAAATTTTCAGATAAATGGAATTAAGTTTACTTGCGCAAAACCTTGTGCTAGATGCACCGTAACCACCATTAACCAACAAACTGCCATAGCAGGCAAAGAACCACTAAAAACGCTTGCTACCTACCGTAAATTTGAAAATAAAGTGCTTTTTGGGCAAAATATTACTTTTGAATTTAGTACGAATATGCTTAGTATAGGACAAGAAATCAAAAAATAAGGCTTTCTTTATTTTATTGTTGATTTGAAGAGAGTTTTCGTATATTTGGGCTTGACAAAATCCACATCATTGAAAACCATAATAATATGAAAAGAATAGGTGTATTTACTTCTGGTGGAGATTCTCCTGGTATGAATGCTTGCATACGTGCAGCCGTAAGAGGTGCAATTTATCATAATATAGAAATTTTTGGTATCAAACACGGCTATAATGGTATGATAAATGGTGAGATAATTAAAATGTCTTCTCATTCTGTCAGCAACACCATTCAAAAGGGCGGAACTATCCTCAAAACGGCAAGAAGTAAAGACTTTTTGACTGTAGAAGGGCGCAAAAAAGCCCACGAGCAACTCCTCAAACACAATATTGAAGGACTTATTGCCATTGGTGGAGATGGCACTTTTACAGGTGCGGAAGTCTTTTTTAATGAATTTGGAATACCTACTGTTGGCTGTCCTGGCACTATTGACAATGATTTATTTGGTACAGATTATACTATTGGCTATGATACTGCCGTAAATACTGCCCTAGATGCCATTGATAAAATCCGAGATACTGCTGATTCTCACGACAGAGTATTTTTTATTGAGGTTATGGGGCGAGATTCTGGGTATATTGCTATTTTTTGTGGTATTGCAGGCGGTGCAGAAATTGTGATGGTTCCTGAAACTTTGACTTCTTTGGATACTGTGGCAGAAACGCTTAATCAAGGCTGGAACCGTTCAAAAACCTCTTCTATTATTGTTGTTGCGGAAGGTGACGAAGAGGGAAATGCTGCAGAAATAGCTAAAAAAATCAGGGAAAAAACAAATGATAAATTTGATATAAAAGTCAGTACATTGGGGCATATTCAGCGTGGAGGTGCGCCTACGGCACGAGACCGCATTTTGGCAAGTCGTTTGGGGCTTGGCGCAGTAGAAGGTCTGATGAACGGTTACAAAAATGTAATGATTGGCGTTGTAAATGAACAACTTGCTTACACGCCTTTTGCAGATGCCATCACCAAATCAAAGCCTATCAGTCAGGAACTTATCAATATGGTGAATATTTTGAGTATTTAATTTCTGTAGAAAACCATTGCCTAAAAAATATTAGTCTAAAAACATTTCGCTACCGTACACAGTTTTTATTGTTGGTCTGTACCGTAGTGGAACGGAGGTCTAACCAACAATAAAAACTGTCATTTCATTTTAAAAAGAGATTATGGTCTGACCTAGGTTGCTCAAAGGTCTGATTTCTTCTGTTCATTTTTGAAGAAATTCCTCCTTTCAACGGCTTGATTATTAACATTTTGACCTTTCTT
>JAYVGJ010000418.1:0-1774 GCA_043772375.1 Raineyaceae bacterium | reverse complement strand
TGGCGTTTGTATGATGCGTGTGCTAAGAAACCCCGCATAATCACCTGTGGCACGTATGCCATTTTCTGGCTCAATAATGTCTTTACAAGCAAATAAGCCCATAAAAGTTAATAGTAATATAGTAAAATATTTTTTCATAAAAATTGGATTATTATTTGTTCTAATAAATAGTAAAAAATCTACTTTTTAAACATATATTTGTATTAAAATAGACAATTTTAAAAGCAATTTAGTTACATCTTTTTTCAAATATACATAAAAAATGTTTAAAAACTTCAAATCTGTTGAAAAATGTACTTACGGGCTAGGCACATTTGATAAATTAGGCGAGATAATTGCCCCAAAACGCACTGAAAACAACAAATATTTCCTTTTTTTGGTTGATGACTATTTTCAAGGAAAAGAATTAGAAAAACGTCTTCCCGTCCTTGAAGGAGATGCTGTAGAGATGATTTATGCAGGGGGAGAAGAGCCAAAAACTTCTCAAATAGACGAAATAAGAGACCGTTATCTCGCCCAAAAAGGCTTGCCCGCAGGCGTTGTTGGCATTGGTGGTGGTAGTGTAATGGATATTGCAAAAGCACTTTCATTGATGTTTACCAATGAAGGTTCATCAGTGCAATATCAAGGGCTAAACCTTATTAAAAAAGCAGGCATTTATCACGTAGGCGTGCCTACTATTTCTGGGACTGGGGCAGAGGTTTCTATGACCGCCGTACTTACTGGTCCTACCAAAAAACTTGGTCTAAAATGTGATTGGACTGTTTTTGACCAAATAATCTTAGACCCAACCCTTACCACAACTGTACCACGCAACGACTGGTTTTACACAGGAATGGACACCTACATACATTGTGTAGAGTCTATGACAGGAAGACTAAAAAATACATTTAGTGAGGCTTACGGACACAAATCATTGGATTTATGTCGTGAAGTTTACTTAAATGAAGGCTACGGACAAACACTTATCAATGATGAAAAACTAATGATTGCGTCTTACTTTGGGGGTTTGAGCCTTACGTATTCAGAAGTGGGCGTTTGCCACGCACTTTCTTATGGAATGTCGTATGTATTTGGTACTCGCCATTGTTTTGCTAATTGTGTCATTTTCAATGTTTTGGAAGACTATTATCCTGATGGTGTGAGAGAATTTAAGGAAATGGTACGCAAAAATGATATTTTTATTCCTGAAAATCTTTCAAAAGATTGGACTGATGAACAAATAGAAAAAATGATAGATATTTGTTGGGCACTTACGCACATGTGGAAGCACGCTATTGGGGAAGATTGGGAGCAAAAACTTACCAGAAAACAGTTAAAGGAACTTTATTTAAGAATGTAGATAAAGTCTAATTGCCACGAATACACGAATAATTGTATTTATTTGTGTATTCGTGACAACTAAAAAAATGCTACTAAGATTTGGGAAATCTATTCATAAAGACTTAAATTAAATGCAAATCCTAAATTATCTGTTACTGTAAAAGTTCCGTTGCAGATTTATAGAAATTATTTTGGATAGTATAATCACTTGATTATCAATAATATAAATTAAAAAAATAAATTTTATATGTATTTTTCTAGGGTGTGACCCTTGTGGTCGCCCTGCTTGAATTGTGCTTAAAAGCTGTTTTTTGGTCGCCGTGTTGCTTTCGCAAGTTTGGGCGACCACAAGGGGTCGCACCTAGGTTGCTCAAAGGTCTGATTTCTTCTGTTCATTTTTGAAGAAATTCCTCCTTTCAACGGCTTGATTATTAACATTTTGACCTTTCTT
>JAYVGJ010000417.1:0-3481 GCA_043772375.1 Raineyaceae bacterium | reverse complement strand
TAGAAAGTAACGACAAGCAACTTATAGGTCAAGTAGCGGCAAAACTCCGCTCATTGCGTCCAGTTGAGCCTTACAAAGGCAAAGGTGTACGTTTCGTTGGTGAAATTATCAGAAGAAAAGCAGGTAAATCTGCTGCCAAAAAATAATAAATAAGATGGCTACTCAAAAAGAACTAAGAAGAACCCGTATCAAAATGGGTATCCGTAAGAGAATTACGGGAACGATGCAGAAACCAAGGCTTACCGTGTTTCGCTCAAACAAAGCTATCTACGCACAACTCATTGATGACGTTACAGGCAAAACGCTTGCTAGTGCTTCTTCCCACGACATTAAGGCGACAAACCTTAACGTAGCGACAGCTACTAGCGTTGGAAAAACACTTGCAGAAAAAGCAAAAGCAGCAGGCGTTGAAACCGTTGTTTTTGATAGAAATGGTTACCTATATCACGGCAGAATCAAAGCACTTGCAGAAGGTGCGAGAGAAGGCGGACTTAAATTTTAATTCTAAGAAAGATGAAAATGAATACCAAAGGCAAAGTCGTAAGACAGAGCGAAATGGAACTGAAAGAGAAAGTAGTTGCCATTCAACGTGTGGCAAAAGTAGTAAAAGGTGGTCGCCGTTTTAGTTTCGCTGCTATTGTAGTGGTAGGAAACGGAGAAGGAATTGTAGGTTACGGACTAGGTAAAGCAAATGAAGTTACAGATGCAATAGCAAAAGGTATCCAAGATGCTAAGAAAAACCTTGTGCAAATCCCACTTATCAAACATTCTATACCTCACGAGGCAATAGGAAAGTTTTGTGGTGGTTTTGTGTTCGTTAAACCAGCTGCTGCAGGTACAGGAGTAATTGCAGGTGGTGCAATGCGTGCAGTGTTTGAAAGCGTAGGCATAAGAGACGTACTAGCTAAATCAAAAGGTTCATCTAACCCACATAACGTAGTAAAAGCAACTATTAGCGCACTTTTAAGTATGCGTGCGCCTCATACTGTTGCTATGGACAGAGGTATCAAACTTACCAAAGTATTTAACGGATAGTAAGTTGTGAATTGTGAGTTGTGAGTTGTGAGTTAAATATAAGTTGTTCTAAAATCAGTTTGTATTTAATTTATAATTTACAATTCACAATTCACAATTAAAAACTTTATAAAAAAATTACCAAAATGGCACAAATCAAAGTAACACAAACAAGTAGCTTAATAGACAGACCAAGAAGACAACATTTAATTATGGAATCTTTGGGAATCCGTGGCATTGGCAAAAGCAAAGTTCACGAAACTTCTCCAACTATTATGGGTATGGTGCGCAAAGTGATGCACCTTGTGAAAGTTGAAAATTTATAGTACATCTTCCTTGTGAAGTCAGGTGTTTCTACCTAACTTCAATGGCGTGTTTTGAAACTTAGATAGAAGAACAAATTTGTATGTCCCTCTATCTAAAATCAAAGAGCGCATTTGTTGTCGGGTGGAAACACCTGACAACACAAAAAATTTGTATTAAAATGTAGGGGCTGGGCTTGTCCCCGCCCAATATGCGTAAGCCATTTGCGAAAGCAACACAACAATATTTTATTGGAAGTAATTCCCAAAAATAGCGTTTCAACATACGCAAACAGGGCAACCACAAGGGTCGCACCCTACAAAATTGTTTGTAAATACTACAAACAACGGCATTAGTCAAATCTTTTGCCATCAAATTATTTTATAGCGAAAGCGAAAGCGAGTTAAAAATTAAAAAAATGAATTTAAGTAATCTCAAACCAGCCGTTGGCTCGGTTAAATCTAGTAAAAGAATTGGACGTGGTACGGGTTCTGGTAAAGGCGGTACATCTACACGTGGACACAAAGGAGCGCAATCTCGCTCTGGATACAGCCGTAAAGCAGGTTTTGAAGGTGGTCAGATGCCACTTCAAAGACGTTTGCCTAAATTTGGTTTCAAAAACATTAGCCGTGTTGAATACAAACCTGTAAATATTGAAATGTTGCAAATCCTTGCAGACAAACATAACGTAACTGTCATTGATTTGGCATTTTTGCAAGCACACGGTATTGCTACAAAAAACGACCTTATCAAAGTGTTGGGTAAAAACGGTTTGACAAGCAAAATTGAGGTTAAAGTTCACAAATATTCAAAATCAGCCATTGCAGCTATTGAAAAAGTAGGCGGAACGGCAAGCAAACTCTAATCTAAGAGGAAAATCCATTATGAAAAAGTTTATCCAGACGATAAAAAATATTTTCGCTATTGAGGAGCTAAGAAAGCGTATTATTCATACGCTTCTACTCCTTTTGGTGTTCCGTTTTGGCTCGTATGTTATACTTCCTGGCGTTAATTCAGCAGGTCTTGCTACGTCATTTAATGACGTACGTGATTTTCTTAATATCTTCTTAGGAGGTGCGTTCCAACGTGCCTCTATTTTTGCACTCGGTATTATGCCCTATATCTCGGCATCTATTGTAGTACAATTGCTTACAATTGCCCTTCCAAGTTTCCAAAAGATGCAAAAAGAGGGTGATTCAGGAAGAAAGAAAATCAATAACATTACTCGCTTGCTCACAGTAGTTATTACGCTGGCACAATCTTCTGCGTATTTGGCTACTACTGTAAAACCAGAGGCAATTAGTCCTAATATCTCACAGACATTCTTTACAATATCTTCAATGATAATTCTTACTGCTGGTACAATGTTTTGTATGTGGCTAGGAGAAAGAATTACCGACAGAGGTATTGGACAAGGTATTTCTATGCTGATTATGATTGGTATTGTATCTCGTTTTCCTGCTGCTATCATACAAGAAGGTCAAACTCGTGGTATGAATGGTGCTTTATTCTTTGTTTTAGAAATTGCTGCTTTGTTTTTTGTAGTAATGGGCGTTGTACTTCTTACGCAAGCAGTACGCCGTATTCCTGTTCAGTATGCTAAACAAGTAGTTGGAAATAAAGTTTATGGCGGACAACGTCAGTATATTCCTTTGAAAGTCAATGCGGTAGGTGTTATGCCTATCATTTTTGCACAATCTTTGATGTTTTTGCCTTCTATTTTGGCAGGAGCATTCCAGAATTCAAGTGATACGGCTGGTAGTATTTCACAGACATTTTCTAATCCTAATTCGCTCATTTATAATGCGGTTTTTGCTTTGATGATTATTATATTTACGTATTTTTATACGGCAATTTCTATCAATCCAAAGCAAATAGCAGATGATATGAAACGAAATAATGGTTTTGTTCCTGGTGTGCAACCTGGTGAGCCTACGGCAGAGTACATAGACAATATTTTATCAAGAGTTACTTTGCCTGGTGCATTGTTCTTGGCACTTATTGCTGTACTTCCTGCAATAGTTGGTTCTATGGGTGTTACGCAAGGCTTTGCAGCGTTTTTTGGTGGAACTTCTCTTTTGATTATGGTGAGTGTCGTTTTGGACACCCTCCAACAAATAGAAAGTTACCTACTAATGAAACATTATGAAGGCTTAATGGAAAC
>JAYVGJ010000416.1:0-2325 GCA_043772375.1 Raineyaceae bacterium | reverse complement strand
ATTAGAGTTTATGAATAACTCAAAAATGTCTTTGAAAAGTCCCCCTACTTCCTAAGGAGGGGTTAGGGGTGGTTAAAAATGGAATTATTCATAAACGCTATTGTATCTAAATAATCTTTAAAAATGTATTATTTTATAAATATGCCGCTCCGCTGGAGCTAAATACAAAAAATCCTAAAATCTTATAATCCTAAAAATTCTAGTCCGTTTTTTGCTTATATTTGTGGAAATAATTATCAATACTGCTATCAGAATAAAGATGAACAACCTTTTTAAAATCACTTTTATATGCCTTTTGATGCTATTTAGTAGCACAATCTTAAAAGCACAATATAATTTTACAGAAAATAATTATCCTGCAACTGCCACAGAAATCAAAGGTTGTGCGCCTTTTACGGTTACTTTTACCAAATGCGCCACCTGCGGAAATGTCGTGTATCAGTTTGCGGATAATTTGCCTATTGCTGGGGCGAACGTAAGCACTTTTACTTATCCAAATCCTGGTTTGTATTCTGTAACAATGTTTTATGATGCAGGAGTGGGGCAAAGTGGTAGTATCAAAAAAACTAACTATGTACGTGTGCTTGCTACGCCTGCTTTGAGCCTTACGCTTGTGCGTTGCGCAGGAAAACAAGCAGTTTTAACTGTTCAAAATGTAGGTTATGATAGCTACGAGGCTGATTTTGGTGACCAAACGCCTGCGGTTTTCACGCCTATTGTGGCTAATGTTCCTTTCACAAAAATTTATCCTGCAATCACAAATCCTGTAGGTCCAGTTTATACCGTAAAAGTAAGCGGAACGTATAATATTGGTAGAATAGATGGTGCAAAATGCAGGAAAGACAGTATTATTACCATTCGTACTTATCAAACGCTTGAAGAACTTCGTACAAGTGGCGAAATTAGTATGCAAATAGCCACCACAAGCAAGCCTAAAAGTATTTGTGATGGTGTTATTGACTTAAATTTTAGTGGTTTTAAGAAAGATTTACTCTTTGAATTGTTTATTTCTGAAGATAATGCGCCAAGAACACTCCTAAAAACGTGGCAAGATACCACGTCTGTAGCCATTACACGTAGTTTTTCTAAGTTGAACACACTTTTGAAAAAATATGATTTTTATTTGAAAGTAACCGACAAATGTAACAACACAATCACGCTGCAAAGTACCATTTCAGCCACTACAACCGCTCCATTAGAAGTCAAAAAATTAAATTCAACCATTGAAAATAATAAAATAAAACTCTCTTGGGACGCAACAGGCAGCAATTTTGATGATTTGAAAACCTATCAAATCTTAAAAAATAACGTAAAAACACAAACAACAACTAATACCACTTTTGAAGAAGATTTTGTTACTAATAATGTTGGTAACAACTCTGGTAATAATATTTCAAATTGCTATAAAATTACAAATGTGGCAACTTGTGGCTTTGTGGCGTTGTTTTCTGGAGAAACTTGTCCTATTATTCTGAATGTAACGACAAGCTCACAAGATGTACTTTCTGCTAGAATACTCACTTGGACTGCCTACAAAAACTCTGATAATAATAGTGTTTCTTATAAATTGCAGAAAATCAACAATTTAGGCGCAGTTTATGAGGAAATTTCTATGGGAAATGCTTTGACTTATACAGATAATTCTCAAGATTTGGAAAACCAAATTATCACTTACAAAGTAGTTGGCACAACTTCTAACCTAACTATACCTTTTATAAGTAGTTCTAATACGGTTTTTGTTGAGAGAAAATACAAAATGCAGTTTCCAACGGCATTCACGCCCAATAATGATAATCTTAATGATACTTTTGAGCCAAAAGGTTTTTTTGTAAAGACTTTTTCAATGCTTATTTTTGATGAAAATAATCAGAAAATCTTTGATACAAAATTGTTTTCAGAAGGCTGGAACGGCGAAAGAAATGGCTTACAGATGCCACCTAGCGTGTATGTATATGTATGTGAGATAGAAGATTATTTGGGAAATTTGTTTTCTTATAGAGGAACGCTGACGCTGATAAGATAGAAACAGTTTTTTTGCTTAATTATCTAAAAGCCCTCTTAATTAGCTAATTAAGAGGGCTTTTTCCAAAAACATCAAAACATTTGAAGAAATGTTAGTGCAATCCTGTTTTTTTAGGGTTCACTGTTCTTATATCATCAATTTGCTGCCGTACACAATTTTAAAAAGAGATTATGTCTATACCGTAGAGCAACGAAGGTCTGACCATAATCTCTTTTTAAAATGAAATGACAGTTTTTATTGTTGGTCAGACCTCCGTTCCACTACGGTACAGACCAACAATAAAAACTGTGTACGGTAGTAAA
>JAYVGJ010000415.1:0-1944 GCA_043772375.1 Raineyaceae bacterium | reverse complement strand
AACCTAAGACAGGAAATAGCCTCACTACTAGAAAAAGATGGCTGGAACACCACCGTAGCAAACCAAATTGTTGCTTTTGACCCTTACGACCAAAATATTTCTGCAAATTGGTTTGACCCTGAATGGATGTTTGGTTTGGCTACTGGTTTTGATATTGTTGTTGGTAATCCGCCTTATGTGCAAGTTTCTAAAGATATTTTTTCAGCAAATCAATTTCCTTACTCGCAGGGGAAGGATAAGGGCAAGCAAAATCTTTATAAAGTATTTGTTGAAGGTTCGTACAATTTATTGAAAACTAACGGTGTGGCAACAATGATTGTTCAGAGTAGTTTGATGTGTGATGTATCTTCCCAATATACACGAGAGTTATTGCTCACAAAAACAACCATCAAAGAAATACTTGAGTTTCCCAAAAAAGCCAAAAATAAAGAAGGGCAAGTTTTTGATAGTGTATTACAAGGAACTTGTATATACATTATTACAAAAACAATTCCATCAGCAAATCACCAATTTAATGTTTCTATTGATAATGATGTTACAACCATTCCCAAACTGAAATATGAACAATTAAATCAACAAGAACTCATTAAAATTTATCCAAATGGTTATTTTATTCCTTTGGTGAAGAAGTATGAATTTAAAATTCTCAAAAAATTAAATAAAAATGCAGAACCTTTAAATAAATTTATTGATGTAATTAGTCAAGGGGATATTAACCTAACTGTTGCATCTGATTTTTTTTCAAGTAATTTAACTGAAGTAGTATTGTTAAGGGGTAAAAATACTCACAAGTACAATATAGATTATGACAACGAAGAATATATCCAAAATAATCATAAATCAAATATTGTGTCAGTCAATCAAAAAACTGTTCACTTTGTTTGTCAGCAAATTACTGGAACAATGGATAAATTTAGATTGCATTTTGCAATTACAGCAAAATCTAAAAAATTTATATTTGGAAATTCAGTTAATAAATTTAATCTAAAGAACGAAAAATATAATCAATTTATTCTTGGAATTTTAAATTCTAAATTGATGGATTGGTATTTCCGAAAGACCTCAACTAATAATCACGTAAATGGTTATGAGATTGAGCAATTACCAATTATGATAGGTTCTGATGAGGTCATTTCTAAATTTGAGTTGTTGGTAGATGAAATTTTATCATCAAAAAAAGCAGGTACAAGCACAGTAACATTAGAACATCAAATAGATGTAATGGTTTATCATTTGTATGGTTTAAGTTTTGAGGAGGCGCAAATGATAGATATTCAGTTGCGCCAAGAGGATTTTTGAGTAGTGGAGGGTTTTATGCCCAGAATGTAAAGAACTTTTTAAAAACCCGTAAATTTGTGATTTTTAACCATTTCTTTCTATTTCGCAAATGCGGATAAACTGCTTTTTAGCAACTAAATAGTCGTTAGAATCAGTAACGTGGGGGTTTTATACGCCACGAGTAAAAATTCCTTACAGCCTTGGTTTTATACCTGCGGACTGCTAACCATTTGCGCTCATTTTCAGCCCTACCACTCCCCCAATTATCATTAGAATAAAAGCAAAACGCTCCCAATTAGTTGGCTCTTTAAAGAAAATCATACCAATTAAAACCGTTCCTACTATGCCTATACTCGTATATATGGCGTAAGCCGTCCCAATAGGAATTTCTTTGAGGCAAGTTGCAAGAAATAAAAACTTGCAATGATGCTCACATAGAAAACTATTGACCAAGGAATGTTTTTGTGGTTGTCCATTTTCTTTAGTCCAATAGTCCAACCTATTTCTAAAAGTCCTCCCAAGAGAAGATAAAGCCATTTTTGTTCCATAATTATTATTTATTGTATTTTTTTTGTAGAGACGTTGTTTGCAACGTCTAAACGACAAACAGCTAAGGCAATAAAGAAACGCATTACTATTAAATTAATGCTCAATGTAACTTTTTGC
>JAYVGJ010000414.1:0-3347 GCA_043772375.1 Raineyaceae bacterium | reverse complement strand
CAGGAACTCAAAAAACGCTATTCTAACGAAAAACTAGAACAACTGGTGAAAAATACGGCTGATGCTACTCGCTTACTAGTATCACAAGACCGCATCATACAAAAGATAAATCCTATTTATTTTACGGCTACGCCAGAAGACTATTTTAGTTTTCGTACTCATTTTTTCGCTCCTAAAAAGCATTTTATGGGACGCTATTATGATACCTTGTATTTTAATATTATTGTTATTTGGGTAATGTCGTTGCTACTTTATGTAACACTTTATTTTGAGTTGTTTAAGAAAATTTTGGATAATATAAGCAACCTTATTGATTGGACAAAGCTCCAAAAACAAAGAAAAAAGAAATTAGGAAAATAACTCAACAAAAAAGCCTTTGCAAATATTGGAAAGGCTTTTTGTAATGTTTTTCTATTCTATGATTATCTGATGTCTTTCTGTGTGTTCTCCTTCAGAGATTTGCACCAAATACAAACCTGCTCTTAGCTCATTGAGAGGAATAACAAACTCTTTGGCTTTATTGGTTAGTTTGGATAATACCAACATACCAAAACTATTATAAATATTTACCTCACTAAACGTAATGCCATCTTTGGAATTAATAACTGCATTCATTGCGTTTATTTTAGGAGAATATACAGGGCATACAACTTCCATAGGTCTTTCTGCAGTACCTATTTTTATTTGACCAAAAGTAGCAGGATTTGGTGAAATATTGTACAGTCTTGGCGGATTGTTACAAGGGTCAGTAGGATTAGGGTCGCCAGGATAATTTGGTATGCCACAATTAGCAATTTGAAACGCCATTGCTTGTGTGTCAGTACCACAAGGATTAGTGGCAAATACTCGTACACGACCTACTGACGCACCAGGCAAAAGGGTAAAATAAGCACTTCTACCATCTCTATAAGCAATAGTTAGCCCACTAATTGCTGTAAAGGTTACACTACTACTAGGAGATACAGTAGCAACCAAATAGCCTCTGCTGGTATAGCCAAGGCATAAATTATTTGTACTAGAGAGGTCTACAGGTATTCTTGAACCATTG
The DNA here is from genome assembly GCA_043772375.1 of Raineyaceae bacterium. Taxonomy (GTDB): domain Bacteria; phylum Bacteroidota; class Bacteroidia; order Cytophagales; family Thermonemataceae; genus JANYGM01. Next base: position 2,299 of record JAYVGJ010000414.1, on the reverse strand, counting down.
TTGTAAATGTAGTTAACTTCTAACCCAGGTGGAAGATTTACAAAAATATTAAATGCAGGTATTGGGTAGGAAACACCACAATTTGTTATGGTAGCTTGTATGGTAGCAGCACCATTTCCGAACGCTGAAACATTAGCAATAGGCGTACCTTGCCCACCTATCAAGCTAATATCACCTATAACTTTCCAAGTGATGGTTGCGCCAGCAGGCAGTATTTGGGAAAACCTATAAGTTACACTACCACCATTACAAAAAGTACTTAGACCAGAGATAGAAACATTAGAAAGATTAGCAATTGGTACTGCATTAACGGCAGCCTCTGCATTTACCAAACCATAGCCAGTATCATTATCAAAGCCTGGCGTACCCAAATCTCTAGCAGTTTGTTGTAAGATTGTTCTTACTTGTGTTTCTGTAAGGTTGGGGTTTACTTGCAACATAAGAGCCGCCACACCAGCCACTTGTGGGCAAGCCGCAGATGTACCCCCAAAACCAGTATAATTTCCTGCTGTATTATAACCACTTGCCCCCATTCTGTCTAAGGTTATAACATCACCAGCAAGAAGACCGTTTGGAAGATAATTCCTCTCACCACTTGGGGCTACTAAATCCATTTCCGCACCACGAGAACTGTAATTAAAAAGTGTTCCATTTTTGTCAATAGCACCCACAGTAATTACATTAGGTAAATTACCGGGATATAGAACTCTACCACCACCATTCCCAGAGGCAAATACCACTATACAACCTTTATTACCTCTACCTAAAGTTCTAGCATTTTGGATAGCTGTAGTAATAGCAGTATTGGGCATTCCACCACCCCAAGAGCAACTTAAAACGTCTGCATTGCCACCAAGAGGATTCCAAGCCCATTCTATACTCTGAGCTATTTCAGTAGCATTATATGAAAGAGGACCAGGATCACCAAGAATAATATCCATTCCATAAGAGTAAATTTTAATTGGTAAAATTTCTACGTTAGTAGCAACTCCTCTAATTCCAACGCCATTGTCATCTGCGCCTATTATACCTGCACAAGCCTGCCCGTGACCTAGTTCTGGAGAAAGTGGACGACCTGGATTGGAGGGGTCACGAGCATCATAACCAATAGGCAACAGATTATTTAAGTCCTCGTGTTCTTCTACGCCATCATCTATGACTGCCACACGAACACGAGGATTGGCAATACACGCATTGGCTGTAAATGCCCAAGCCTCTGGAGCATTGATATCTACATCAGCTATACCTCCATTTTGTCCTGTATTATTGAGATAATATTGGGCTGGATACAATGGATTGCTAATAAGCAAAGAGCCTGAAATAAGGTTTGGCGTTGCCCATTCTACTAAACCGCTTTGATGGATACTTTCTGTAAGCGAAAATAAATCTTTCACATCTTTTAAGGTAAGTAAATAAGAGTCGCCAAATTGATTTTTTGTAGCTGATACATACTGACTTCCAAACAACGTATTGACTTGAACAATACTACTATTTGGCTTTAAAGAAATGATGATCTGATTGGTTGGGTAACCCCTTTCGCCTTCATAAGTATAGGCAGAGTTAAATTGAAGTGTACTATTAGCTGCTATCAGCGTTTTTTTAACACTTTCAACAGCCTTGTAAGAAGAATTGGGTTTTACTTCTACAAGCAAGCTATTAGGTGATAAGGCTTGAACAGACCTTACAATGGTATTGCTTAGTATAGTTTTACCCCCCCCCTATTATAGTATTACTATTGAATACGACAAAAGCAGATAAATCAGGTTGCAAAGTGATAATTTCATCCTGATGACGGTAGAATGGATTTTGCGCAAAACTTATCTGCCACAGACAGGATAAGAAAATGATGATTAAGATTTTTTTCATGTTTTATTTAGGCTCACATTTAGTTGAAAGATTTGTTACAATGATGCAACTTGCTGGAGGAGTTAAATAGAGCATTTGCCAAGGTCCGCATTGAGAATCTTCCGTAAAAGTTTTGAAATAAACTTTTTGGTTAAGTTTATTCAAACTTGTACCAAGATTACGGATAACCACGCAATTGTCATAGCTCATAAACTTTTCTCCAATATTTCTGTTTTTGATTTGTACTACCGTTTCACATGCTACTAAAGCATTAGGGGTGGTTGTTCTAGGGTTTTCCGCAATCACTACACCCTCAATGCAGTCATCTTGTGGGTTTGGTGTTGCTGGTGTTTTCTCACAGCTTGTGCCTACCATCAGCCCTACAAGAGCCAAGAAGCACAGTTTTTGTATCTTTTTCATAAAAAAGAGAGTTTATTATTTACTATTTGCCTAA
>JAYVGJ010000413.1:0-6906 GCA_043772375.1 Raineyaceae bacterium | reverse complement strand
GGGCTTATGGATATTTCTCCCGCAGAACTTTCTCATTATTTCCCAGAAATGAGAAAGTTTTTGAATAAGTGCAAATTCAATAATTGCCTTCATACACACGAGCGCACTTGTGCGGTGCGTGATGCCGTAGAAGCAGGCGAAATTGCAGAATGCCGCTACCAAAGCTATTTAAGTATGTTGGAAAATGATGATGACAGAAGGTAGTGAAGTACGAAGTTTGAGGTACGAAAAATCATTTGTATTTCTTGTGAAGTCAGGTGTTTCCACCTGACTTCAAGAAATGGCTTTTAAAACTTTGATAAAAAAGAAATTTTGCACTTCTTTTCTAAAAATCAATATTTAACGATGTTTTTGAAGTCAGGTGGAAACACCTGACTTCACCAAACTTCCCGAAAGTTGAAAACTTTCGGGAAGTTTTATTTATTACCAAAAGAAACTTTTTTTTGTAATCAAAAATTAAAAACATAAATTGCACACCTTTACAACTCTGTAAATTGTATTCATTCATAATTCATAATTCACAATTCATAATTACTTAACTATTGCTTTTTTCTGCTTATGGAACATCTTGAAATTTTCTTTTCTCATATATTTACGGCACAAGCACTTATCAGCCTTGTTTCTCTGACACTTATGGAAGTAGTTTTGGGCGTAGATAACATTGTTTTTATCTCTATTCTGTCCTCAAAACTACCTGAAGAAGACCGCAAACGTGCCACAAACGTAGGACTTATTATTGCTATTATTCCTCGTGTGCTGCTTCTTTTTGCAATTGGTTGGATTGTGGGACTTGTTGATCCTATTTTTGCAGAAGGAATTTTGCCGCATTGGATACATAATCCTAGTTATAAAGGGCTTATTTTGATGGCGGGCGGCATTTTCTTAGTTTATAAAAGTGTTACAGAAATACATCACAAACTAGAAGGGGCAGAAGAATCTGTCGGTGGAAAGGGGAAAGTAGAGTCATTTTTTGGTGTAATTGTTCAAATTGCCCTATTAAACATAGTTTTTTCTTTTGATTCTATTCTTACTGCCGTTGGTATGATTGATGCTGATAAAGATGGGAGTATTACCATTATGATTACGTCTGTGGTAATTTCAATGGCAATTATGATTATTTTTGCTAATAAAGTCAATGCTTTTGTCATCAAACACCCAACCGTAAAAATGCTTGCATTGTCGTTTCTGCTGATGATAGGCACTATTTTGATTATGGAAGGCTTTGACAAAGAAGTACCAAAAGAATACGTTTATGTTTCTATGGGCTTTGCTTTGGTGGTAGAAGTGCTTAATCTTAATATGAAAAAACGTGCAGAAGCCCTGCGTTTACGTCAGCGTTTTATTGAGTCAAAAGATGATTTGGGCGCAAATGGCGCAGAAGCAGGCACTCGCCAAACCAATGATGCAACTTTCCGTACTGGTAGAGAAATTATCTAAAAAATGGTGAATTATAAATTGTGAATTATAAATTGAAATACATTTGACGAAAACTAACTGCGGAAAAATGTACTCATTTACAATTCACAATTTTTGCATTCATTTACAATTTACAATTCACAATTCACAACTATTTATGTTTTATTTCTGGAAAAACTGGCACAAAGATTATAGAAACCTCTTTTCTGTTTTCTTTGTGCTTTTTATTATACTCGTGGTTGCCTTCATTTTTGTAGAATGGCAAGGAGATAGTTTTGCTATCAAATGGGAGCTACAAACCGTTTATGATAGTGAGCCGAATACCATTAGCACTTTTCAAAAAGGGATTTTTCCAATCACATTGGAAGTTGATAATTATTTTATCCAAAATAAATACATTGGCGCAGACCTCAAACTAAATCCTGTTTTTGCTGATATTTATGCAGTCGTTTTACTGGTGTTTCTGTCTATCTTTTTGGCAATTATTCCGCAAATGAAAAAATGGTTTTTCTATGGATTTTTTGCGCTTTTTACGGTTTTTTTGGTGAGTTTGAGGCTAGATATTTTGGTGCTTTTTGGTAACGAAACAATGCTTTACACTGCCGTAATAGTGGTTTTGTACCTCGTTTTGTCTTATTATTTTTTTGCTATCAACAAAAATATTTCCTTCATAAAAAGGTTATTTACTTTTCTTTTGATGAATATTTTGACAAGTTTTTTCATTTATCAAGGCACAAATTTACAACAACCCGTGATGTTTCTTGTAAATTATGCGCTTGCAGTTCCTATAATGCTTTCTGTGGCATTTATAGTCCTTGTTTGTACCGAAATACCACATTTTGTACTTTTTTTATTGAATAATGCCGTAGAAAAAAAGACTAATCTAAGACATTTTTTCCTTTTGACTATCATTTATTTGGTCAATTTGGTGCTTTTATACCTCAAAAATGCCAAAATTTGGGAATTGGATATTATTTATTTTGAGGATTTTTATATTCTCGTTATTTCTGCGGTTTTGGGACTTTGGGGCATCAGTAAAAATCCTACTTTTGAAAAAATATTGCCTTTTAATCCCGCAGGAGCGGTTTTATATGTTGTTTTAGGCGGACTTACTTTTGCCACTCTGAGCTATATTTCTGCAAGTGCAAGCAGTTCTTTGATAGAATTTTTTAAAGATGTTATTGTTTATACGCATTTAGCGTTTGGTTTGGTGTTTTTGGTTGGGACAATGTTCAACTACCGCACACGCCAGCCTGTGGATAAGTCTGTATATGAGGACTTTTACGAAGATGAAGATACAAAATACTTGCCCAATTATATTGCTCGTGGCATTTCGTTCTTGATTGTAGCAGGAATGCTTATGAAAGTGAGTTCTTTGCCTATAAAACAAGGTCTTTCTGGTTATTTGAATGGTATTGCTGATGGTTATTCTGTGAACAATCAGCCTGTTTTGGCAGATGTTTTTTATAGAAAAGCACTTGATTTAGACTATTATAGCCCTCGTACGCAATACACGCTGGCAACTTTGGCAAAAGCAAAAAACGAATATAGCACAGAAATTGCCCGTTTGGAAGATGCAAGTTTGCGCAAAAACATTCCTCAAACGTATGCTCGTGTGAGTGAAAATTTTGAAAATCTGCAAAATGATGGCATTCTTTTGGCTACGCAAACGCTCAGAGAAGGCGTAACCAGTAACCCAAAAAGCAAAGAACTAGCTAACAATTTGGCTCTTTTGTACGGAAAATTGGGCATTTCTGATTCTGTTATTTTTTACTTGGAGAAAGCAAAGAAAAATGGCGTTCCAAAAGATGAAATTAGCACAAATTTTTTGAGTTTTTTAGTCAAAAATCAAAAAAATCAAAATTTTGATAATGTTATCAAAAACTTTGAAAAAACAGATAATCTAACCGTCCTGACTAATCAGTTTGCTGTAAGGAATATTTATCAAAAACCTCTTCCCAATACGCTACGCAAAGATTTACTGCCATTTTTGGAGCAAAAAGATGTTAAAAACATTGGTTTACTGACTACACCCACTTGGGCATATTTGAGCAATTATACCTTTAATCAGCTCAATTCTAATGATACAACGTCCATTGATGCCATCAATTTTTATCAAAAAAGTGAGAAAAATAGGTACGAATTAGGAGAAAATCTAGCGTTTGCAAAGGCTTGCTGGTATTATTATCACGGAGATTTATCTCGTGGCATTGATTTGGTGGAAGGCATCAAAAGCCGTTCTCCTGTGTTTTATAACTATGTTTTGGGTTTGTGGTTTTTTGAAAATAATCAAAATGAAAAAGCAATTACGTACTTTAAAGAGGCTAATTTTAACCAACCAATCCCCAATATAAATGCTTGTTATGGGCTTAGTTTGGCGTTTGCGGAGCAAAATGACTTTTTTAGGGCAGATAGCACCGCAAAATATGTGGCTACGCACCCAAAAACGCCTGAATATTTGCGCAAGCAAGCTAATAAAATGCACAATATTTTTACCAAAAATGTTGCCACCGCTACAACTGATGATGAAAAACTGATGCTTATTCATTACAAACAGTTCAAAAATGAAGAAGAATTAGAAAAACTTGTAACCACAATTTCTGATAAATCTTTGCAAACGTGGGCGCAAGTTTACCAAATGAACTATTTTTTGAGTAAAAATAACGCTGAAAACACTGAAAAAGCATTAAAAATCTATCAAAACATAGATAAAACCATCAAAATAGCGGATTTTATCCAGTCTGAAATGAATATAGTTTATTTGAAAACTCTGTTTGCTAAAAAGGATTATACAAATATTTTAGCAACCGTTGATAAAATGGTTTTTACCAAATCACAAGAGAGCTATCGTGCTTATTATAAAGCAGTTGCATTAGATTTTTCTGATAATAAAGATTTGCAAACCATCTCAAATCTCTATCAAAAAGCTACTTTTAATTTGCTTTTTGAGGAAGATTTAGCCGTTTATGCAGGGAATTTTTTTCAACAAAAAATGAAAAAAACTGATGTTGCTTATACAATTTTATTGGGTGCTTTGCGTTTTAATGAAAAATCAGTCAAAATATTACAGGCTTACGCATTACAAGCCCTTGAATATAAACTTATTAGCTTTGCAGATGCCGCCGCAAACGACTTGCAAGACTTAATGAAACCTGCTGATTTAGATGTATTTATCAAAAAATATAAACTAAAAAGAGATTCTTTACAACAAACCTTTAAATAAAAATAGCATTATTGGTATTTTGTAGGGTGCGACCCTTGTGGTCGCCCTCTTTGAATAGGCTTAAAACCCATAATTGCTAGCAACTTTTAGTGTTTATTGTTGGTATTTTTTGTCGTGTTGCTTTCGCATATAAGGGCGACCACAAGGGTCGCACCCTACATTTTGTTACAATATTCTTAAAAAAAATGGCAGATAAAATTATAATGAAAACGGAAAATATCAACCGCACCTACATAATGGGTAGCGAGGTGATAGAAGCACTTAAAAGCGTGAGTATCAGTATCAATAAAGGGGAATATGTGGCTTTTATGGGTCCGTCTGGGTCTGGGAAATCAACGCTTATGAACATTGTAGGTTGCCTTGATACACCAACTTCTGGCACGTATATTCTTAATAATCAAAATGTTAGTGATTTAGAAGAAAATGCACTAGCAGAAATCAGAAACAAAGAAATTGGTTTTGTTTTCCAAACTTTTAACTTGCTTCCCCGTTCTACTTCTTTGGATAATGTGGCTTTACCGCTTGTTTATGCAGGTTTTGGCAAATCAAAACGTGATGAAATGGCAATGGAGGCATTGCGCAGTGTTGGTTTGGATAATAGAGCAAACCACAAACCTAACGAACTTTCGGGCGGGCAACGCCAGCGTGTAGCCATTGCACGTGCTTTGGTGAACAATCCTAGCATTATTTTAGCTGATGAGCCAACAGGAAATTTGGACACCAAAACTTCGTATGAAATTATGGATTTGTTTGATAAATTGCATAAAAAAGGAAATACTATCATTATGGTTACTCACGAGGAGGACATAGCCAAGCACGCTCACCGCATTGTGCGCCTACGTGACGGGCTTGTGGAGTCAGACACTATCAACGAAAATCCTACAAAAGTGGTCATTGAGCCTGTTTTAGCGGAATAAATTATTGTTGCCACGAATACACGAATTTTTTTATTTGTGTATTCGTGGCATTTCTATTTTATCATAAATACACGAATATTTGTAAAACTGATTATTTTTCTTACTTTTGTTGAAAGTAGGCACTCAAAATATTTCACAGATTTTATGATTATTACCAATACAAAAACTTACGAAGATACTTACAAACACAAGGGATTGCGTATTCAGCTAGTTTCACAGTTGAAAGATAGGGGCATTACAGATGAAAAAATACTTGGTGCTATTAGTTTTATTCCTCGTCATTGGTTTTTGGATAATGCCTTCACAGAACACGCCTACCAAGATAAGGCTTTTGATATTGGACAAGAACAGACTATTTCACAACCTTATATGGTTGCTCTCCAAACACAATTACTTAGTGTAAAACCTAAACAAAAAATACTAGAAATAGGCACTGGTTCTGCGTATCAGGCAGCGGTGCTTGCTTATATGGGTGCAGAGGTCTATTCTATTGAAATTGACCCAGTTTTGCACGAAAGCGCAAAAAATATGCTTAAAGTTTTAGATGATAAATTGCATAAAGGAGTTGCTTTTTTTCAGAAAAATATAAAATTATTTTTGGCTGATGGCACACAAGGATTGCCTGATTTTGCTCCTTTTGATGGCATTTTGGTAACGGCAGGCGCACCAGAAATGCCAGAACCTTATTTGATGCAAGTGCTTAAAGGTGGGAGTATAATTATTCCTATTGGAACGGCAAAAAAACAAAAAATCAACCGTTTTACTCGTGTGGATACAAACGAATTTGTGAGAGAACAACTAGAAGATTGTAGTTTTGTGCCACTTTTGGGAGAAAATGGCTGGGGGAAATCAAGCAAAAAATAGACTAGGATTTTTAGGATTACGAGATTTTAGGATAATACAAAATACATTTTCATTGTGTAACATCAGTAAAATAATTACAACTTTTAAATGATAAAATATACAGATGCCCTTCAAATAGCAAAAAATTATGTTGCTAGTTTGAATATAGAAGGTGTAACACCAGTTATTATTGAGCAAGAGATAAAAGAACATTATTTTGGGTGGGTATTTTTCTATCAGTCAAAAGAATATTTAGACACAAAAAATGTGAGTGATATGCTTGGTGGCAATGCGCCAATAATAGTGAATAAATACTCAGGAGCAATCACTGTAACTGGCACAGCATACCCAATAGAAACTTATATAGAAGAATATAAGCCTAATATTTGGTCAAAATTCAAAAGAATGTTAATTTGTTGATATTTATTATTAGTATAACTACTTGATTATCAGTTATTTTAAGCGGCATATTTTTGCAAAAGGTCAATGATAATTTCTTCCTTATTT
>JAYVGJ010000412.1:0-10113 GCA_043772375.1 Raineyaceae bacterium | reverse complement strand
ACACGACAAATAAAACAGATAAATAATGCTCTGCGTGTTGCTTTCGCATGTGGGCAGGGGCAAGCCCAGCCCCTACAAATACAACTTGTCCTACACCCTATGGCTCGGAACAAAAAATATTGTCCCAAGTCTGTTAGGATATTTATTTTATCTCTACTTTTACGAAATCCTTTTGGTGCATAGTACATACTAATTTCTCTTTCAAAATTTATAATTCACAATTAAAATACTTATCTTTGAGCAAAAAAATACTCAAAAATATTCAACTTAAAAAAAATAAATATGCCAGGAAGTGAATTATTTGGCGCAGAAGAGCGCAAAGAAGTAAATGACGTATTAGAAACAGGTGTTTTGTTTAGGTATAACCACGACTCTATACGCAAAAATCATTGGAAATCAAGAGATTTTGAAACAGAATTGGCTAAATTTAATGGTGTAAAATATGCTCATTCTTGTACAAGTGGCTCTACTGCAGTGGCTATTGCTATGGCAGCTTGTGGCATTGGTGCGGGTGATGAGGTGATTGTACCCCCCTTTACGTATATTGCTACCGCAGAGGGCGCAATGTTGGGTGGTGCTTTGCCTATTTTTGCAGAGATAGATGAAACGCTTTGCCTTTCTCCAGAGGGTATTCGTGCTGCTATCACGCCTAAAACCAAAGCTATTGTGCTTGTGCATATGTGCGGTGCTATGGCTAAAATTACAGAAATATTGGAAATTTGCAAAGAATTTAATCTTTTACTTATTGAAGATACAGCGCAAGGTTTGGGTGCAAGCTACAAAGGAAAAGCAGCAGGTACTTTTGGGCAAATGGGTTGTTTTTCTTTTGATTTTTTTAAGATTATTACTTGTGGTGAAGGTGGCGCAATTATTTGTAATGATGAAAATCTTTACCATAAAGCAGAACAATTTTCAGACCACGGACACGACCATCTTGGCGACAATAGGGGCGCAGAAAATCACCCAATAGTGGGTTTTAACTACCGTATGGGAGAAATGAATGCTGCCGTTGGACTTGCGCAAATCCGCAAAATAGATTATATCCTCTCGCAACAACGCAAACATAAAAAAGTTTTGCACGAAACATTAGCCAAATTTCCAGAGGTTAGTTTTAGACATATTCCTGATGAAAATGGTGATGCAGCGACTTTTATGGACTTTTTCTTACCTGACGAAGCTACAGCACGTGCCGTAGTGGCGGAACTTAAGGCTTTGGGCGTTCCTGATATTACAGGCGTACAATATTGGTATGACAATAATTATCACTATATCCGTAATTGGGAGCATTTGCGCAATATGAATTCTCCTATGAAAATGGTTGTTCATTTGCTTGGTGCACCACAAGATTACAATAATTTGCACCTTCCAAAAACGGAAAATTTGATGCAAAGACTGATTTCTTTGGTCGTAAAAGTGGCTTGGACAGAGGAACAATTACAAACGCTTTCTTCTAAAATAACACAAGCATTAGAAAAGGTTTTTGCAAAAGTAAACGCCTAAATTCAATTACGAATTATCAATTATCAATTACGTTTCTTGCGAAATTAACTATTTCCATAAAAATGTATTTGTATTGCTCCCCTTTGGGGTTGGGGGCTACTTTTTCTTGTGAAGTCAGGTGTTTCCACCTGACTTCAATAATGCGCTTTTAAATTTTAATATGAAAAAAACAGATTATTTCTTTTCTCTTTATTTTGGGCTAATTGACAAAATGTACCTTCAAACGCTCACAGTAGAGTTAGAATTTACGCAATTAGACAGATATTTTATCATTTTATGGATAATAGAGGAAAGTGAACAAAGTAAAAAAACTATTTCTCAACAAAACATAGCTGATTTGCTCAAAATTGATAAGGCAGGAATGGTGCGTATCATCAATTTTCTTATAAAAAAAGATTACATCATACGTGAGCGAGGTACAGACAGACGTAGTTATGTGCTTTTACTCACTCGTAAGGGCAAAAAAACTGTTGGAGAGATTGGGGAAGCTATTGAAAATATGAACAATGAGGCTTTGATGGGGTTTTCTGAAGATGAAAAAAAACAATTTATTTATCTTCTTCAAAAATCTTACAAAAACCTGTCTGAAAATCCTGAAAGTGATTTTTTATTGAAATTTTTAGAAGATTTAGGATAACAAAAAGAAGACTTCACTTTGAGCGAAGTCTTCTTTATTTTTTTATTTTTCTTAGCTAAAATTAGCACTTATCCAGAAGGCAAAAAGTTGAAAAACAATTTTAATTAAACTTTCTTTGTATGGTGCTTCATTTTCGTCTTGAATGTCGCTAGAACTGTCAATTTCTGTGTTTCCGTGAAAATTGCTTGTCTTCCCTTTAATGCCTTCTTTCACATTCTCTTTTATTTCTTCTTGCTGAACAACTTTTACTTCTTTTTTGACTTTCAAAGGAGCAAGATTATCTTTTTGAATTTTTTTGTAAGGCGCTGTATTTTTCAGTTTCTTAAATTTTTCATTAGGATTATCAAGTAGCACATCACCATCTAAAATAAGTGATTGCGCTTGACTAATACCACTTGTAGCAATGATTAGCGCAAGAAATAAGCAGAATATTTTAATGAGATTTTTCATAAAAGTAGTAATAAATATTTTCTATTTTCTAAGTAATAATCTAACGACAACAATAAGCAAAATAAAGTTGTAAAAAATTAGAAAATAATTGATAAAATAATACGTATTTTCAAATATTTTCTCGCAAATTTCGTTTTGCTTTGTTATCTGTCAAATTTCCTTAAAACATTAGGCAAATATAACTATTTTCTTGTTAAAAAAAATATTTTTAAACTTATTTTTTGCGTAGTGCTATACTTGTAATGATTTAATATTTATATAAAAATACCATTTTTTGTGCCTTCACAAACAACAATGAGATAGTACAATAGTACATTATTTACGACAGAAAGTACATTATTGTGACATAAGGGTTGTTTGTGAAGACACAAACAACAGCGGTCTCTGCCACCATTTAAAAATCATTACAAGCATAGCACTACCGTGATGTATGAAATACCATTGACGACAAAAATTCGTACTTCAAACTTCGTACCTAACTTAACGCCCAGAATGCCAAAAATGCCATTAAATACGCCAAAACAGTCAAATAAATCAACTGAATAATGGGATATTTCCAACCTTTGGTTTCCCGCTTGACTACTGCAATGGTACTCATACATTGCATAGCAAAAGCATAAAACAACAAAAGAGAAACACCACTCGCAAGCGTATAGACGGGCGTGCCGTCTGGTTTGCGCTGCATTGCCATTTTCTCACGAAGTTTGGTCGTGTCGTCTTCTTCTCCAATACTATAAATAGTTGCCATTGTACCTACAAACACTTCACGAGCCGCAAAAGAGGTAATCAGAGCAATACCAATTTTCCAGTCGTAGCCTAGCGGTGCAATGGCAGGCTCAATAAATTTGCCCAAATGCCCTGCATAAGAAACTTCTAACTTTGCAGAATTAACTTTCATTTCTAATTCTTTTTCTGGCAAATTAGTAAATTTCAAACGTGTTTCTTTTTCTGCAATTTCTGCGCTATTTCCTGGCGCAAAACTCGCCAAAGCCCATAAAACAATAGAAATAGCAACAATCATCCTGCCTGCTTCCCACACAAAAGCACGCACTTTTTCAACAATAGTGATACTCACATTTTTCCAACGTGGCATTTTGTAAGTGGGCATTTCCATAATAAAATAGCTTTTTTGCGTTGTTTTAATGAATATTTGCATCACTATTGCGCCCAAAAGTGCCATAATAAAGCCCAAAAGATATAAACCCATCATTACAAGCCCTTGAAGACCAAGAAAACCCCATATTTTTTCATCAGGAATGACCAGCGCAATGATAATTGTATAAACAGGAATGCGTGCAGAACAGCTCACAAGTGGCGTTACTAGAATTGTAAGCAGCCTTTCTTTATAATTATCAATGCTACGTGTAGCCATAATGGCAGGAATAGCGCAAGCCATTCCAGATACAAGTGGCACAACACTACGCCCATTTAAGCCAAATTTGCGCATTACTTTGTCCATCATCATCATTACACGTGTCATGTAGCCACTTTCTTCCAAAATTGCAATAAAAGTAAACAGAATAGCAATTTGCGGGATAAAAATAATCACCCCTCCAATACCTGCAATAATGCCGTCTGTGAACAAATCTGTCAAAATACTTTCTGGTAAAATCCCCTTAAAAAACCTCGTAACAATGCTTGTACCTTCTTCTATGGCATTCATTGGATATTCTGCCAACGCAAAAACCGCCTGAAAAATCAGAAATAAAACACCAAAAAATATCAAATATCCGCCAACTGGGTGAAGTAAAACCTTGTCTATTTTGAGAGATAAATCAACAGCATTCTTATTTTTTTCATCTTTTTTTGTTGATTTAGAGATAATTTTATCAATTTTTTCGTAGCGTTCTAGCGTTTCTGCAGATTGCATTTTTGGGCTAGAAAAAGCATAATGAATAGAAAGTTTTTGCAGTTTTATTTTATTTTCTTCAGAAATGAAATTCAATTTTTCATAGTGATGCAGATACATAAGTGCCAAATAATCACTTGAATAATTATCTCCATCAACTAATAAAAAATCTTTCTTAACTGTGTCCAAAAGCTCTTTTGAAAGGCTATCAGGTTTGGCAAAAGGTGTTACAGCAACGAGTTTTTTATCCACATAAACATCTGGAAGATTACTAAGTTCTTCTAAAAGTGCGTTTATTCCTTCTTTTATGCGTGCATTAGTGAAGATGATTTTTGTCTGAAAATCCGCTTGTAATGCGTCCAAATCATATTTTATACCTGCTTTTTCAGCAATATCACTCATATTAAGTGCCAAAAGTGTAGGAAAACCTAAATCTTGAATTTGGGTAAAAAGAAGCAGATTTCTTTTGATATTAGAGGCATCAGCCACCACCAAAACCGCATCAGGATAATCTGGTGAGGTTTTATCAAGCAAAACATCTAACACAACTTGTTCGTCTAATGATTTTGGATAAAGGCTATAAGTTCCTGGTAAATCAATGATTTCAAGGGTTTTATCTTTTATTTTGAGTGTGCCAATATGTTTTTCTACTGTTACACCTGCAAAGTTGCCAACGTGCTGATTTAAGCCTGTGAGAGCGTTAAAAATAGATGTTTTTCCTGCGTTTGGGTTGCCTATAAGTGCAATTTTCATTTTTTAGAGAAGGGAGTAACGGTAGGAATATTTGCCAAAACAGTAGCATTAGCAGTTATTGGGAGAGCGTCTTTATCTATTTTAAGTACCACAATAGTAGCTGCTTCAGCCTTGCGCATAAGGATTTGGTAGTCTGGAGTACGTATGCAAATTGGGTCACCAAGTGGCGCAATTTGTACAAGTTCTACTTCCATATTAGGCAAACAACCCATTTCTAAGAACTTCAAAGACATTATTTCATCTTTAAAAGACTGAATAATTGCCTTTTCTCCCAACTGTAAATCTGCAAGCGTTTTAAGCATTTTGAATGTTTTTTTGATTGATTAGACGCAATTTTTATTTAGACTAATTTTAAATAGCCTCGCAAGTTACATTTTATCAAAAGAAAAACCAAATAAGTAATTGTGAATTATGAATTGTGAATTGTGAATGAATACAAAATAATGATAATCAAGTTGTTATATTTTTTATAGAAAATTCTTAAATCTTAGTCCGTATTGAAAAAAATCCTAAAAATCCTATAATCCTTAAATTCTGATTATTTTTTTGTAGAGAGGAACGGTGCTACAAGGCTCACCAAACATCAAACTGGCTACGTGTGGGCGCAATAAGCGTGTGAGTTCTACGTATGCGTAAGTAGGAATGGGGATATTACCACAGCCTTTAATAACAATTTTTTTGCCTGCATATTCATCAATGTTGATACTTGCTAATTTGCGCTGAAATAGGCTTTTTTCCAAATCTTCCAACGTACCAAAAACGAAATAATTAGCTACATTTTCTAAATAAACTGCCAAAAGCATATATGCCCAAGTCGGCACAATGGCATCAGCAGAGCAGATAATGGCTACATTTTTATCTTTGTAGCTACTCCAGTCGTGGTTTTTTAGAAATTCTCTAAAATCTTTTTCTTTTAAAATAAGTTCTTGAAAAAGATTTTGCTTGAAGTCGTAGATTATTTGCGGTCTTTGGTCTTGCCATTCTTCCAAATCAATGGTAATTAGGCTACTTTGTGCTACTTTATTGATAATTTCGTCTTGCATAATATTTTTTTGGATTATTATTTGGTGAATACTAGGTGATTTTTCAGAATATACTACAAACGGTAAGGATTTCGGAAAAACAAATTTTGTATTAGTTCCAGCGGAACGGCATATTTATAGAAATATCATTGTATGTGTATTAAAGCTCCAGCGGAGCAACATATTTATAAAACTAGCCCTTGCTAGTGCCGCTCCGCTGGAGCTGAATACATTTTTTGACTTATTTTCTATAAATATGACAGTCCGCTGGACTTCAATACATTTTCCGAAATAAAAGCCGTTCATACAATACAAATGTACTACTTTTTAAAATCAAAATTGTTTTTTAAGATTAAAAACAGTAATTTTGAAACTAACAAAAACCTTTTTTATCACGCAAAAAGTGCTTTCACAACAAGATTTTTCAGAGAAAATAATCACTTGGTACAACGCAAATAAGCGTGATTTGCCTTGGCGCAATACCCAAAATCCGTATCATATTTGGCTTTCAGAGATTATTTTGCAACAAACACGAGTAGCACAAGGGCAACCTTATTATGAGCGTTTTGTAGAAAAATATCCAACCCTAAAAGACCTCGCAAATGCGCCCACAGATGACGTTTTGAGGCTTTGGCAGGGCTTAGGTTACTACTCTCGTGCCAGAAATATGCACGAAACCGCTAAATATATTTTTGAAGATTTGCAAAATATCTTTCCTTTGGATTACAAAGCACTCCTTTCTTTAAAAGGAGTTGGTACTTATACGGCAGCCGCTATTGCCTCTTTTGCTTATAATGAGCCTGTGGCGGTGCTTGATGGCAATGTTTTTAGGGTTTTGGCAAGAGTTTTTGGAGAAAATACGGATATTTCTAGTCCTGCTGGTGCGAAAGTTTTTAGCAAATTAAGCAACGAAATGTTAGATAAAACTAACGCAAGTGTTCATAATCAAGCTATTATGGAATTTGGAGCGTTGCAATGCACGCCCGCAAAACCCAACTGTATGTATTGCCCTCTCGTGGGCGAGTGCGTGGCATACGCACAAGGAACGCAAAATATTCTTCCTATAAAAAACAAGAAAATAAAAGTAAAAGAACGCTTTTTTGATTATTTCGTTTTTGAATTTGAAGGCAAAATAGCACTCAAAAAACGCTTTGATAATGATATTTGGAGCGGTTTGTATGATTTTTATTTGGTAGAAAACTTAACCACCCCTAGCCGCTCCTTAGAAGGAGAGAAACTTTTTGATGAAAATAATTATTTAGAAGATGTTTTTTTGAAAGATAATCTTGGCTTTTTTTCTATCAAAAATCCTTCAAAAATATACAAGCATATTCTCACACATCAGAAAATAAAAGTGCGTTTTTTTGAAGTCAAAATAAATAAAATCAATGATAAAATAGCTTCTATGCTAGTTTTTTATGATTTAGAAGAAATAAAAAATCTTCCAAAACCTATTTTAATTGCAAATTATTTGGAAGAATATTATTTTTAATTATCTTTACATAAAGTTTAATCAATTTCCAAAAAATAAACAAACAATCTATTATGTCAGGCGTAAATAAAGTGATTTTAGTGGGACGTGCTGGAAAAGACCCAGAAGTACGTAATTTTGACAATGGCTCTGTTGTAGCAAATTTTAATATTGCTACATCAGAAAAATACAAAAATAAAGCTGGTGAAACAGTTGAGCAAACGGAATGGCACCGTCTAGAACTTTGGGACGGACTTGCCAAAGTAGCGCAACAATACGTAAAACAAGGTAGCCAAATTTATGTAGAAGGCAAAATCAAAACAGAAGACTACACAGACAAAGATGGTGTTGCAAGAAAAATAACGAAAATCCGTGTCAATACAATGACTTTGCTTGGTAGTGCTGGCGGAAACAATACTGACAATAATAGCACGCCAAGCACAAGCAATGAGCCAAAACAGGCAACAGCAAATGAATATGTTTCTGACAATTCTCCTGCACCTGATGATGATTTGCCTTTCTAAAAATTGATTTTCAGTTCCCAAACCTTCAAAGTCTTAAAGATTTTGAAGGTTTAGTTTATTAACTATCTTCTCTTGTATGAAATTTATTTATACCGCTTTTTTCTTCTTGCTTTTTGGCAAAATATCTGCTCAAAACATCAATAGTGCTATTGGCGCACGTGCTTTGGGTATGGGAAATGCTACTGTTGCCCTGCGTGATAACTGGGCAGTTGGCAATAATATTGCAGGTATTGCAGAACTAAAACAACATAGTGCCGCACTTTCTTATCATATTCCGTTTGGGCTAACTAATTTTCAGACTGTTGGCATTGTTGGCAACTACGTCCTCAACAAAAAAAGTGGCTTAGGGCTTAGTATTACACGTTTTGGAGATAAAACTTATAGTGAACAACGCTTTGGTTTGGGGTATGCCCACAAACTAAGCAATGTAAGTATTGGCGGGAAAATAAACTACGTGCAAGTGGCTATAAATGATGGTTCTGTTGGTCTTACACAAGGAAAACGTGCTGCTATTGTCTTTGAAGTTGGCGGTGTGATGGATATTTCTGAAAAACTTTCTTTTGGTTTGCACGCCTATAACGTGAGTACCGCAAAACTGCGTTCAGACAACGGAGAAGACCGTTTACCCGTTATTTTGAAGGCGGGTGCATCTTGGAAACCCATTAAAAAACTTTTTGTTAATGTGGAGGTAGAAAAAGATGTAGATTTTAAGCCTAATTTTAAGTTTGGACTTGATTATGAAGTTGCAAAAACTGTCTGGGTGCGCACAGGACTAAATACTTTGCCTCAAACCAACTCTTTTGGTGTTGGTTTTTCTCCCAAAAACCTAAAATTTGATTATGCACTTGTTTTGGCTACAAAACTAGGACTTACCCATCAGTTTTCTTTGGTTTATTTGTTTAAAAGCAAAGAAAAAGAAGCTGTTACAGAAGAATTGTGAATTATGAATTAGTAGTTTTCCGCTCTCCATTCAAGGTCAATCTTATCTAAATCTGCATCAGGATAATTGATTTCTTCTTTGCTTACAGTTCTTTTAAGTGGGTCAAGGATTTCCCAAAGAGTTTCATCAATTTCTGAAAGATTAGCTTTTATTGTTTCTTTTAGCTGTTTTTGTAAATAAAAACTATAATGCAATCCAGTTGAAAAACCTTCTGACATCCCTGTTTTAGCAAAAGCTATCTTATGAATATTCTGTCGGAAACTCAATAAATCACCAAAGAACCAACCAATCTCATCAGATTCTACATTTATAAAATCACTAAAATGAGGATATAATTCTGTAATTTTTAAGAAAATCTTCTCTGATAATTCTTTGTTTGCATCTTCCTTTCTATCATATAGAAACTCCCCATCTAAGACATATTGAAGATTAGTTAATCTATCTAATTGTTGCCTTCTATTGAATGTAAGCCCATTATACTGATATGTTATTTCAATAAGTGAATTAGCATATTTTTTTGTCAATCCAAATGCTTCTAATAATACCTCTATTTGTGCGAGTCTAGTTGTTGCAGGTTTATCATTTTTTACATCTGGGGAAGACCACAAATTATAGTCTAAAATCTTGTGTAGTAAATCTTTAGCTGTCATAGTTTTATTATTCTGAAATATATGTTTAATTATCCAATTCCAGCCCCAAACGCAAACGCAATTCAGCCAAAAGTGGATATTTTTCTGTAAATAAAGCAACTTTATCTGTTACACTTATTTTCACTTCTTCTATCACTTCTGCAAGTTCCGCCTGCATCAAAATAGTATCATTTTGCAAAACTTCTCTTAAAAATGCTGTCCATTCATTCCTAGACGTATTAAAAGTATTCATCAACAAATTACTCACTATAAAAAAAGTAATTACATTTTCTTTGATTTGCGTTTTTGAATTAAGGATAATTTGTTCTTGCGAAAAC
>JAYVGJ010000411.1:0-7748 GCA_043772375.1 Raineyaceae bacterium | reverse complement strand
TGCTGGATATGAGCAACAAAATTTTGATTACTATTTTTTCTATGCTGGCGGAGCTGGAACGTGATTTTATCTCGTTTAGAACCAAAGAAGGACTCAATGCACTCAAAGCAAAAGGCGTAAAACTAGGAAAACCAGTTGGTTGCAAGCAAAAAACAATGTATGACAAAGACAAAAACCGTATTTTGGAACTTGTACAATTAGGCGTGCCAATAAACAAAATTTTAACCATACACCTCAACTACGGAAAATATTTGTCATTAAAAAGGTTTATTAGCAAAAATATGACAATTTTATAAAATAAAGTACTTTGAAAACTAAATTAAATATCTTTACTGCTTAAAAATCTCATTTTTTAAGCGGAAATAATGATTATTTAATGAAATATTATCTAATATTTTTATGTTAAACGGCCTTTATCAAAGACTCAAATCTCAACTTATAACTACTATGATAAAAATTCATTTGTTATTTTTAAATTGAAAATAAATCATAAAAAAACAAAAGAAAAAAATAAAGAAAAACTGACCGTAAGGAAAAGTTTTTTTTTATTTTCTCTTAGAGTATCTTAGATACTCTTAATACATCTTAGTCTTTTCTGACCTCTCTTTAAATTATTGATTATCAAGCTATTAAGTGCTAATTTTTGAAGATGAATTGCACTCAGGTACATAATCATTGCACTCAGGTACATAATCATTGCACTCAGGTACATAATCATTGCACTCAGGTACATAGTAAAAATGTATAAAAAAAAATTCAAATAATTGATAATCAGCACTTTGAAAATTTTTCCAAAAAAAATTGCACTCAGGTACATAGTTTTGCCTATTTTATTTAAAAAAGTTCATATATAAGTAACTGATAATGAATTATCTAAATAAATCTATGAAAAACACAAAATTTGCTGTTTTTGGCAAAAAAAATGTACTCAGGTACATACTTTTTGCCTAATTTTAGCAAAAAAAATTGCACTCAAGTACGTAGGTTTCTATAGTTTTAGTAAAATTTTAGTAAAAAATGTGGTGATTTGTTTATAAAATTTACTCCCAATTTTCATTTATATTAAAAATTATTTTAGGCTCTCCTGATGCTCCTTCCTCTATAACATAACTATTTAGTAGCCCCAATCTTATTACAGTTTGTAGTGCTGCCATAGTATATTCTTTCACTTTTTTCTTACGACTTTCTTTCATCCATTTTTCAGCCAAAAGATAGTAAAGCCTATCTACATAAATTTCAGGTGTATATCTTTTACTGCTTGCTTCCCTCATAAGATAATCTCGTAGCCTAAGCGTTATTTCAGAAATATTGTGTGTGCCATAAGCTATGATAGTTCTTCTATTTATATCTTTTGGATAAAGAATAAATTTACTGTTGATTTGTCGCCTAAAAATAGGATTTAATAATATGATATTTTCCTCATTTTTACTTAATTCTAATTCTGTTTTGCTTATGATGGTTTCACTTATTTTGACTATGTGAACAAGTTTCTGAAAATCCTCTATTTTTCTTTCAATTCTACTACCATCACTATTTCGTGTAGTTTCTACATAACTCAACAAAAAACGTCTGCTATCTAGTTCTTGTAATATATCTTTGACATTTTCAACATCTTTTCCAGATACAGCCGTACCACCCTTATATTCTAGTGTGAGTTCGTAAAGTGTAAAGCCTAATTTTGGGGCTTTAGTAGATTTATCTCCACCATAAGCCATCATTTCGTAACTTAAATTACCAGTATAAAAATCATCTTTTTCTGGCTCAGAGGTTTGACTTTTTTCGTGCAAAAGTTTGCACAAACTATCTATAACTTTTTGTTCTGATGGAGAAAGTTTAATACCTTCTACTATTTCCGTTTTCTCCACATTGGCATTTATAATATTTCTTTTGGTATTTTCTTGCAAATTTTCAAAAATAACTAATTTTTTATTATCTTTAGGATAATGATATTTCAAAACTTGGTCTATAAAATGCCCAGAATATTTATACTGTTCTTTTTCTAGAGTTTCGTTTTTTAGCGTAACTAAGTTCAAACCTAAATATTTATTATCATTATTTGTATCTGCAGCACCAGGTAATATTTTACGCTTCTTCTTCATAATTCACAAAATATTTAGTCTTGAACTCTTCATAAATAACCATATTTACCTCCAAATCTTCTATTTTAGTGGTAACATTAAATTGTGCTTTTAGCTTATCAATTCTTTCCAAAGGCTCTTTTTCAGAAAAACTTTCAATATTTGTCATATATTTATCCCAAATAATAAAAGAAGTAGCTTCTGTGGCAATATCTTCTATTATTTCCTCATAAGTAGGTATTTTAAAACCTATCTCTTTCATATAATCAATTATAGCTTTTTTCCAGCTCAAAAATTTTACCATATTCCTAGAAAAATCACGCTCTACATTACCCATTACATGCCAAAGCGTATAATCTTCGTTTTTAATAGGTGCGTTTTTTACACCAATATTTACGTCAATATAGCCTTCTTGGTCTGGTGTTGTCTTTCCAAATAATAAATCCACACGTTTTGCGGCTTTTTTTGCAATTCTTTTTCGTTCTTTTTCGTCTTTTATTTCGTGCAAAATACTATTTGCCAATAATTCTGCATTTTCAATAGTATTCCATACTAAAATGTAGCCTCTTAGGTCAGAAAAGTGAGTTTCTAACTCAAATCTTAATGTAGTTAGTGCTGCAATGGCAAGCGTAATTGCGTTATCTATGTGCCTAAATTTATTATAATGTTGTATTTCAGCCTGTGTCGTAAAAGCATCTACCATACTATCCACTTCTATATTAGATAGTACTCTTCCTTTGTTATTTTTGTGCCTAGCAATATCTTCTGACAACAAAACGAGTTTCTCTTCAATTGTGCCTTTCTTGATTATCCTAGTAATATCTTGTTGAGTAATCATTATTTATTTGATTTGTTAAGTAATTTTGTATTATTTAATAAACTATAGTTATTATGTTTATTAAGTAATTTAAGTTTATTTAATAAACTTAAATTATTATACTTATGAAATAAACTTGTTTTATTAGGTAATTTTAGTTTATTAGTATTACTTAGTTTACTAAATAATACTAATAAACTAATTTTAAATAATATCATAAATATCCATAGCAGCAGAATAAGGCATTTCCATTTCTTTTGCAACTACTCTCAAATTAGGATAAAATTGCAATTCATTCTCTCTTCTTATATGAAATACATCAGCAATTACCCTAATAATTGTATCATATTGGTTAGTTGTTGGATATTTTTTTTTATTGACCATCATAGAAAATTTCATAGGTTCTATATTAAAAAGGTCTTTATACATTGCTCCATTCTGTATGGCATTTTCTAAATCTCTTAGATACTTAGTATATTTTTGGTCTGCTATCATTATGTCAAAAATAACTCCTTTCTCATATCCAATAATAAAAAATACTTCAATTCTTTCTATACTTTTTTCATTAAGCATAATGATTTTTTGTAAATGCTTACTATTTTCAACAGTTATTCCATAAATTTCTTCCACATAATCCACTAAAGCTGCCATACAAAATGTATGTGGAATAAAAGATTTATGTGCTACCACTTTATTCCAATCTTGGTTTTTTTTATAATTTTTTATAATCTCATCAAGACACTTTTTGTATTCTTTACTATTTTCAGTTGGCATATTTTTAGGTTTTACTTTTTAGGTAAAGGTTTTATTTCTCCATTTTTCTTTGTGTACTTGGCTATTGCATCTGTTAGTGCATCACTTATCACATCTTTGATAAGGACTCTTTCCCAATAAGCAATAGCTTTAAAGGTTTCCAACACGTCTTTATCTACAATAAATGTAGCTCTAACTTCATTTTCTTTTGATTTCTCTACTGAAATTTTAGCTATTTTTTTAGTAGCAATTTCCTTATGAGTCTCAATTTCAGCAACTACTTTCGTAGTAGTTTTTTTTTGTGATATTGCCACAGTTTCTGTTTTAGGCTCTTCTATTGTGTCGCCTAATAGCGAGTTTAATCCGCCTGTGAAATTCTTTTTAGCCATTTTATTACTGTTTTTATGTTTATTGATATTATTAAAATTATTAAGTTTATTCAGTAAATTTGTATTATTAAGTAAACTTAATAATAATATATTATTAAATAAACTAAAATTATTTGGTAATACTAAATTACTTAATGAACTAAAATTACTAAATAATTTTAAGTTACTTTCGTTTTATTATTTCCTTACAAAGTGCCAAGTAATCATCTGCACCATAGCTTTTAGCATTATACCTAAAAATATCTAATCCTTGTGCTGGGGCTTCTGCAAGTGCTACATTATCTCTGATTTGCGTTTTAAAAATATTATCTTTGAAATGTTCTTGAATAGTAGCCAAAACATCTCTGTTCAAAACTTTTCTGTTGTCATATTGAGTGATAAAAACTCCACCAACTTTAAGATTTTTATTTAATCTTTTTTTGATTTTTTCAATGATTTCTACCAACTTTGAAAGCCCTTGCATAGCCAAAAACTCTGCTTGTAAAGGAATATAAACCTCGTCAGATGCCGTAAAAGAATTGATAGTAAGAAGTCCCAAAGAAGGCGGGCAGTCTATCAAAATATAATCATAAGATTTTTTGATAGGTGTAATAAGTTCTTGTAAAATAAATTCTCTCCCAGCCTCATTGCTTAGTTCTATTTCTGCACCAGATAAATCTAGTGTAGAAGGAACAACATCAAAACCTTTCAAAACTTGTGTAGGTTCTAGTTGGTGTTCACCTCGGATAGCTGTATAAATATTTCTTGCTTGGTTAGTTAGCCCTAAACTTTGACTAAGATTTGCTTGCGCATCTAAATCAACAAGAAGAACTTTTTTACCTAGTTTATTTAAACCAGCACCAATATTTACAACAGAAGTAGTCTTACCAACACCTCCTTTATGATTACTAATACTTATTATTTTACTCATATTATTAGGATTATTAAAGTTACAAAAATTATTTAGTTTATCAAGTAATTTTAAATTATTTAAATTACGTAATAAACTTGTTTTATTAAGTAAGTAAAATAAACTAAGTTTACTAAGTAATGCAAAGTTACTATTTAAAATGGATTAACCAATTTATTTTCTTCTTTATTTTGTATTTTCCCAGTATTCCCATTAAAAAGTAGGGCATCAGAAAGTCCCGCTTTTCCGCCTCTATTTTTCAAAATAACTGTGTAAAGTGTGTCAGGAGTGTCAAAACCGTTATTACTAATTTCTTTTGCTTCACTTTCTGATGCCAAACCCTTAAAATTATTGTTCCAAAAACCAATAATTAAATTTGCAATACGTTCTATATCACCCGCTTCCCCAATTTTTGTAGCGTGGATTTTGAGCTGATTACTCACTTCTCTATTAAATTGCGCTCCCAAAATGATAGGTAAACCTGTTTCTATGGCAATATCTTTGAGAGAAATACAAATTTCTTTAATCTCTTCTTGCCTAGAATGAGTCTTATATTTGCCCTCTGGAAGGTTTAAAAGCTGGATATAATCAATAAAAATAGCTCCAACATTCGTGTTTTTGTGCAAATACCTGATACCTTCTACAAGTGTGTCTGTATCATAAGCTACATAATTGATATTTAAGCGTTTAGGTGTAATTATCTGCTCAAAAAATTGTTCTTTTTTATCAATAAAACCTATTTTATTTTCATTTTTGATATATTCAGTAGAATTTGTGGCAAAATAATGTTTAATTGATTTTCTGTTATTGTCGCTAATATCCTTGTTTAAATAGGTATTAAGGGTATTTATCAGAATACTATCTGCATCTTCTTCATAACTAAAAAAATAAATTTCTTTGTTTGAATAGTTTTGAGCTACATTTAAGGCTAAATTTATCAAAAAGGTAGTCTTTCCGTGTGAGGTAGGTGCAGCTACAATGCTGATAGCACCAGCAGGCAAAAGAAGCTCTTCATTATCAATTTTATAGCCAGAATCAAGGCTATTAGGCTTATTTGCTTGTCTATTTTTGAGTTCTTTCTCGTTGATAGTAAGCAACAAATGAGAAAATTCTGTGGTTTTATCTTTGAGTTTTACTTCTTTTACTTTATTGTCCAAAAGAGTCAGAGCTTTATCTATTTCACCCTTTTTTTGTAGTTCTGTAGCCTCTGAAAGTAGTTTTTTAAACGCCAATGTTTGATTTTCTTTGTCTTTTGTAGCCGTAAGTTTATCAAGCGTAATAGACAAACTCTCTTCCGTAATTCCTAAATTTTTTATAGCATCAAAAGACGTAAAAAGTTTCTTATAACGGCTTCTATCAATAATATCTGGAATATTTAGGGCGTTTTCTACCACCTTATCAAGTAAATTATCAATATCTTTATTAGTGAGTTCTTGCGTTTCTTGCAATAGACTAAACGGCAAAATAATTTGATAAAGTTGATACTCAAAATAGGGCAAAGCTTGCGTTATAACCGTTTTAAGGGTATCTATTCCCTGTTCTTTGAGAAGCCTATCAGGGTCAGTTTTGGCATTTTTTATAGTATTATTAGCATTTTCATCAAGATTTGGAAGAGTTACTACATAAACTCTGTTTATTTGGTTTACTAAAATTATTTGAATTATTTGGTTTACTTTTTTAAGCGTTTCTTCTTGTTTATCTTGCTCATAATCAAGGCAAATACTAAAACTTTTTGCACCTCTTTTAATAGCATCTTTGATTTGTTGTTCGTTGATACTACTTCCACCCATTGCCACTACATTATCAATTCCTTTCACGCTGGCGTGCAAAGCGTCTAATTCTCCCTCCACAATGATAATTTCTTTGTTTCCTTTGATACCAGAAAGGTTAAAAAAACCGCTTATTTTGTCTAATCCAGCACTATTGAGGTATTTTGGTTGGTCATCTTTGATAGTTCTAAACTTAAAACCCTTTATCACGCCACCACTCCTATACGCAATGGTAAGTTTGTGTGTCGTGCCTATACGAGCATCATTTTGAAATGTAACTACATCATTTATAAGGTTTTGAGTATAACCTTTTTTCTCTAAATAATTTAAAAAGTGTTTTTGACTAGGAATGTAACCCAATTCCATATTTTTAATGGCTTCAGTATCATAACCTCTTGATGTTAAGTAATTTAAAACATTTTCAGCATTTTTTGAATTTTCCAAACAATAAATAAAATAACTGTTGCAGTCTTCTAAAATGGTTACTTGGTCTTTATATTTTTGATAATTTGCTTTGGTTTCCTCATTATTGAAATCAGCATTTTGCGGAATTTGTATCCCTACAGCGTCAGCAAGCAATTTTATAGAAGAAATAAAATCAATATTATCTCTATTCATTACATAATTTATAAATCCTACAACTGCGCCACCTTGCTCTAACAAGCAATGAGGGGCATTTTTGGTGATAACGGTTTTATCTTGTCTTTTGGCGTGTTTCGTGCCATTTAAGTAGGTTTTGCTTCTCCAACCACCCGCAAAGCGTTTAAAGTCGTGTTCAGGGAAAACGACATCTACACTATCAAAAAGTATAGGATAAAGCTCATATTTTACCCAATCAGTAAGATTATTCATATTATTATGTTTACAAAGATTATTAGTATTACTAGGTTTACTTTTGCAAATGTACTATATATTTTTGATTTTCAATAAAAATCTTTGAAAATATATTTAAGTTCATTCTAAATTGCTTGCTGAAATAGATAAATAACAGCGTTTATTACGCTATTTTACGATACTTTACGTTGTATTGACGTTGCGTTACGTTTCTTTACG
>JAYVGJ010000410.1:0-5169 GCA_043772375.1 Raineyaceae bacterium | reverse complement strand
TCCTTTATTATGATAAATTTATCATAATAAAGGAGCTAAACCCCTATCCCTAAATCCCTTTCCCCTGCTGGGAAAGGGACTTTAATACAATTATCCGACTTTCGCAGGAGGTCTAATATATATTATGAGCGAAAAACCAATTAAAAACGCCTTTATAACTGGAGAAATAGTGTCTTTAAATGGAGAAATCTACACAAGACTACTTTCCAAAGAAGAAGCAGAAATGCTTAAGAATGCACCTGCCAGAACACAAGAAGAACTAGATGCTACGGATAAGCGTATGATGGAAAGGCTGAAAATTGAGTACCCAGATTTTTATAAGAAAATCTATGGAGAAAAAGATGAAATCCTTTTTCCAATTTGAAAATGCCTATTACAAACGCAAAAAGAATGCGTTTGAACTGAAAATTTATACAAATACTTTCCAAATCACTAAAAAAATCTAATTTTTTTTAGTGATTTTTCTCTAAATATATACTTTTCCCTGAAAAATACGTTATCATTACTAAATCTTTTCATCATCTAAAAAATATCTCAAACTATTTCAATGAAAAAAGTAACCCTAATGCTTTGTGCAGGGCTTTTTGTAGGTGCAAGCGCACTCACAGACCTCAACGCACAAGTCAAAAAACCGCTACCACGCAAAAATGTGCAGTTTAAAAAAGTAGCATTACCAACAATCCTTCCAAATGGTATTAAACTAATTGAAAAAGTCGTGAGAAAAGGCAATGAAGTAGCTATTCCTTACGAAAAATACCAACTTGCCAATGGGCTTGTCGTGATTATTCACGAAGACCATTCAGACCCAATTGTTCATGTGGACGTAACCTATCACGTAGGCTCTGCACGTGAGGAAATCAGCAAATCTGGTTTTGCGCACTTTTTTGAGCATATGATGTTTCAAGGCTCTGATAATGTGGGAGATGAGCAGCATTTCAAAATTGTAACAGAATCTGGCGGAACACTCAACGGAACTACCAACCGTGACCGTACCAATTATTTTGAAACATTGCCTTCTAATCAATTAGAACGTGCTTTATGGTTAGAATCTGACCGTATGGGCTTTTTGCTTGATGCTGTTACGCAGAAAAAATTTGAAGTACAACGTGCCACCGTCAAAAATGAACGTGGGCAAAATTATGATAACCGCCCCTACGGACTTGTGGGAGAGTTTGGCGCAAAAAATCTTTACCCTTACGGACACCCTTACTCTTGGCTGACCATTGGTTATATCCAGGATTTGGATAGAGTAAATGTAGAAGACCTTAAAAACTTTTTCTTGCGTTGGTATGGACCTAATAATGCTACTTTGACTGTTGGAGGTGACGTAAAACCTGCTGATGTGTTGAAATTAGCTGAAAAATATTTTGGCTCTATTCCACGTGGCGCAGAAGTTACGGATACAAAATTGCCTTCAGTTGTGATAGAAAAAGACCGTTACGTGTCTTTGGAAGACAATTATATTAAACTTCCTTTGCTTTCTATGACATTCCCAACGGTAGAAGCTCGCCACGTAGATGAGCCTGCATTGGATTGTTTAGCAGAAATTTTGGGGCAAGGAACAACTTCTATTTTGTATCAGAAACTTGTAAAAACACAAAAAGCAGCACAAGCAAGCGCAAATCATAGCACTTCTGAACTTGCAGGTGAGTTTAGTATGAGTGTTGTGCCGTTTCCTGGTCAGAAACTTGCTGATATGGAGAAAATGGTACGTGAGTCTTTTGCGGATTTTGAGAGAAAAGGCGTTACTGATGAAGATTTGGCAAAGTTTTTGGCAGTAATGGAAAGTCAGTTTATCAATGGTATGGCAAGCGTGAGTGGCAAAGTGTCGCAATTAGCGTCTTATCAAACGTATGAAAACAACCCAAATTTCTTTCAAACTGAAATAAAACGCTACCGTAGTCTTAAAAAAGAAGACGTAATGCGTGTTTATAACCAATATATTAAAGGAAAAGCCTGTGTTATTTTGAGTGTTTATCCAAAAGGACAAAAAGATGTAGCCGCAGAAGATAATTATAAAGTCAATGAAAGTGGCTATAATGCACCCAATTATGGTTATGCAGGGCTGAAATACAATAAAGCAAAAGATAACTTTGACCGCACCAAAAAACCTGCGTCAGGCGCAAACCCTGCAGTAAAAGTGCCTCCTTACTACCAAAAAACGCTTAATAATGGTTTGAAAGTCATTGGTACAAGAAATGCAGAAACGCCAACCGTTACTATTGCGCTTTCTATCAAAGGTGGACAATTACACGCTACCAATGACCTTGATAAAGCGGGACTTGCCAACATTTTTGCACAAATGATGAATGAAGGAACGCAAAAATATAACTCTGAACAGTTTTCTACAGAACTTGACAAACTAGGAAGTTCTATTAGGTTTTTTGCTGGTGAAGGTGAAATAAATGTCCAAATTCAATCTTTAAAGAAGAATATTGACAAAACGTTGGAGCTTTTTGAGGAAAAATTATTGCACCCAAAGTTTGCACAAGAAGATTTTGACAGACTGAAAAAACAGACTTTGCAAGGTATAAAAAATCAGCAAACACAACCTACTTTTATAGCCTCTGACGTATATAATAAGGTGCTTTACGGACAAAATCATATCAAAGCAGTGGCTATGAGTGGTACTGAAAAAACCGTTGCAGCGTTTACTTTGGCTGATGTTCAGACGTATTATGATAAATTTATTGTACCAAATGTTTCTAATCTGGTGGTTGTGGGTGATTTGGAAGACAAAGAAGCCTTTGGAAAAGTGTCATTTTTAGAGAAATGGAACAGAAAAGAGGTCATTATTCCTACCTACACGCCTGCAAAAGCCATTGATAAAACTCGTATTTATTTGGTCAATAAAGACAAAGCTGCACAATCAGAAATCCGTATTGGTTACGTTACGAGTATGCCTTTTGATGCAACTGGTGAGTATTACCGTGCAACTGTGGCAAATTATATACTTGGAGGTGCTTTTAATAGTCGTGTGAACTTAAATTTGCGTGAAGACAAAGGCTGGAGTTATGGGGTACGTACTGGGTTTGCTGCTAACAATATTGATGGTCGTTTTACGGCTAGCGGTGGCGTAAAAGCGAATACTTCTGATAGTTCTGTGGTAGAATTTATGAAAGAAATGAAACTTTATGCAGAAAAAGGCATTACTCCAGACGAACTTTCATTCACGAAAAGCTCAATAGGACAAGCTGACGCTTTAAAATATGAAACAGGCTTCCAGAAAGCGGGTTTTTTATCTCGTATTATTGATTATAATTTGCCAAAAACTTTTGTAGATGAGCAAAATAAAATCTTGTCAAATATCACCAAAGAAGAATTAGACGCACTTTCTCGCAAGCTCGTAACGACTGATAAAATGGCTATTGTGGTGGTGGGTGATAAAAAACTGATTTTTGAGGGACTTAAAAAACTAGGTTACGAAGTAGTGGAACTTGACGTAAACGGGAATGTTGTGGTAGAACAAGCAACAATTATTGACCCAAGAAATCAAGTAGGAGGTGCTAAAGACGTGGTTGATAAAAAAGTAGTTATCCCTGCTAACGAAACCAAAGCACAACGCAAGGCAAGAGAAGCTGCGGTTAAAAAAGCTACAAAAGCTAAGTAATAATTATCCTTAACTTTTAAAAAAAGCCTTTCCAAACTTTGGAAAGGCTTTTTCATAGTTAAATCTTTTTTGGTGAAGTCAGGTGGAAACACCATAGCCGTCAAGTTTAGGCACTCAAATATCTCTGCACCGTCAGCTAAAGCAGACGGCAAAGGAAATGAAAAAAACAGAAATATTCTTTTGAAGTGCTTTCAAGTCTATTTTGCCGTCTGCTTCAGCTGACGGTGCGGAGAACTTCAAGTGTCTAAATGAGAGTAAATGAACTAACTTGACGGCTATGGTGGAAACACCTGACTTCACCAAACCATACTACAAAATTGGTTTACGTTTCCAAGCTTTCTCTCTAATCTCTTCTATGGTGATGTTTTTGTCTTTCCAAATGCCAAAAAGTGCCCTTGGGTCTGCAGTCTTATCAGGCTTTGTAGGTGCTTTTTCAAGCATAGCTTTGAGTTTTTCCTCTTTTGTAGGAATAATTATACTAACATTCAAAGATTTTGCCAGTACAAGTATTTGTTCTAGCTCTTTGAGGTCGTTGGTTTCTATTGTGAGTGTCATTTTAAAAAATTTATGTTTTTACGTAGAACACAAAAATATTTTAATAAGTTCTTAAAATAAGGTCAATAACTACAAAAAAAGCCTTTCCAAACTTTGGAAAGGCTTTTTTGTGGTTTGAGATTTAAGAATTAGTTTTTAGCTAATCTTTTCAAAATTCTTCCTTTTGCAGTTTCAATTTCTAGTAAATAAATACCATTTGGCATATTTCCCAAAGAAATAGTCTTCAAATTAGCATTATTTTCAGAAGATAAAACTTGTTTTCCTTGTGTATCATACACACGCACAAGAGATTTAGCTACATTCAAATCAGAAAAATCAACCACAAAATCACCATTTGAAGGGTTTGGAGATATTTTTACGAGGTTTGAAAGAGAATTGTCTAGGGTAGTGGTTGGGTTTTCTGTTATTGCAAAGGTATAGTTTTGAGAAGTGCTACTATTGCAAACACCACTTTGAATAGCCGTCATTACATAAGTGGTTGATGCTGTTATAGTTGTTGGTATACCAGAAATAATACCTGTTGTAGTATTTAAAGCTAAACCAGCAGGTAAAGCAGGTAAAACAGAATAAGTAAAAGATGCACCATTTGTACTACCTGTTATAAGGCTATAAAATGTACCCACTACGCCATTGGCAGGTGCTAGTGCGACAAATGAAACTGTTGGACAAGTTACGACAATAGAAAATATCTTTATCTGTGTGCAACTAGCATTTGTTGTTGGTGGGCTTGTCAGTTGAATAGTAAAAGTAGATGCCCCTAGTGCCGTAGGAGTACCCAAAATAACACCTGTACTTACATTAAGAGACAATCCTGCTGGCAAATTACCCATAATTATAGACCAAGTGGGTGTGCCAGAAAAGCCTGTTTGTGTAAGAGTTTGACTATAAACTGTATTTAGATTAACTGTAACTGTTTAGGTACTTGAAATTTTATGTTTGCAATTTAGCAAAAAACATTATATTTGTGGTATGGAACTTAGCAATAATCTTACGGAACTTCATAC
>JAYVGJ010000409.1:0-4801 GCA_043772375.1 Raineyaceae bacterium | reverse complement strand
TTCACGAGGCAAAGTTGCTATTTGATTACTATCTAAACCAAGTGTAGTCAAATTTTTTAGTTTTCCAAATTCATTTGGTATTGATGTGAGTTTATTATTGCGCAAACCCAACCAAGTTAAATTTTTTAGTTTCCCAATTTCATTCGGTATTGATGAAAGCTGATTTTTGCTTAAATCTAAGGTTTTCAAATTTTGCAATTCTGTTCCTTTAATTTCTAAGTTAGCCAATTGATTTGAGGCTAAACTTAACCAATTCAAATTTTGTAGGTTTCTAATGCAAGTAGGGAAGGTTTCCAGTTGATTATTGCTTAGAATTAGTGTAACTAGATTTTTTAATTCTCCAATTTCAACTGGTAATGCTATTATTTTATTTTTATTTAAGTCAATAGCATTCAAGGTTTGCATCTTCCCAATTTCAGGAGGAAGTGTTGTTAATTCATTCTTACTCAAATCTAACGAAGTTAAGTTCTGTAATTGTGCAATTTCAGAGGGTAATGCTGTTAGTTTATTATTGTCTAGATATAAATAATCCAATTTCCTTAGTTTTCCAATTTCATTCGGTAATACGGTTAGTTTATTCTTACCTAAACCAAGTGAGGTTAGATTTTGTAATTTCCCAATTTCACCAGGTAAAAAGGTTAATTTATTCATACCAAAACTCAATATAATTAAATTTTGTAGTTTTCCTATCTCAGCAGGTAGTGTTGTTAATTGATTATTGCTTAAACTAAGCCAAGTCAGGCTTTGTAATTTCTCAACTTCAGCAGGTAGCGAAGTTAATTCATTATTACTTAGACTTAGCCAAGTTAGATTTTGTAGCTCCCAAATTTCTGCAGGCAAATTACTTATTCCATTATTGGACAAATTCAAAATTTTGAGTTGCTTATTCTTTAATACTTCAGTAGGAATTTCTCCCAAATCTTGCTTATGCAAATCTAAGGCAATAATTTCAGGACTTAAATCTTCTAATTTGTATGCCGCTCTGTAGGTATTACCTAAAGTGTCTAAATAGTAGTCTTTCTTTTCTTTTACGACCTTGAAAAAGGTATAAAAATTTGTTATATCTGCTCCCTCCCACTGTCCTAATTTGGCAACTGTATTCCCTTTTTTATCTATAAAAAAGTATTTACGGTTTTTGTAGGTAAGAATAAATTTGCCATCACCAAAATGCGAATACAAATACGAACTACTGGTAGTTGTTTTAGCAATAACTTTCTGAAATAACTCTTCCACTTCTTTGGCTTTTTCGGGGCAGTCGTATTTCGCAGAATCATAGTTTTGCATAGCCTTTAAATATTCGTTCTTTGCCATCATTCTGTTGCCAGTTTTAATACTTGCATTGTATTTGGCAAGGTCGCAATTTTGAGCATAAGTATTGCCTATATATGTAACCAGCAACAAAATAAATAAGATGTTTTTCATTTTTGAGGATTTATAAATATTTTTTATTCTTTTGATTTTTCAAAATCAGCCACGCCCCCAGACACAATAAACTTCATCAAATCAGTAGAATTAGCCGTTATGGGTGTGATGCTATCTTTATGCACTATCAGCAAAATACCAGAAAAAGTATACGCCTGTGGCATATAAACCGCAATATGGTCTGCCAAATCTAGCATTTTGAGGTCGTTTTGGGTGATAAAACCAATTACTTTGTGAGAATTTCCCATATTTACTAAAACAGGCTTATCAAATTTTTTGTCTTCTCCAAAAAAAGCAGCTGTTAAATCTTTCACAGAGCCATAAATAAGGCTTACAAGGGGGATTTTCTGTAAAATAGTATCAATGAAGCCCAAAAGTGGTTTTGTAAGCCAACCAGCACCCAAATATCCTATCATAGTTGTTCCTACAAGTACCACCAAAAGGCTAAGTCCAGGTATTTTGATGCCAATGGGAAAGCTATCCAACCAATTGATAGAACTCCAAAGCACATAAACGGTAATCCCTGCAGGAACAACAAACAACAAACCATTTAGGAAATATTTGACAAAATGCTTGATAATTGGGTGCATAAGTAATTGTGAATTGTAAATTTTTAATTGTGAATGAATACAAAATGTTAATAATCAATTCATAATGCATTATTTGGTATCTTACGAAAACAATTTATTTCTATGTGAATCCAGTTTTAGGAGGATAAAAAGAAGGATTGTGAACCCCCACAAAGACGAGCCTCCATAGCTAATAAATGGCAAAGGAATGCCTATTACGGGGAAAAGTCCAATAGTCATAGACAAATTTAAAGTGAAATGGAAAAACAAAATAGACATCACACAATAGCCATATATGCGTGCAAAAGGGTCTTTTTGCCGTTCCGAAATCACTACAATACGTGAAAGTAGCCCTACATACAAACAAACTACCAAAAGACTTCCCAACCAACCAAATTCTTCTCCAATAGTGCAAAAAATAAAGTCTGTACGTTGTTCTGGTACAAAATCAAATTTGGTTTGTGTGCCTTCCAAGTAGCCTTTTCCTGTAAAACCCCCAGAGCCAATAGCAATAAGCGACTGTTTGAGGTTGTAGCGAGTAGTACGCCCTTGCTTATCAACACTATCATCAATAAGTACCAAAATACGTTCTTTTTGGTGAGGTTTTAGCACATTTGTAAAAATCCAATTTACACTAAACACAAATCCAATAGCCAAAATAAAAGGTGCAATAATCATTGTTATATAGCCAATAAGATTATTATTACTCATTTTTTGCCTTCTAAGTCTGTCTATTTGCCAACGGTACAAGAAATAAAGTACGGCAATTACAAAGATGAAAACGGATAAATAAACAACTTTGACAATCAGAGCCAACACGAATAACAATGCCACAACGCCAATAAGTACCAAAAATATGACATTTAACCCTTCTCTATAAAAAACAAGAATAAAACTACTAAAAACAAGCGTTGAGCCTGGGTCTGGTTGCAACAAGATAAGCAAAATAGGCACGCCTAAGATGCCTGCAAGTGCAAGCTGACTTTTAAAATCTGTTACTTTTGCGCCACCATTTCCCAAATAACGGGCTACGGCAAGCGCACAGGCTATTTTTGCAAATTCTGCAGGTTGGAGTTTAATAAAACCTAAATCAAACCAAGCACGTGCGCCATTGACGTTTTGCCCAAAAATCAGCACGCCCACAAGCAACAAAATCACCACAAAATAAATAACAGGCGTAAGCACCTCAAATGTTTTGTAATCAATGATACAAATAATCATAATCAGCACCATTCCAGACAATATAAAGGTAAGTTGTCGCCCAGAAAATGTAGAAAACGCATAAATAGGCATTGGTCTGTCAGGATTATAAACGGCAGAATACACGCTCGCAAGCCCTACAAGTACCAAAGCAAAATAAAAAAACACCGCCAATCCGTCAAGATTAGCAAAAACACTACGCTGATTAGCCACTTTTTTTCAATTACGAATTACGAATGAACAATTACAAATAATATAAAAACTTCACGAAAGATTTTAATTATTTCGTGAAGTTCGGATTTCTAACTGTCGCTTAGCTCCAGCTAAGTGACGGCTATATTTAGGCATCTTCTTGCCTGAATATAGTAGAGTTTTTATTATTTGATTATCAAGTATTTATAGGAAAATGTATTTAAATGTAGGGTGCGCCCCATAGCCGTCAGGCTAACCATTATTATTTTCAAAAAGTGTCTTTAAAGTCCTCCCAGCAGGGGAGGATTTAGGTGGGGTTTCTTTTATTATGATAAATCTAACATAATTAATATTAAACCCCTATCCCTAAATCCCTTTCCCCTGCTGGGAAAGGGACTTTAATACAAATCACCTTTTTATTAACCTGACGGCTATGGGGTGCGCCCCTTGTGGTCGCCCAAACAAGCGAAAGCAACACGACGAGCAAATACGCAAAATAAAGCGCAAAGTCAGATTTTAGACCTATTCAAACAGGGCGACCACAAGGGTCGCACCCTACATAATTCATTGATTATCAAGACATAAAAATTCTATTAAAATAATGGTTTTCATAAAGGCTGGAAGCCTTTTGATAGTCGTCACTTGCCTAGAGGCAAGCGACAGTACAGTTTTTTGACACTTTAAATTGCTTTTGGCTCTGGTACGGCAGCTTCTGGCACTTTTCCTAGTTTTCCTATGATAAGGCGGTTGCTTTTGTCATAGCTGAAATAGCTTGACATCCAAGTCATTAGCACCATAAGGCGGTTTCTATAGCCTGCAATGAAAAGCAAATGCACAAACATCCACGTCATCCACGCCAAAAAGCCACTCATATTGAATTTTTTGATATTGACAACGGCTTGATTACGCCCAATAGTTGCCATAGAACCTTTGTCAAAATATTTAAAAGGTTTCATTTCATCTTTTTTCCCTTTGATGATTTTAAGAAGATTATCTGCTAACAAACGTCCTTGTTGCATTGCAGGAGGTGCCATCATTGGGTGTCCTCGTGGCGTTTCATCTGTAATCATAGCTGCCACATCACCTACCGCAAAAATATTTTCATAACCGCTTACTCTGTTATAAGTATCTACCAAAATACGGTTTCCTTTTTGCATTACTTCAGGTTTAAGCCCACTCACAGGCAAACCTGCTACGCCTGCACCCCAAACGAGTGTGCGTGTGATAAGTTTTTCACCATTACTTAGCGTAGCTGTATAGCCATCATATTCTTTCACAGAAACGCCAACGTGAACTTGTACGCCTAGTTTTTCTAATGCTTTTTTGGCATCAGCAGAGTTAGTTTCAGACATAGACGCAAGTACACGAGGAGCTGATTCTATCAAATGCACGTCCATTTCAAAGAGATTAAGTTCTTT
>JAYVGJ010000408.1:0-12743 GCA_043772375.1 Raineyaceae bacterium | reverse complement strand
CTATCAATAAATTCAATAAAACACTATTTTCCTTCTTGTTGATTATCAATGAATTAGAATAGTTTAATCTTAAATTAAAACAGTGTACGGTAGCAAATAACAATAATAGCCGTAAGTCGTACTTACGGAACATAGTACAATGTATTTAAAAAATTCCTAATTCAAAAAAGTATGGAAATATTAGACAAAATAAATGACCTTCAAACGCAGGTAGAAGCGTTTTTGATAGAAAATAAAGAACAATTAGAGCAATTTCGTCTGAAGTTTTTGAGCCAAAAAGGAGAAATCCCTGCGCTAATGGACGAAATGAAAAATATTGCGCCAGAAAACCGCAAAGCATTTGGTATGAGCGTTAATCAGCTCAAAAACCTTGCTACAAACCTACACAAAGAGAAATTAGATGTTTTTGCAAGCGTAGTTACCAAAACGCAAGCTCCCACAGACCTTACTTTGCCTAACTCTGTTGATGCGTTGGGGAGTATGCACCCGCTGACCATTGTTAGAAACCAAATTATTGCTATTTTTGAGAGAATGGGCTTTAATCAGTCTGAAGGACCTGAAATAGAAGATGATTTTCATAATTTTACAGGGCTGAATTTCCCTGAAAACCACCCTGCACGAGAAATGCAAGATACGTTTTTTTTGGAAAAAAGCCCTGATATTGCCTTGCGTACCCATACCTCGTCTGTGCAAATACGTGTGATGGAAAGCAAACAACCGCCAATGCGTACTTTTTCTATTGGGCGTGTGTACCGTAATGAAGCCATTTCTGCAAGGGCGCACTGCATTTTTCATCAGATGGAAGGCTTTTTTATTGATGAAAATGTGAGTTTTGCTGATTTGAAACAAACACTTTATCATTTTGCTAAAGAAATGTTTGGGCAAGATACGCAAATACGTTTTCGTCCTTCTTATTTTCCTTTCACAGAGCCAAGCGCAGAAATTGATATTTCTTGTGATATGAACAACCCAAAAGGTTGTCAGCTTTGCGGAGGCTCAAAAAATATCTGTAAAGGAACAGGCTGGGTGGAAATTGGTGGCTCTGGAATGATAGACCCAAACGTACTAGACAACTGTGGCATTGATAGTAAAAAATACACTGGTTTTGCCTTTGGAATGGGCTTAGAACGTATGACAATGCTCAAATACCGCATCAAAGACCTACGCCTTTTTACTGAAAATGATTTGCGGTTTTTAAAGCAATTTGAAGGAATAGAAGGGTAGTTTTTTAGTGTGTAGTGCCATAGTGTTGAGTGTGTAGTGAAATACATTGTTTGTTGTTGTTCAAGCACAAAGATTTTCGCCCGTCAGCTGAAGCAAACGGCAAAGAAGTGTTAAAAATAAAAAGATATTTTGTTTATGCTTTTCTCTGTTTACCGTCTGCTTTAGCTGACGGTGCAGAGATATTTGAGTGCCTAAACAAGTATAAAATAAATTAGTAAAAATTAAAATATGCAAACACCCAAAAAAATAGACTGGAAA
This sequence comes from Raineyaceae bacterium, assembly GCA_043772375.1. Lineage (GTDB taxonomy): Bacteria > Bacteroidota > Bacteroidia > Cytophagales > Thermonemataceae > JANYGM01. Next base: position 11,261 of record JAYVGJ010000408.1, on the reverse strand, counting down.
AATATATTATCACGTGTTGTTAATGAACTTCCTATAAGTCAAGAAATCACAGAGAATGATTTGATTTTTAGGTTTCAGTATATTTGTATTGATGAGATAACACATGTAGGTTATTTGTATATTTGGGAGAAAGTATCTTTAAAAGCTATTCATATATCTCGTATACGTGTACCACAAGGTATGGAAGAAATAAGACAAAATATACCTGAAATCTTAGATATGGTTTCTTGGTATAGTTAATAATAATAATAAAAAAAGTAACAAAAACAAATTTTATGGAAGATTTTGAATTATTGGAGAGAATTGGCGAGAGACTCGTTGATGAGCATTTGGACTTAAAAGAAGAGAATTTTAGGCTTAGACAGATTGTAGATAATGATTTTGTCGTTTCTTTTGTCATTGACAAAAGAGGGTTTTTTATGTTGCCAAACAAAAAATCTCTCAAAGTTTTGGGCGTACAAGCCAAAAAACTAAAAACCAAAAACGCTTTTGAGTTCTTTGGAAAAAGTCCGCAGGCAATAGAAAATATTAGGCGTGCTTTGCGTGGCGAGGCTTTGACTGATGTTTTGTGGCTAGACAATAAATACTGGAAAGTTACGTATCAACCTACATTAGACGACCATAGCCAAGTAATTGGTATCACAGGGATAAGCGTTGATGTGACGGATATTGTCAATAATCCTGAAAAATTTAGGAAGAAAAAATAGCCAATGAATTACCCGAAAATTACGGTTATTACGCCCTCACACAACCAAGGGGCGCACATAGAGCCAACTATTTTGTCTATTCTTAATCAAGGATACCCAAATTTAGAATACATTGTTATTGATGGGAAAAGTACAGACAATACGCTGGAAATTATTGCAAAATATCAAGGTAAAATTGTTGATAAAATCCTTTATTTCGTTTCTGAAAAAAATAACGGACTGAATGATGCTATCAATAAAGGGCTTTCTATGGCTACAGGAGAGATTATTAGCATCTTAAATGCGGGTGATTACTACGAGCCTTATGCGCTTTTCAAGGTAGCAACCACTTTCACAAGCGAAAGGATAAATGTCGTTTGTGGGCGTGGGCGTATTTTTAAAGATAAGCAGGCAAATCAGGAAACCATTAAAATAACGGAAGGAGCTAACGTTTTTGCTTATAATCTTGCTAAAACCATAGGTTGGGCAAGCATCAACCAGCCAGAAACTTTTTTTAGGAAAACAGTTGTTGATAAAATAGGTTTGCTTAATATAAATTTGGATACATTTGTAGCTACTGATTGGTGGATAAGGTATTTGTTTGCTTTTGGTGTGGAAAACATCATCAAAACAATGGATTTGCTCGTGAATGTGCGTGAGAATATGAACGAAAATGTAAGAGAAAATAATATTTTAGAAAGCAAAAAAACTGCTCAAATTATCAGTAGGGATATTATCAATAGAGATATTATCAATAGAGATACTTTTTATTATCTTTTGGCTAGTCGTTTGCGTTTGTATGATTATAGTTATGTTATCAAAAATAATAGCGTTTTGAAACCTGATTTTGACATTGAGAATACAGATTATCATTTTGATAACTATCACAATGATAATGACGAGTTTCTTTCTCTAAAATCTCTTAATTATTTTGCTTTATTGCGTGCAAATGAGGCTTTTGCAGAAAAAAATATTATCAAAACAAAGGACTTTCTCAAACAAGTTCAGCAAAATTTATTAGATAATGAAGATAAAAAGTTATATTCAAACTTATCTTTTAAATGCAAATTGCCTAGTTGGTTGAGGAAAATATTATAACTATTTTTTAATCTTTAAATTATCAAAACAATGCTTTTACAACGTACCAATCAGGTTTTACTGTTTGCTTTTTTGTTTTTGGGAGCAATGATTTTGGCGCATAGTTTCCTTATTCCGCTTACTTTTGGTGCGCTTGTGGCAATGCTGATGTTGCCATTAGCTAACTTTTTGGAGCGCAAAAAACTAAAACGTATTTTTTCTACAATTCTTTGTTTTTCGTTGTTTTTGTTGATTATTGTAACGCTTTTTTATGCTGTATATTCTCAATTAGGCACTTTTCAAAAAGATATTCCAAGTTTGAAGATAAAAGCAACACAAAAAATAACTCATTTTCAAGATTTTATTCAAACAAAAACTGGTTTTGATGCACTCAGACAGGACGAAATGCTGCACGAAAAATCTGCGGAACTTATCAAAACATTAGAAACAAGTGGCTCACATTTTCTTAGCACAACGTCTCACGTACTCGTGAATTTTTCTTTGTTTTTAGTCTATTTTTTCTTCTTTTTGATGTTTAGGGCAAAGATAAAAGGGTTTTTCTTAAAAATAATGGATGAGAAATTTCAAGAAAAAACAACTATTGTCATCTACAAAATAGCAAAAGTTACGCAACAATACCTCGCAGGAAAAATGATTGTTTTGCTGATTTCTGCCACACTAAATTCCGTTGCTTTCCTTATTATTGGCATAGAACACGCTATATTTTTTGGTGTTTTGGCAGCATTTTTGGGTATTATTCCTTATGTAGGGACGTTTTTGGGGGCATTTTTCCCTGCTATTATTGCACTTCTCACACAAGACACGCCCACGCAGGCACTGGCGGTGGTTGTAGTGATTTTTGGGATACATTTTGTAGAAGGAAACATACTAATTCCTGCCATTATAGGAGAAAAAGTAAACCTCAATGCCCTTACGGCAATGCTAGGGATTATTACAGGTGGTATGATTTGGGGCGTGGCGGGTATGGTGCTTTTTATACCACTTTTAGGAATTTTTAAAATCATTTGCGACCACGTCCCAGACCTCAACGCTATTGGCTATCTTATTGGAAATGAGAAAGATATAGATGCACCTTTGCAAGATGTAGTGAAGGAATGATGATGTTTACTTGTTTCACTTCCCAAAAGCTCCCAACTTTTGGGAAGTTTGCCTACCCAAGATTAAATTTTTAAGCCTTTTATCAATTTATATTCTGTTGAAGTCATTCCGTATTGGCTTTTTACGGTATCTTTTATCCTTTGTGTGATGACATTTAGGTTGGTGTATAGCACTGCTCTGTCGTCTCTGCTTTCTTTTTGCTTTCCGTAAGTAGCAGTAACCGCTACATTAGCATCACCAAGAAGTGCTAGCTTGTCTTTGAGGGCAGTAATAGTAATTTCAGCGTTAGCAGGACTATATTTTGTTGCGTAGTTTTCTAGTGTTGTCACCATATCAGAAAAATTTTGGGTCATACTGCCATAACTTTTTTCACTTTGGCTGACTGTTGCTTCAGTAGCATCTTTAGAGATTTTTTTTGCTTTTGCTCCTCTTATTTTTGTTATCATATTGGCAATATTGGTGGCTTCTTTTGACGTTTTACCAAAGGAAGCACGAACAGTAGCCCCTATCAAAGGTAAAATTTTTATCAAAGAAGTATCTCCTTTTTGAAACAAAATTTGCCTTTTGTCCACTGCTTCAGAATACGCTTGCACATTGCTGGCGGTTGCTGTGTTTGCGTTTTTGATTTCTTTAATCAACTCTTCCAAGCCTGCTATTGATAGTGCCGCATCTGCTGGTGCATAAGCTACAAAAGCTTTTAAATTGGTGAGGATTTTCTCTGCGTTAGCGACTTTTGCGCCTAACGTTAGTTCTGATGAAGTTGCCATTATGAATTGTGAGTTATAAGGTGAATTATTATTTTAATTATATCAAAATATGTGCCAATATATTAAAAAATTAATATAAACAACAAACAAGCAAGGCAAAGTAACGAACAAGCAAGACAAAGTAATGAACAAGCAAGACAAAGTAACAAACAAGCAAGGCAAAATAACGAACAAGCAAAGCAAAGTAACGAACAAGCAAGGCAAAGTAACAAACAAGCAAAGCAAAGTAACGAACAAGTAAAGCAAAATAACAAAAAATCAAAGCAAAGTAACAAACAAGCAAGGCAAAGTAATAAATAAAGCGTAGGCATTAACGCCTACGCTTTAGATAAGGGTAAAAAATAAAAGTTTACGAAATAACAATATCTTTATCTAAGTACACATTTAATACCACTTGCAGTCACTAGGCTAATACACAGCAAAAGTGTTAGGTGATAATATATAAAACGGCAAAAAACTGTTTCTAGATTATTCCTCTTATTTGATTTGCCAACTTTATATTTTCAATATTAGGTCTTAATGTATGATTTGCAGGTAATTGAATTTTATCAAATGCAAGTGCTTGAAATTTTCTAAATCCAGAATCTAACCCAACTTTTTCTAAATAGTCCATTTTAGTTATATTAATCTTTATATTGAATTCATCATCAAAATAGATGAGAGAACGGTCGTAAGCTGTATGATGTAACGCACAAAGGCTTATACCATTTCCTATGTCATCTGTTCCTTTTTCGTGAGAATGAGGAACAATGTGAGCCGCTTCTATAAGTTCTAAACCAATACTACACATTGCACACTTATTATTGTAAGCATCATAGACAATATACTTAAATTTTGGGTCTCTTTTGTATCTTGTATGAGTTATGGTTAAATTTCCTTCAGGATAATTAACTTCACCATTTAAACTTTCGTTATTTAGATTATCAGATTTATTAACCAAATCAAATAATTCTATATCACTTAATAAATGAATTTTTGAAAGATTTTCTAAATAAAGTCCTAAATAATCAGGCTGAAAGCTTAATATAGATTGTCCTTTTGAATCTCTATATGAACTAATTTTTGTATTATTTGCGTCTTTCTGTACTGAAAAACGCGAGTAAAGTGAAACCATTTGTTTTTGGTTAAACCTATCTTTCATTAAATAAGGATTCCAAGCAGTAAAAACTTTTTCGTCAGCAAAATAGCCAAGTACAATTACTTCTGTCTTTGAGTTTAGTGCACTATTAAAGTTTTCTGTTTTAGAAACTTGAATTCTGCATTCATCTTGATTTCCCCTACCATCTCCAGATTCATGTACGTTTTTTATGAAAACATAAAATGTCTTTTTATTTATAGAAAATCTGTATGGATTATTTCCATCAATAAACACTACATTGTCAGAATACAACCGTAAACTGTCAATTAGCAAATATTTTAAGTCTGAATGATTTAAAATCAAAGTATTTCTTATGCTCATACTTCAAAATATTGTTTTTTAATTTCTGTTGCAAATTGAAATGCTAATAATGGTGGTACAGCGTTTCCAATTTGTCGCCATTGTTCTTTAAAATTTCCCAAAAAAATATGTTTTTCTTCAAAAGATTGGATAAGTTTAATTTCTTCAATTCTTAAAAATCTGTTTTTCCAGTGAAAAGGACCCATATTATTAGAGTGACTTGCCTGAATAGTCCAAGATGGTCTTTCAGGTGAAAGTTTTAATAAAAATGACCAATATCTTGACCTCCATTCAAATATTGGATTTGGATGTTCTCTTTCTTTTGTAAAAAATAAATAATTATCACCTGGTGGAATCAGTTTTAAAAGTTCTTTGTGTTTAGACCCTGCTTCCATTTTAACATCTTCAGGCAAATCAAAATCTATTGAATTTAAAATTTCGCCACAAGTAACCCATTTTTGTAAGTTGTTTTCAGCAGTTGGTTGTTCGCTATGTGTTTGTTTAGGAAAAACAAAATCCTTCATTTCTTTTCTTACTCCAATACAAATAAACCTTTGTCTTGTTTGTGGAACTCCGAAATTAGCAGTATTAACCACTTGATGAAATATTTTGTAACCAAGTCTTTCGCTTTCGGATTCAACTAGTTCTAATGCAGATTTATGGGGTTTAAAAACAAATCCATGTACATTCTCAAAAAAGAAAAACTTAGGTTCTAATTCTTCTACTGCTCTGAAATAGTTTGAAACTGTCATAAAGCCATCTTCATCATCTATACCTCTTCCTTTTTCTTTTCTATAAAATCTTGATTTTGAGAAAGGTGGACAAGGCGGACCACCAACTAAACCATCAATTTGAATATGAAGTTTTTTTATAACTTTGAAATCAATATTTTCAATATTATCACAAATAATTTCCGCATTTGGGAAATTTACTTTTAATGATTCACAAGCTCTATCCCAAATATCACTTGCAAAAACTGTTTCAAAACCAGCCTTTTCAAAGCCAAAATCTATTCCTCCAACGCCAGAAAACACACTAACTATTTTTGGTTTCATTAAATATTAGAAATTAAATGTTTTACAATTGCTTTACCTAATAAAGATGGTACAGCATTACCAATTTGTTTTTGAATTGAGCGTCTTGTTCCAATGAAGTGATAATCTTCTGGAAATGTTTGAATAGCCGCACTTTCAGGTACTCTAAGTCGTCTATTATTCCAATGAAATGGTCCAACCCACGGACCTGGCTGGGCTGCAATTGTCCAAGAAGGTTTATTAGGGTGAAGTTTAAGCAAAAAATTCCAAAATCTTTTATTTGCTTCAAACTTTGGAGTTGGATGTCCACTTCTTTCTGATAATGCAAAATAATTTTGCCCAGGAGGTATTTGCTTTAATTCTTCATCATAGGTTTTACCTGTTGTTAATTCTTCAGGTTCAAAGTATTTTTCAGTATCAAATTTTCCAATCCAATCTATTACTTTCTCATAGGGTAATAAATTAGCATTCATAATTATTTCAATTTTATCACCGTGAGTTTTAATAGGATTTCCAATTATTTCTTTTTTTGAAGCAATAAAAAAAACTCTTTTTCTTTTCTGCGGAACTCCAAAATCTTGCGCATTGGCTCTATAAACTATAAATTTATACCCTAATTTGTCTATGGCTTCTGTCAAATCAGAAACAGCATTTGCATTTTTAGGGTGCAAAAGGCTTTCAACATTTTCTAATATAAAACCATCAGGTTTTAATTCTTCAACAATTCGCAAATACTGCCCTATCATATTTCTTGGGTCTTCGCTACCAAGTCTATTTTTATGTGTAACCCAATAACCTGCTTTTGAAAACGGTTGGCAAGGTGGACCACCAACTAAAATCAATTTTTCAGGATTATTATCTTTGATTATCTGGGTATAATCAGAGGCGTACATTTCTTTTATATCTTTGTAAAAATGTGTTGAGTGAGAAAAATACTTATTTGCCTTCATTGTGGCAACACTATCTCTATCAAAATCTAAGCTAGAAATAACTTTTGCACCTGCTAGTTGAGAGCCAATATCTAAACCTCCTGCACCAGAAAAAAAACCAATAGTTTGAATTTTACTATCAATAATTGTTTCTAATTTATCATTAACAGTATAACCTCTCTCCTTGTATTCAATATTTATAAAATCTTCTTCTTGGTGAAAAATAAAGTCGTTCTCAAAAAGTCTAATTTGTGATTTTTCCATTAATATCAAAGATTCTTTTAGTAATTTGTATTGAAATATATTATTATTGTTGTTTATCATATATTTAATAAAAGTGAATTTAACTATATTTTAGTCAAATTTACAAATAAAAATTCGCATCTCAAAAACTATCTTTGATTTAGTTGCTGGTGCTTTAGCAATAAAATACCAACAACAAACTTAAATTTACGTTGTTTCTGTGTCTTTATCTCCAAGCTTCCTAAACTCATAAAAACGTCTTTTTATTGCCAAAATAAAACCTGCCACAAGCACCAAAGAACCTATCCAAAGTAGGTTTATAAGTGGTTTTTCTGTTGCCGACATCACAATATAATCCTTCTGACGAGTGTTTACCCCAAAAGTAAATTTGCGTTTTTGCGTGTCAATATTCAAAAACGTGATTTTTACGCCCAATTCTGGCAAAATATCTGCAGGACGTGCCACCATTCCATCTGTTTGTCGCAAAATAAAAGTAGGATTTAGGACATACTGACGCTGATTTTTAGCATAAATTTTTATTCTAGCTTTTACCGCCACCTCGTTTGCAGTCAGTTGCATTATTTCGCCCTTTTTCACAGGCTCAATAGCCTCACAAATAGCCACAAAATCATTTAAGAAAAATGTATCTTTTTCCGCAACCGTAAATTCTTCCGTTTTAGACCAATCTGGCTCTTGGCTCAAATCTGGATAAATGGCGGAAACGTGTGTATAAAGGTCTTTATTCCACTTTCTCAAAATGTCGGGAGATGCGGGAGATTGTCCCATTGCGCTATTGTCTTGCACACGAGGGTACAAAGAGAATATTTTACCGTTTTTCTGCCTATATTCCACCCTGTAATAGATATTTTCTGGAACGGTGCGCATTGTGTCGCCTTTTTTGAAGTACGTTTTGCCATCAAAATCAATGTTTTTTAGGGCAATCATTTTGTATTTATCCACAGAATAAACCACGTCAGACTGTTTTATATAATCTGGGAATTTGTCTGCTTCAATATAAATTCCTTTGTAAGTTAATTGATAATCAGCCATTTGTGTAGGCTCATCAAGCCACAATAATTGATTATCTTTGTTAAAATCTTTTGGCGCATCAGGATTAGAACTAAGCACAAGCCCTGTCGTGTTCAAAGAAATCACCTTTGAATACCCCGCAGAATACAAAACACCCAAAAGCATCAATGCAACGCCTACATGTGCGAGTGCGCCCCCAGAGAGTTTGTAGTTGGTTTTTAGGAGTTTTATAAGGATATTTCCGTTCAAAACAATAGCTAAGATGCCACCTACAACAAGTGCCATATAGCCAAAATTAGTTTCTTCAGAGTAAATAATAATGCCAGATGCCACAAGCAAAGTAATCACCAAAGGAATAGCAAAAACACCCCATTGTGGCTTTTCTACGGCTATTTTTTTCCACCAAAAATATTGCCCAAAACCAGAAACAAGCACAATAGCCAACATAAACCACATTTGGAATGCACTATAATCTTTTGGCGACATAGGCGCAAGACTTACCACAAACCCAAAAGCTTCACCTATTTTGCTATAAACAGGCATTGATGTTCCGTTGATGATTTGAAAGCCCGCAAGACACAAAATAATAGCAGAAACAAGCGTCCAGAACTCCTGTGAATAGATTTTTAGTTCTTTTTCATCAGATTTGATATGTTTAAAACGCACAATCATTATTGCAATAGATGCGACAATAAAGAACATCAAATAAATCAAAAGTTGTCCAGAAAGCCCCAAATCAGTAAAAGAATGCACAGAACCATTGCCCAAAACGCCACTTCTCGTGAGAAAGGTAGAGTACAAAATCAGCAAAAAAGTCGTTACGGTAAGGATAATGGCAGTTTTGAGTGAAGCAGAACTTTTACGCCCTGTAAGTAGCGTATGTATTGCGCCCACCTGCACGAGCCAAGGCACATAAACGGCATTTTCAACGGGGTCCCAGTTCCAATAACCACCAAAATTAAGCGTTTCATACGCCCAATAAGCACCCATAAGGATACCCACGCCCAAAATGGTGCAACCAAGCAAACTCCACGCCAAAGCAGGGCGTATCCACTCCGTTAGTCGTTTTTGCCACAAACCAGCCATAGCAAACGCAAAAGGCACTAACGTAAGCGCAAAACCTAAAAATAAAGTTGGTGGGTGAATGACCATCCAATAATTTTGGAGCAATAAATTCAGTCCTTGACCGTCTGTTGGCACAAAATTAGGGTTATAGATGCCTTTCAAAACGGCATTGTAAACAGGAATATCCAACACATCACGAGTCAAGATAAACGGAGAACTACCAATTTTGAGTGTGTCAAAAAACACAACGCCCAAAATCATAGACACCAAAAATAGCTGCACCGCTGCAAAAATGGTCATTACGGGAGCTTCCCACGTCTTATTTGTCTTGATAAGGATAAGCCCCAAAAGCACATTCCAAAAAATCCAGAGTAAAAAACTGCCTTCTTGTCCTTCCCAAAAGCAGGAAATCATATAATACACAGGCAACTGATTGGAGGAATGGTCGTAGGCGTAGAAATACTCGTATTTATGGGCGTAAATAATGTAGAAAAGTGCGCCAATAATGCCCAATACTGCGCCAGAATGAATATAAAAAGCAGTACGAGAGAATTTAAACCAACTTTTGGTAATGCTATCATTAGCATCACCCAAGCCGTTATTTAAAGCAAGATTTAAGTTATTTGTGCTGTTTGTGGCTTTGAAATAGCCAAAAACCGCTATAATGGCAGACACAAACGCCAAAATGACGAAAAAATGCCCAAGATTGCCAACGAATGTATTTATCATAAAGAAATAACGAAAATGAATAACGAATTACGAACTTTTCAAATTTGGTGCAAAGATAAACAAAAAACCGCTATTTTTAAGTGTTTTTCTTTGTTTTTTGGTAATAATTTTGTAGTTTTGTAGGAGATTTTAGAAAAATATATTTTGAAATTTAAAGCAACAATACAATGGAAACGCTTATAAAAAAAACAATTGTCAAAAAAGAAAAAACGGTCAAAACCATTATTAAGAAAGAGCCTAAAAAACGTATTATGGGACACGCAAAAGGCAAAATGTGGGTAAGCCCTGACTGCTGGGATGATGATTTTGATGACGAAAAATCTTAATAGAAATTTAAAAATAATGGAAATACTCGCAAAAATAATTATTAAAAAAGAGAGAATCACCAAAAGGAAACCTAAAAAACGTATTTTAGGACACGCAAAAGGCAAAATATGGGAAAGTCCCGACTGTTGGAATGATGACTTTGATGACGAAAAATCTTAATTGAATAAATTTATTAAATGAAATATCTATTAGATACGCACACTTTTATTTGGGTGATAGAGGATAAATTAAGACTTTCTGCAACTGCCAAAACAATTATTGAAAATACTGATAATGAGTTATTTGTAAGTATTGTAAGCCTTTGGGAAATTGCTATCAAAGTAAGTATGAAAACCATTATTTTGCCTAACCCTTTTGAGGAATTTATAGAAAAAGAAAGAAAATTGTCTAAAATTCAATTACTCAACTTGACCCCAGAACACTTGCAGACAAGTACTGTTTTGCCTTTTATCAATATGGCAAACGGCAAAACCCACAAAGACCCATTTGATAGAATGATTATTGCAATATCATTGACAGAACAAATGCCAGTTATCAGTACAGACCAAAATTTTCCACTTTATTCCAACCTAAAAGTAGTTTGGTAGCCTAATACCTAACATTTTGCTATAATTGAATGTTTGAAAAATCTCTTCAAATTTCTTATTTCTATTAGGGCTTCCGCATCTAATTTGACACTTTTAAGACTTTTTATCCAATTTAATTGGGAAAATTAGATATTAAATTTATAAAAAGTGGTTTTGGTGTGAAATAAATAATTGTGAACTCTTGCAATGTTATATCTGATAAATTAAATATTTCCATAATATCGTTATTTT
>JAYVGJ010000407.1:0-1744 GCA_043772375.1 Raineyaceae bacterium | reverse complement strand
GAAAATGATGGAATGACCACTTAATGTTGTACTTTCTTTTACTATTGCAGTAGCATCATTACCCTCCCAATATTGAAGCATTGCACCTTCCTGTAACTCACCTTTCCAAACACCAGTATTATCCACTAAATCAGCATAATTTTTAGCTGCTAACGCTCCACCTACGCCATAACCAAAATATTTATCTGGAATAGTTGTTCTATTTATTGTACCAGTTCCTGATATGTTATAATCTTGTTCATTAAAACTAAATTTTAATACACTAATATTCATTGCATTTAAAAACGCTTTTTCAACCCTTGCCATTGATATAACAAAGCACATACCACGGCAGTTTTTATATTTATTAGCAACGTTAAGAGATTGTGCAGGATACTTCCAAGTATCAGGCGCAACATAGCCCCTAGGAGCATCTTCTAAATTTTCAATATTAGAAGTAAGCTGAACACCAGTTTTTGTTCCAACAGTCTGTTGTTGGTTTCTTTCACCTCCAAAAAACCATTTTAAATCAACATAATACAAATGTGTTCCAACATTATAATAATCAACTGGTTTTTTATCAACAAAAATTGTAAATTTGTCCGTTGCTGATATAGATTGCGTTTCTGAAATTTTTATTAAATATCCACTATTAGGATTTGCCGTAATAGCATCAGATTTGAGATTTGGGTTATTACTTGCTAAAAACTCAAGTCCATCTAAGTCAATTCCGTCAATTGGTCTATTGCTAGCAAATTGATAAGGCGTAAGCATTGGATAACTTGGACTCAACGGATTCACACTCAAGAACTTAGCTATTGCTGGGTTGTAAAGTCTAAACCCATAATCTTGCGTCAGACCCGCTGTGCCAAAATCTTTGTCGTTTTCTTTGCCGTTGAATCCATAACGGTACTCAACTCCTTGATTATCAACGTATTGCAAGCCTGGCATTTCCATACCAAAGGCATAATAATTAGCATAACTTTGGACTTTAGCACTTGCATCTGCTTGTTTCTGGTCAGAGACAATCACCCGCACATTACCCAAATGGTCTTTCAATTCGTAATTTCTCACCCTTAAAAGTCTGCTTGCGTATGTGCGTATTGGCGCACTCAAAGGCACATCCGTAATTGTATGCACCTGCACAGGAAGTCCGCTTCCTACATACACTTGCGCCTGATGTATCATACCATCTTTGCCACGACGAACTTCTGTACTATTATTTATATTGGCGTTTGTTGCCACTCCCAAATCAACACTTTTCCACAAAGTATTGTTCCCTGCGAGGTCTTTTTGTGTAAAATAAATAACAGCGGATTGGTCAATATCTATGCTAGCTTTGCTTTGCAAAGTAAAAATATTGCTTGTAGTCCCAATAAATGTGCCATTACCTAGTACCGTAGCCATATTTTCACTAAGGGCAAAACTATAGGGTTTTACGTGTTGGTAATCAAAAAACGCTGCTCTTTGCCCCAAATGATACCAAAGCAGTTGTTTTCCATCTGCAGAAATCTGTAATTCCCCACCGTTGTAGTTGTCTGTTTCTGGGTAATCTAAACTTGCAAGCAGTATTGGCGCACTTGTGGCGTTATCAGTAAGACGAATAACAATAAGTTCTGCTTTTTTATCTACAAGATTTCCACGAGTGGCATAAAGCAAGATTTGGTTTTTTCCGCCGTTGTTGGTGTTCTAGCGTTAGCGACACCAACAACGAATTACGTCAAACAATGTATTGTTCCATATTTCAGTTGCTATGCTTTGCAAT
>JAYVGJ010000406.1:0-7004 GCA_043772375.1 Raineyaceae bacterium | reverse complement strand
CGCAAAAGCGCAAAATATTTTTCACCTTCTTTTGGAGGACGTACAAAACCTTTCACCGTATCACCCACACGCAAGCCAAAAAGTTTGATTTGAGAGTGTGAAACATATATATCATCAGGGCTTGACAAATAATTATAATCCGCAGAGCGCAAAAAACCATAGCCGTCTTGCATCATTTCAAGCACGCCCATATTGCTGATTGTGCCATCAAAATCACGCAAACTATCACGTTTTTTCTGCAGATTTTGGTTATGATTAGGGTTTTTGTTGTGTTGATTGGGGTTTTTGTGTTCTTTTGGAACAGCATTTGTAGAAATGTTTGTAACAGTTTTTAATTCCGTTTCAACCATTTGATTATCAGATTGATTATCAGTATTTTGATTTTCAGATTGATTATCAGTATTTTGATTTTCTGAATTTTGGTTATCAGAATTTTCTAAATTATTCGTACTTTCAAGATGTTTTTTATTTTGGTGATGTTTCACGAAAATTTTATCTTTTGGAATTTCCTTTGAATTGTTACCTATTTTTTCGTCTGATTTTTCCTTTAAATCTTCTTTATTATTTTCTGAATTTTCAGAAGAAATAGGTTTTATTTCTGTTTCCAAAACGTCATTTTCATTGACAGAAACCTCTTCATTTGTGGTAGGTTGGACGTTTTGCCTTTTGATACGTTTGCGTTTTGGGTCTTCCTCTAGCTTTTCTGTGCCATTATCTAAGAGGATTTCATCATAAGTTTTTTCTTGAATTTGGATAGCAAATTTGTCATCTGGGAGTTTTGCTTGTTCGTCCAAAATCTTATAAACAAGTTCTTGTTTAGTGAGTTTTTTGGTATTGACTTGGAAGGTGTCAGCTATTTCTTTAAGTTCTGAAAGAAGTTTGAGGTTTAGCTCATCAATGTTGTACATAAATTACGAAATAAGGTAGGAAATGCGTTTAAATGCCTTTTAAATGCGTTTTTAGGCTGATGAACCAAAAACGTAGTAAGTTTTAATGGAGGATTTTTGGAGATTTTTAGGAAAAAATCAGAAAATATAATGGAAATGCGTTATAGAAAAGCACTAGGAAAAATGTTTTAGAAACCTGCATTTTTCAAAATAATTTCACAAAGGTAGGATTTAAAATGAATACACCAAATTTTTATTTTATTTTTTGATAAAAATAGCCTTTTTAGCGTTTAAGACAGAATCAATAACCAACTAAGATTTGATAAGTAGGTTGTTATACATTCGTGTTGCACAAACGTTATTGTGGTAACCAAATCAAGCGTTAATCAATATTTTGAAAATTCACAATTACTTAAGAATACCTCACATCAACCAAAAAAAGCCCTTCTGGTGGTGCTGCGTGTCCTGCTTTTTGTCGGTTTTTTGAGGTAAGAATTTGCGCAAAATCTTCAAAATTTCGTTTGCCTGCGCCTATTTCTAGCAAAGTTCCTACAATGGCACGCACCATTCCACGCAGGAAACGGTTTGCTGAAATCTTGAAAATCAATAAGTTATCCACTTCTACCCATTCTGCAATAGTTATATGACACAGAAAATTATCTTTTTGCGTTTTTACCTTACTAAAACATTCAAAATCTTTGTGTTCCAAAAGTTGTTTAGCTGCCAAATTCATTAAATCAATGTCTGTTTTTCCTAGATAAAAATAGGCTAAATCAGTCAAAAAAGGTGTTTTTTTCAAACAAATACGGTATTCGTAACTGCGCAAAGTAGCATCAAAACGAGCGTGAGCAGTAGGATTTACTTCTTCTATATTGTTGATACTGATGTCTTTGGGCAACATTCCGTTCCATTGGCGCAAATTTTGGTTAGTTAGCATTTTTTCTGTGTCAAAATGTGCTACTTGCAGACTGGCGTGTACGCCTGTGTCTGTGCGTCCACTTCCCACAAGTTCAATTTCTTGGCGCAAAGTAGTTGAAAGCACTTTTTGTATTTTCTCTTGTACTGTAATCCCATTGGGCTGAATTTGCCAGCCATTGTAAGCTGTTCCTTTGTAAGCAATTTGTATAAAATAACGCAAGATAGTTATGAGTTGTGAGTTGTGAATTGTGAATTGTATTAAAATCCTGAAAGGATTTAACAATAATAGCCGTAAGTCGCACTTACGGAACGTAGAGCAATGTATTGAAAATCAGTCCAAGTACTCTAAATGTGGTAATTGTGTTTCTTTGGGGACACTAATTATTAAATCCTTTTCAATATCAAAATTATTTTTATCTTCTAAATTATTCATAAAAACTTGACAAGCAAGCCGTTCTGTATTTTTCAAAAGTTTTTGTTCTCTAAAATTCTGTTCTGCATTTGTGGGCAAATTAAGCATATTTTCACCTTCCAAAACCTGCATTTTACAAGTGACACAACGCCCTTTGCCTCCACAAGCGTGGCTAACATCTATAAAATTCTCTTGCAAATTTTTTAGAATAGAAAATTTCGGAATAATTTTGATACGAACATCAGTAAGATTTTTAATCAATAAAAAAGCCATAATAACGCTAGAAATAGCATAAATCAGAAAATATCTATAAAAATATTTACAAAAATACAGATTTTTAGGAATAGTTTTTTGTTTTAACAAAAAAGAAGTTTATTTTTACACAATTATTATTAATCAACATTAACAAACCATAAAATTTTACCTAAAAAATGGCTATATCACTCAAAAAAGGAAGTACATTTAACCTCACTAAAACAGAGCCAACACTCAAAAAAATAATGTTGGGCTTAGGGTGGGAAGTAAAAGCGGGCAATTCACTAGATTTGGACGTTTCTGTCTTTATGGTAGGTCCTACGGGCAAACTCCCATCTGATGAATATTTCATTTTTTACAACAACCTAAAATCTCCTGATGGCGGTTTGCAACACACAGGCGACAACCGTACAGGTGTAGGTGATGAAGATGATGAAATGATTTTGGCTAACCTTGACCTTATTTCTAACAATATTTCAGAGATTTTGCTTGTCGTGAGCATACACGAGGCAAGCACCAAAAAATTTAACTTTGGTATGCTTTCTGATGCCTATATTCGTATGGTTGATGTGGCTACAAAACGTGAAATCTTGCGCTACGACCTTGACGCTAACTATCCAGACAATACAGACATAGAATTTGGACGTTTGAAAAGAGAAAATGGAGAATGGATTTTTGTTGCCTCTGGCATAGGCTCAAACAAAGGCTTACAAGGCTACGTGGATATGTACGCATAACTTTTTTCTGATGTGTGATATATGATGTGTGATATATGATGTAAATACATTATTTGCATCATATTACTACATCATAAAATACACTATTATCATATATTATACATCAAATATCACACATCACACATCATACATCAAAAAAATGTCTATAGAACTTAATAAAAAAACGGGTATCAATCTTAGTAAAGGAAGTAGAATTTCTTTAGAAAAAGACGGACACAAACTAGAAGAAGTTTGTATTGGGCTAAATTGGGGGTCTATCAAAAAACCTGCCTTTTTTGGACTTTTCAAAGAAACCATTGCCGTTGATTTAGATGGTAGTGTTACTACTTATGGTGAACAAGATGGCAAAGAAAATGCTATTATTGAAACGGTTTATTACAAAAAATTGCGCTCACGTGATGGTGCTATCATACATAGCGGAGACGACAGAGATGGCGACACAGATGGAGATGACGGCTTTGATAACGAAGTTATCCAAATCAAACTTAATCAAGTAAATCCAAAGGTAACAAGTATTGTTTTCTATCTCAATTCTTATAATAACCAAGATTTTGCAGATATTCCTTACTCTAAAATTAGGATTTTTGAAGGCACGCCAACACGTGTACAATCTGTTTTTGCTACTTTTAACCTTTCTGGTGATGCCTCTTTTAAAGGATATGTGTCTATGGTAATGGGTAAATTGATACGCAAGCCCAACGGAAATTGGGAATTTGCGACTATTGGAGAAGCAATTGCCGCCAAAAATATTGATGATACAATACTTACTATTCAAAGTAAATATTTACTTTCGTAAGTTATGAATTGTGAGTTTTCAGTTGTGAGTTTTCAGTTGTGAGTTAAATACAAAATGAACAACAGAAATAGCACTATTCCTGTATTTATAAAATTAGTTACAAAATTATTAAGATTTCAAAAAGCATCTTCTTTTTTTGAAGGTGCTTATTTTATTTAATTTGTTGATAAGAAAAGATATGTAATAGCTTGATAATCAAATAATTAAAGCGTTATTGTTCTGCAAAAGGTATCAAAAAGAATCTCCGTTGTTTGGTGTTTTAGCGCAGCGACACCAACAACGAATTACGTAGAACAATACACACAAACGAAAAATACAAGCCTTCCGCTAGTTTGCCCAAGTTCTTTGTTGGTGTCGCTGCGCTAAAACACCAACAAAGGCAGTTTTTAATATTATTTTTAAATAGACCTTTTGTAAAAAAATACAAGTGTAATTATTTGATAAACAGTGTATTACATCAAATAAAATATCAACAATTTAAAAAATTGCCACAACCTTAAAGAGGAGAGAAATACAAAATAACTGTATTAAAGTCCCCTCTGGGGATTTAGGGGCTTTTACTTCTAAAAAATATCATTTCTATGAAAATTATCAATAAAATCATTATTCTACTTGTTGGCTCATTATTTATTTTTTCTGGACTTATCAAACTAAACGACCCAGTAGGTACAAAAATTAAATTAGAAGAATATTTTGAGGTTTTTGCAGACGACCTCAAAGATAAGCCTGCACAAATTGTTATCAACGGGCAAGCACAACCCATCCCAAACGACCAAATCAAAGAAACTACACTAAGCAAATTTATGTATGGTTTGCGTGATTATGCCATTATTTTTTCTGTTTTGATGTGCGCTTTGGAGGTCATTTTGGGCGTTAATCTGCTCACAGGCTACCGCACTCGCTTTACTATTTGGGCGTTGTTTTTGATGGTTTTGTTTTTTACTTTCCTTACTTTCTACTCGTGGCACTACAATAAAGTAACAGATTGCGGTTGTTTTGGTGATGCTATCAAGCTAAAACCTGTAGAATCTTTCTTTAAAGATATTGTTTTAGTTGTTTTGATTGGGATTTTATTTATTCAACAGAAAAAAATTATACCAAATTTATCCTCACAATGGGGCGCAAGAATTGATATTGTGAATAATATTGCTTGTTTTGGACTTGGATTGTATGCTATTTATTATCTTCCGCCTATTGATTTGTTGCCCTATAAGGTTGGAAACAGCATTCCTGCACAAATGAAACCATCAGAACCTTTGAGATATAGCAAAGAAAAATACGTTTTTACTAATCTCAAAACACAAAAAGATGAGCAAAGTGAGGCTTGGGAAGATAAATTTAATGATACTTTGACTTATAAATACAAGTCGTATGATAAAGAACTCCTAAATCCAGAAGCAAAAGCAAAAGTTACTGATTTTGCGGTTACAGGCGCAGATACTAGCCTTACACAAAAACTTTTTAAAGGAAATAGGTTGCTTATTTTAGTGCCTGACTTAGAAAAATCTCATTTGCAAAGTCTCAAAAATGTAGGTACATTAGCAGACGAACTCAAAAAAATGAACATAGAAACGTGGCTTTTGACCAACTCCACTGGGCAAATGGAAGCAGTACGCCACGAATACCGTTTGGCTTTTCCTGCTTACGGAATGGACGGAAAAGTGCTTAAAACAATGATACGCACAAGTCCTGGCATTATGATACTCAAAGATGGTGTTGTAAAAGGTAAATTCTCTTATATGAGCATACCTAGCGCACAAGAAGTGCAGGCGTTGTGCAAGTAAAATGTTTTAAAGATAATTTCTTAAATATGCTTAAAATACCTGAAAATTATACAGAATTGTTGCTTTGGATAAAAGAAACAACAGAAGAATATTGGGGTGAAAATGCACTAACAACGTGTGATGGTTATGATTGCATAGATTGGATTGGTGCAAAATGGATTGGATTAACAGATAATCAAATTGATGAAATTGAGCATAAATATTCCGTTAAATTTATGCCAGAACACAGGGAATTTCTAAGAATTTTACACGCAGTAGACCGTAAAGAAAAGTATAAAGATGATGATGGCGAGATTATATCATCTTCTTATTTTTATAATTGGTTAGAAGATGAAACAAAAATCAATAAAATGCTAAACTGGACATTTGAAACTATCTTGTCTGATGTAAATGGTAGATATTGGTTAAAATCTTGGGGAGAAAGACCTAAATCAGAAGAAGATAGAAAAATTATATTTTCTAATTGGTTTGATAAAACACCTAAACTTATTCCTATAACAGGACATACTTTTTTGGTAAGTGATATTGCGCTTCAAGATAGACCTCTATTGTCAGTTTGGGGTTCAGACACTGTAGTAACGGGTTGGAATTTAAGAAACTATTTACTTAGTCAATTTTGTGGATATTTGGACTTTTATACTGAAATTGATGAAAATGTTGATACACATGTTGATGATATAGAAGACTATATACCAGAATATGCAACTTTTAGACGAAGAGAGTTTGAATTATCTAAAACAAAGACAATCCCATATTTTGCGGAGCTAATTGTTCAGACTGGGAATTCTTTGGCACACCCTATCTTGTAAAATCAGTCAAAATGCTCAATAAGTTTAATTACTTAATAATCAAGCAATTAAACTTATTTGACATTTTACAAGATTAGCTTGGGCTAGTTAATGTCCGTGTGGTTCGTCACCTGTTTCTGCAGCATTTTTCATTTGAGAAAGTAATGAATTTGCGCCTTTTAAGACAATTTGAGCAGTTTTATAGTCAAAATCTTTGTCATTTTTTATATCAAAAATTACCTCCACAAAACCGTTTTCACTAACGCCTGTACGCACTTCCAATTTCTCAAAATGATAGTTCATAATTGTACTATTTGTAGTTTTATCCTTTTCTTGTTTTTTCCCTTTTGAGATAAAAATATACGTTTTTTCTTCATCTGTAACAATACTTTCCTCTGGAAGAGTAGGCACATTTGCCTCGCCAAGT
>JAYVGJ010000405.1:0-1839 GCA_043772375.1 Raineyaceae bacterium | reverse complement strand
TTATGGATAAAAATACATTATTTGCCGTAATTGTTGGTTTGTGGGGACACAAACCAAGGAGATTTGACCAAATAATAAATTGTGTACGGTAGCAAAATGAATGAATACAAGAATCTATAATTTTTAATTTTTAATTTCTAATTCCTAATTATAAATATGCAAGATATTGAAATAAAAAGCGTTTTCGCTCCTGAATATGCTGATATTCTTACTCCTGATGCGCTTGCTTTTGTGCAGGCGTTGCAAAAGCAATTTAATGCTAAAAGACTAGCATTATTGGAAAAAAGAAAGGAAGTTCAGCAGGAAATTGACAACGGAAAACTACCACATTTTTTGCCAGAAACGCAAAGTATTCGTGAGAGTAGTTGGCAAGTTGGCACTATTCCTGCAGATTTGCAAGATAGACGAGTTGAAATAACTGGTCCTGTGGAGCGCAAAATGATTATCAATGCCCTTAATTCTGGCGCAAAAGTTTTTATGGCGGATTTTGAAGACAGCAATTCTCCTAGTTGGGCAAACAACATTGAAGGGCAAATCAACCTCAAAGAAGCCATTAGAAAGACTATTTCGTTCACTAACGAAAGCGGGAAAGTCTATAAACTCAACGAAAAAGTAGCCACGCTAATGGTAAGACCAAGAGGCTGGCATTTGGAAGAGAAAAATGTTGTCGTCAATGGTGAAAATATGAGCGCAAGTTTGTTTGATTTTGGCTTGTATTTCTTTCATAACATTGCTTATTTGTCTGAAAATGGTAGTGGAACGTATTTTTATCTTCCAAAATTAGAGAGTTATTTGGAGGCTCGTTTGTGGAATGACGTGTTTATTTTTGCGCAAGATTACCTAAATATTCCGCAAGGAAGCATCAAAGCAACCGTTTTGGTAGAAACTATTTTGGCGAGTTTCCAACTTCACGAGATTTTATTTGAATTGCGCCACCACAGCGCAGGGCTGAATTGTGGAAGATGGGATTATATTTTTTCTTTTATCAAAAAATTCAAAAATATAAAAGGCTATATTTTCCCAGAAAGAGGGCAAATTACTATGACTGTGCCGTTTATTCGTGCCTACACGCAACTCGTCATACAGACCTGCCACAAACGTAAAGTTCACGCTATTGGCGGAATGGCTGCACAAATTCCTATCAAAAACAACGAAACTGAAAATCAAAAAGCCCTTGACAAAGTCGCTGCCGACAAATTACGTGAGGTAACAGATGGACATGACGGCACTTGGGTAGCTCACCCCGCCCTTGTAGATGTGGCTATGAAGATTTTTAACGAGAAAATGCCTGCGCCCAACCAAATTGAAACCAAAACAAGAGAAGATTTTTCTTGCACTGAACAGATGCTTTTGGAACTTCCGCAAGGCACTATTACAGAGGAAGGCTTACGAATGAATATCAATGTTGGCATTTTGTATCTTGAAAGCTGGTTGAATGGCGTTGGAGCTGCCGCACTTTACAACCTTATGGAAGATGCCGCAACAGCAGAGATTTCTAGAACGCAAATTTGGCAATGGATTAAGACAAAATCAGCCTTAAATGATGGTAGAATAATCAGTAAGGAACTTTATGAAAGTTTTAGAGAAGGTGAAATAGAGAAAATCAAACTATTATTTGGAACAGAAAAATACGAAAAAGGTAAGTTTAATATTGCTATCAAAATGTTTAATGACCTTGTTTTACAGGAAAAATTTGAAGAGTTTTTGACTTTGCCAGCGTATCAATTCATTCAATAATAATAAAAACAAGTTAATATACTCAACGGACAAGCTAATATACTCAACGGACAAGCTAATATACTCAACGGACAAGCTAATATACTCAACGGACAAGCTAAT
>JAYVGJ010000404.1:0-1864 GCA_043772375.1 Raineyaceae bacterium | reverse complement strand
TAGGTCGTACCTACGGAACATAGAGCAATGTATTATTTCCACTTGGAGAACAATATTAATCAGAAATTAACATTACTGGGGTTAGGGGTGGTTAAAAATGGAATTATTCATAAACTCTAAAACAGCCAAAGTCCTAAAAAAACCTTGACTGTTCGTTATCAATTTTTTATTTTTTTAGTCTTTTATACATCTCACGGAATAACCAAATGTTTTGTTTGCGCCATTGAAAGCAACACTTGCAAAATCATTATTTAACACTAAATACTCTCCTTGCGTTATACTTCTTTGGTTAGAACCCCAAAAATAAGCAACTGCACCAAGAGAACCATAACTACCGCTTGACCCTTTAAAGCCACTTGGCAAAGCATTAAAACCACTACTATTACTAGCTCCTGTATTTGGTGCTTGCCATAAAACGGAAGTTGCTTTCATCTTCCCTCCCGCAACCGTAGTACCACCCAAACACGTTACAAGTGCTTGCCATTCTGCCTCTGTAGCTACGTGCCAGCCCACAGGAGCAAGTTTTGTGCTGTTTGCGGCATACCAATTATAGAGTTTTCCATAAGTGGTGTTAGATGCACTTGCGTCATTATAAATGCCATAAGCTCCTGTTGTAGTAGCTTCCCAAGCGGTGTTACTTAATGATGTAGGAATGATTGTGCCATCATTATATTTTGTAGTTTTTAGGTTTTCCGTCATCCAGAATTGCCCACATATTTTTGCCACAGGATAGACATTACCATCAATGTCAGTTACTGAAACAGGGTCAGGTGTTGGTTCGGGCGTTTTTTTGCAAGAAAGCAAAGTAGCCACAAAAAGGACAGTAGTCAGCAAAGAAAAAAAGTGATTTTTCATATAAGAAAATTAGGTGAAAACGAATTAAGTTAAAGGAAATTCAAAAATGTTTTACGAAGCAACAACAAAAATTGTTCCACTTTATGAAAAATTATCTAAAATCCCCTAAAAAATCAATTAAATAATGATTTTTTACTTTCAGAACAAAGTAAAAAAATATTTCTTTAAGCACATCAAAAATCAGCAATATTGGTTAAAATATGACTGATTTTTTATTAGATTTTATAAACTTCTTACGGATTAAAAGGTGCAAAACGGTTGTCTATTTGGCTGATTTGCTTGATGTAAAGCTCCATTTTCGTTTCTCTTTCTTTGAGTAAATTTACTTCTTTTTGCAGGTCATCAGTTTTAGTTTCAAATGGTTTTAAAGTACTTCTTCTGTCCCAGAAAATAGCTCCAATAAGCACTGCAAGCAAACCCATTATAATCATCACGAAGTTACTTTGCATATCCAAACGCTTTTCAATAGATTTTTCTAAACTATCAATACGTTTATCTATACTCTCTACTTTCGTGGCGGTAATTGCTTGTTGTTTAGCAAGTTCTGCCACTAGCTTGTTAGTTTCTAATATTTGTTTATTAGTTTCTGCTACTTGTTCTGTCAACTTATCAATTTTATCAGAAAGTTTATCCATTCTATCCTGTGCAGATAAACCATTGGTAATAATCAAAATGCTTAGAGATATTAAGATTAGTTTTTTCATTATGATTATTTTATTGTATTACAGAAATACTACCACAAAAATACATTTTAAACTTAATAAATCCAAACAAAAATTTCTTAAAAAAAACTAAAAATCAATTCTCACGCCAAATTCATTGGAATTTTTAGGCGTAAGTGGCGGAAATTTATTGCCCTTTAAATCAATAAATAGTAATTTTTTACTTTCAGAACAAAGTAAGTAAATATTTTGTTGCTGTAAAAGTTTCGTTGCAAAATAGTGTCTTGTTGTTTGGTGGGGACACCAAACAATGTTATAACCCACGTTTGGTGTCCCCACCAAACGTT
>JAYVGJ010000403.1:0-1637 GCA_043772375.1 Raineyaceae bacterium | reverse complement strand
AACGTTTGGTGGGGACACCAAACGTGGGTTATAACATTGTTTGGTGTCCCCACCAAACAACAAGACACTATTTTGCAACGGAACTTTTACAGCAACAATCCTTTCAGGATTTTAATACAAATAAAAAATACTGCAAATGTTGAAAATATATCAAAATCTATTTCAAAATATTGCTATAATCTCCCAAACTTACTTCTTTTGGGCTATCTTCCAACACAACAAAATTTCCTAGCATAGAGTTGGTGATATGAGCATTTTTTATAGCAGAATTTTCTTGAATAATGGCATTGCTGATGATACTACCTGCAATTTTCGTGCCTGCACCGACAGATACGTGAGGACCTATGACAGCATTTTCTATTACTGCATTTTCTCCCACAAAAACAGGCGCAATAATGACAGAATTGATTATTTTAGCGGATTTTGCCACAAGTTCTACGTTTGCCGACTGCAAAAACTCCAAATAACGGGCATTTGTCTGTACCGTAACGTCTTTGTTGCCACAATCTAGCCACTCGTGAACCTCACCAATAGCAAATTTTGCACCTTCCGCTTTCATATTTTCTAAGGCGTTAGTAAGTTGATACTCACCTTTTTCCGTAATATTATTGTCTAATAAATATTGTAGATTTTTGCGCAAATATTCACCATCTTTGAAATAATAAATCCCAATAATAGCCAAATCAGACACAAAAGTAGTCGGTTTTTCTACAAAATCCGTAATCTCTTGATTTTCATTGAGTTTTACCACGCCAAAAGCACTAGGATTATCAATTTTCTGTACCCAAATAATGCCATCTTTATTAGCATCAAGCGTAAAATCAGCTTTAAAAAGTGTATCAGCAAACGCCACAACCACATTTCCTACTAAAGATGCCTTTGCACACATAATAGCGTGAGCTGTTCCTAGTGCCTCTGTTTGATAAAAAATAGTGCCTTTTGCGCCAATTTTTTCAGCGACTAAAATCAAGTTTTTTTCTGCTTCCGCCCCAAAAGAAGGGTGAATAATAAAGGCTACTTCTTCTACTTTTTGTCCACAAACCTTAGCAATATCTTCTACCAGACGGTGTACAATGGGTTTTCCTGCAATAGGAATAAGAGGTTTTGGTGTGGTGAGTGTGTGTGGGCGCATACGCTTGCCTAAGCCCGCCATAGGAACTATTATTCGCATTTTTTAGGGTTTTGAAAGATTTTTAGAGATTTTTCTAGTAACTTTTCTTTGAGAGTTTCATACAAAATTACTAAAAAATCTTGTTAAATTCAAAATAAACTTTGTCCTTGTGAAGTCAGGTGTTTCCACCTGACTTCAATAAACCGCAAAAATGCTTAAAAGCGCATTTGTTATCAGGTGGAAACACCTAACAACACACAAAATACAACCTAAACAGTTACGTTTACCTAAAATAAAAATTGATTTTAGGCATTTTTTCTTGTAATTTTTTCTTTTGATTTCTAAAATATGCGGAAAGACTAACATTTTCTAGACTGGGCATTTTCTCTAAAAAACTAATATCTTTCAGATTTGCAGACTGCAAAGTTTTTGTTACTGTAAAAGTTCCGTTGCAGATTTATAGAAATTATTTTGGATAGTATAATCACTTGATTATCAATAATATAAATTAAAAAATAAATTTTAT
>JAYVGJ010000402.1:0-3150 GCA_043772375.1 Raineyaceae bacterium | reverse complement strand
AACGTTTGGTGGGGACACCAAACGTGGGTTATAACATTGTTTGGTGTCCCCACCAAACAACAAGACACTATTTTGCAACGGAACTTTTACAGCAACAATTTATTTGCAATACGTCACTTATTATTTTGCACCTCAAAAATATGACGGAGTAGCCTATTAAATTTACGTAATAATTTTAGCAAAATTTTGGAATAATTATTGTGCTATTCCTAAAAAAACTACCTTTGTACTAAATAATATGAGCTACTACAAATATATACTGAAATTTGATGATGAAAATCATACATTCAGCGCAGAAAATGGGCTTCTTTTTGAAGATTTTTTGCGTATTACTAATGCTTTGCAAAAAAGTATCAAAGGCAATTTTGTTTTAAGCAATATTATTTCTGCTTCTTATGGCATAGAATTTACTACTGAAAATCCGCTTGAATTAGTAGGAATTGAGGAAATACATAATAAAATTAGTGAAAAAAACATTAGTGGATTTGATAAAAACCAACAAAGCTATGTCAAAGAATTAAATGCTTATTTGGATAAGCATCCAGGTGTATCTGTATTTGGTCAAAATCCAGCTAAACAAGAAAGCCCAAAACTAATTACTCGTGTAGAAATCAAGAAAACTGTTGATTTTTATTACGAAACAGGTTCTTTGAGCGGGATTATTACCTCTATTGGTGGAAAAGAAGTTGATGGGAAATCTACTATTCATATCAATAATAACACTTATGATGTGGAAATCACACCCACACAAGAAAAAATACTTTTCCCTTATTTCAAAAAAGAAAAACTGCGTTTTTATGTCAAGAAAAAAGTAGATTTTAGTACAATGGAAGTAAAAAGTGCTGTTTTAGAAAATTTTGAAGTAATGTCAAGTGAGAATTTCTTAAAAAGTCTAAAAGAATTTAAAGAAAAATATAGGGCTGAATTAAGCGAGATACAAGATTATGAAGAAGAATTTGAAGAAAATTAGTAATGAATTAGTAGACTAAAATTGACTAAATGATACAAATAAAAGCAATTAAAGATTGGAAATATGTATTTTTGGATACTTCTGTTATTATTGATTATCTGTCTGAGGCTACAAAATATGCTAAAAATCAACCTCAACAAGATAGAATAGAGAAAGTACAGAAATTATTTGATAAAATTTTATCTGAAATAAAAGATATAACTTTCTGTATCTCTGCTATCACTCTTGCAGAGCTAAACAGAGGCAGACTTGAAGATAATATCATTGCAGAAATGATAGGATTGTTTCGTAGTGTAGAATTTATAGATTTTAATGCTTCTACCGCAACTCTCTTACAAAAAGATGTAACAAAATATTTGGGTGAAGGACAAAAAAACCAGTTTATGGCAGAATTAGCAAAAACACTCAAAGAAAATGGTATAATGTCCTCTCGTCAATGGCTTTTAGATGACCTAAAAATTGTTGCTAGTGCCAAAATAAGACATAATCTAGGACAATTAGATGTTATTCTTACTTCTGATACTAAAACATTTATTCCTTTTGCTCAAAAATTCCGACTACCTTGTATGGCTTCTTTAGATATTCCAACAGATATGTTTGGCAACATTGACATCAATGCAAAAATTCCCATACAATAAACATTATGGAAAAAATCTTATCAAAACAACTAGGAAAGCACTTTAAAGGTGATATTATCATCTGGAGTATTGTCTTGGGGCTTAGTATTTTGAGTATTTTAGTTGTGTATAGTGCCACTCAAACCATTGCTTACAAGCAAATGGAGGGTGATGCAAGTGTGTACCTTTTTCGTCACGCAAGATTGGTAGTTTTGGCACTTGTGGTGATGTGGATAGCGCACCGCATAGATTACCGCTATTATGCTCGTGTTTCTATGATTGCCTTGTATATTTCTGTTCCACTTTTGATTTATGCTATGTTTTTTGGGGTGAGGATAAACGAAGCCTCACGTTGGATAACAATACCATTCATCAACCAAACTTTTCAGCCTTCTGATTTGGCAAAACTTGCCCTCATTACGCATCTTGCCACTATGCTTTCTCGCAAACAGCAAGATATTGAAAACATACAACAAACTATCCTTCCTATGCTTGGCTGGGTAAGTGTTATTTGTGCTTTGATAGGTTATAGCAATTTTTCTAATGCTATGATGTTATTTTTTACCTGTATGCTTGTAATGTTCATTGGGCGTGTGCCTGTGAGGTATTTTCTCATTCTGGTTATTGTAGGGAGTATTTCCATTGGGGCTGCACTCACTTTTGGGCAACGTGGCAGAACTGCAATGAACCGTATAGAAGCCTTTTTGAACGCTGACAAACAAGGTTTTCAGATGGAACAATCCTATGTAGCTATTGCAGGAGGTGGCATTACGGGCAAAGGACCTGGACAAAGTGACCAACGCAACTACCTCCCCTACCCTTTTTCAGACTTTATTTATGCCATTGTAGTAGAAGAATATGGTATGATTGGGGCAGCAGCAGTGCTTTTTATGTATTTAGCACTTTTATATCGTGGAATGATTATTATGGCACGAAGTAATAGGGCTTTTGGGGGAATTTTGAGCGCAGGACTTGCTTTTAGCCTTGTCGTACAAGCTATGACGCATATGTGCGTAACTGTTGGGCTTGTGCCTACCACAGGGTTGCCTTTGCCTCTTTTGAGTATGGGTGGCACTTCTTTGCTTTTTACAGGGATTTCTTTAGGTGTTATTTTGAGTATCAGCAGAGGTGATATTATAGAAGAATAAAAAATTGTGAATTATGAATTGTGAATTAATACAAAATCTTGACAATTAAATGATTACGTTGTTAAGTGGTTTTTTAATACATTGTTACGGAGTTCCGTAAGTACGACACTAGCAAGTGCTAGTCACGGCTATGAATATTAAACCCTTTCAGGGTTTTAATACAAATACCAAAGTTGATGCATACAATTTACCAATGTCGTTATCTAAGTAATGCCAGTATTGGGGATAAAAACCAACTTTTCTTTATTTATATAAGTGATTTTTTTGAGGGAATTTAAAATAAAAATACCCCTAAATTGCATTACAATAAGTATTTTTTAGGGCTTACGCATCTAATTTGGCACAATAATACTTTTTAAGTAGTCATTATTCCTATGTGCCTTTTTTCTTTTTCGCTTGACACTCATTTTTGTTT
>JAYVGJ010000401.1:0-2189 GCA_043772375.1 Raineyaceae bacterium | reverse complement strand
TTAATGGCGCATATAATATTACGGTTACTTCTAATACTTTCACTAACCAAATTACGCAAACAGGTACAGGAGCAACTGCAACCACTAATATAATTTCAGCTTGTGTGCCAGCAGTAGGCATAAATAATGGTTTGGGCTATTCACTTAATCAAACCAATAATTTCTTAAATGTAGTTCCACTACTTCCAAATGCAGTTTATAAGGTAGTTTATGCGGCAGATTTTATCACCTACACAACAGATACAGAAGGACGTGTCAGGCAAATAGAAGCTACATTGAGGAATAACCCACGTGGCAGAGATAGGATTCAACAGGAACAAGCAAAACATTTTAAAGATGGTGTAATGTCACCAGTAGACCACGGAGGGCATATGATAGGCTCACAATTTGATGGACCAGTAGAACAAATCAACTATCACTCACAGCACGGAGCAACCAATAGTAGCGGAACGTGGTATAGAATGGAAAGGGATGACTGGGCAACACAACCAACTGGTACTGTAAAAGTAAACATACAACCGCATTTTCCAAGTGCTACAAGCAAAAGACCTGACTGGTTTGAAGTGCAGTATGAATATAATAACGTGCCGCAAAGAGTGCCACCAACTCGTCCTGTAAATACCCTACCAATACCTACGGCAGTAATAGGAGGTTTAACATTTATCATAGCAAACCCATAAAAAAACAATGACAAAAGAAGAATTTAATGAAACAAAAGAAGATTATTCAAAAAAGTGGGCTGAAATTCTCTGCTCTTCTTTTGAGGAATATGACTGGGATAAATTTATTCAAGTTGAAGATTACAGCACTTATTTTGGCTCAACAAGAAGGAGATATGAGATATATAAAAATAATCAAATTGTAACTCCTTACTTAGATGAAACAGGGCATTATAAACCTTATCAAGGTAGTGAAACCATACAAGTATTTCAATACGCAAAATTAGAAATAGATAATTTTAATATTTTCCATCAAGAATGTCAAAAAGATGTTTCCACACGTTGGAATATTTGGGAGTTTGTACTTTACCCCTCTGGTCAATATGAAAGCTCGTTTATTTGGGATAATGAGGCATATTTAGAAGAATTTAAAAAAGATGCTAAAGGTCTATTTCATCTTATCCATCAAGAAATAGACAATTGTGATATTTTCTTTGATGAAGAGGGTTCTTCTATTGCTTGGGAAGATATTATGGTAATTATTTCGTTCAAATCAGGTAAGGTAGAGCCTTTAAGCATTGAAATAAAATCAGGAAACAATGTAATTCATCACTCTGAACCTATTGGTGATGAGTACGGAGAATACAGATATCAAGTATCTAAACAAAGATATGAAGATATTTATCATCTCACCAATGAAGGAGAACTAAAAGAAAAACTATCTCCAAAATGGAATGTAGCAACTATTCATATCAAAAATGGTGCGTTGCGTTATAATTTTGATTTTGATAGAGATGTTTCTTTTGAGTGGAGAGAAGAAAACGCCTAAATACTATAAAAAAGCTAGCAAAAAATTGCTAGTTTTTTTGGTATCTTTACAACAAGCAAAGTTTTTTAAAAACGGTGCAAATAATGCCGTTGATGATGGTGGGCATATGATAGGCTCACGTTTTAAGGGCATAGTAGAGCAAATCAATTATTTTCCACAAGAGCTAAATACTAATAGGTCTGGTGATTGGAAAAGCGTGGAAGATGAATGGGAAAGAATAGCAAAAGGAAGACCTGCAGTAGTTAGAAATGGTGTTGTTCTTACTCCTGCAATACCACCACAAACTGTAAGAGTGGACATAAGACCACAATTCAATGGAACGAGAAGACCTGATAGGTTTGTAGTAACATATGAATACAATGGAGTCACACCTCCCAATTTACCTATAACAATTCAAAACCCATAAAAGAATGAATATAAACCTATTTGTAGAAAAACTACAAAATGCTATTCAATTAGAAACTGTAATTTCAGACTGGGATTATGTAAAATGTTACTTGGAAGTAATGTCTAATCAAAGCTTTGGTGGCGGTGCAATATACTTGTATAAAAATGATAATACAGAATTGTTACGTTTTGTACCAAAAAGTCATTATGAAATATGGTCACCTATTGTAGAATATATGCGTTCTCAAAAGAAAAACAAATATAATCTCACCATTTACGCAAATGGTGAATATGAAAGTTCATTTATTTGGGAT